>JBCBCF010000001.1:0-47961 GCA_038530905.1 Acidobacteriota bacterium
CTGCCGCAGGTCGTCAAGAGCGCCCGCGTGATGAAGAAGGCCGTCGCCTACCTGCAGCCGTTCATGGAGGCCGAGAAGGCAGCGAACGCCGAGGCCGACGACGCGCCGACTGTCCTTCTCGCAACGGTCAAAGGCGATGTCCACGACATCGGCAAGAACATCGTCGGCATCGTGCTCGGCTGCAATAGCTATCGGGTGGTCGACCTCGGCGTCATGGTGCCCGCCGACGTCATCCTGGACCGCGCGATCGAAGAGAAGGCAGACGTTGTCGGCCTATCCGGCCTGATCACCCCGTCGCTCGACGAGATGGTGCACGTCGCCAAAGAGATGGAGCGTCGCGGGCTCGATCTGCCGCTGCTGATCGGCGGCGCGACGACCTCGAAGCAACACACGGCGCTGAAGATCGCGCCGCACTACGGTCACGAAGTGGCGCATGTCCTCGACGCTTCGCTTGCGGTTGGGGTCGTATCGAACCTGGTCGACGCCAAGCGGCGCACCGTCTTCGCGAACGACAACCGTCAGGAGCAGGAGCGCCTGCGGGCGACCTATGGTGCCCGGCTGCGCAAACCGACGCTGCCGCTCGAGGAGGCGCGCGCACGCCGCCTCCAGCTCGACTGGACGCGCGCCGAGCCGGCGACGCCGGACTTCTTCGGTCGGCGAGTCGAAACGGTGCCGCTCCCAGACATCGTGCCCTACATCGATTGGACCTTCTTCTTCAGCGCCTGGGAGCTGAAGGGGCGCTTCCCTGCCATTCTCGACGATCCGAGACTCGGCGCGCAGGCGCGCGAGCTGCATCGCGACGCGCTGGCACTGCTCGACAAGCTCATCGCCGGTAACGAGCTCGAGGCGCGCGCCGTCTGGGGCTTCTGGCCGGCCGCTGCCGACGGCGACGATCTCGTGGTCTTCGAGCCGCCGTCCGACCGAGCCGGCGGGCTCGACGAACAGATGCGCTTCCCGATGCTGCGTCAGCAGGAGCGCAAGATCGACGATTCCAAGCCGTATCGCTCGCTCGCCGACTTCGTGGCGCCGCTGCGGCCGGGCGACGAACAGCCGCGCGACTCTCTCGGGGCGTTCGCGGTGACCGCCGGCCTCGGCCTCGACCACATCGTCGCGCGATTCGAAGCCGAGCATGACGACTATGGGGCCATCCTCGCCAAGGCACTGGCCGATCGTCTCGCCGAGGCGCTGGCGGAGAAGACCCATCTCGAGGCGCGGCGCGCCTGGGGATTTGGCCGCGACGAGGAGCTGTCGAACGAGGATCTGATCGCCGAGCGCTACCGCGGCATCCGTCCGGCGTTTGGCTATCCGGCCTGCCCGGACCACACGGCCAAAGGAGATCTGTGGCGACTCCTGGGCGCCGAGACGGCGATCGGAGTTCACCTCACCGAGCACTACGCCATGTGGCCAACCGCTTCGGTCTCGGGCCTCTACTTCTCGCACCCCGAGGCGCGATACTTCGGCGTCGGCCGGATCGGTCGCGATCAGTTGATCGACTACGCGCAGCGCACCGACCGACCCGTTGCCGAGGCGGCACGCTGGCTGTCGTCGAATCTGTCCGAAGACGCCGCCTCATGGAGCGAGGCGGCGGTGGGAGCGGTTCAGGAGCGGAAGCTGGCGACCGCGTCGACCTGATCGTTGTAGTTGTCGAAGACGCCGATCAGGCGGGTCATTTCGAGGATCTCCTCGACCTTGTCTTCGACGTGCAGAAGCTTGATCACCGCGTCCTCCCGCTCGGCCGTGGTCTTGCAGCGAATCAACTCGCCGAGGCCGGAGGAATCGATCGTGCGCACGCCCTTCAGGTCGAGCACGAGCCTTTTTTCACCACTCTCGAGCAGCTGCACGACCTTGTCGCGCAGCTTCACGTCTCCTTCGCCGATCGTCAGCTTGCCGTCGAGCCTGACGATCACTACCCCTTCGTCGCGTTGCACATCCAGCTTCATGGCTCTTCCTCCGTGTGGAGGCGCGCTGTCGCTCGTGAGCGTCGGCCCGCCATCCGTCGTTTCGATGCGTCGGCTCAGCCGGGTTGGTCCGCGACCACCTCGGCGGCCATCCAGAGACGGTGCAGGAGCGGCGCGAACGCCTTGCAGCAAACCGCCAAATTGGCTGCATCCTGCGGTGTGAAGTCGGGGCCGGCGGCTGCCGCTGAAGGGCCCGTGCGGTTGACCTCGATGATCCCGAGCACTGCGCCCCCAGGACCCTGCAAAGGCGCCGCCACCATCTTCTGAATCGTTCGCGTGACGCCTTCGCCGTCGGGAATCCGCTCGAAGACGTCCTTATGCGGCTGTTCGGCGACGTCATTGAACACCTTCGGCTCGGCGGCCACGGCGACCCGACCGGCCAAGCTGTCGGGAGTCACCGGGATCACGTTGCCCGAGGCGAGCTGTGGCGGGAACACAAAGGTCAGAAGCTCATCTTCGGGGAGGTGACGCAGGATCGCGACCGATGACTTCTCGCCGGTCCGGCCGAGGGCGGCCTTAAGGAAGCGCGCCGCTTCCGCAAGCATCTGATCCTGACGCGCGGCAGGCGCCAGACCGCGGTCCGCGGCCAAGGCCTTCATCGACGCGAGGGCATCGGCCAGTTTCATCGGTTCCCCTTGGAGGTGCACGACCCCGAGGGACGGGAAGCCAGACGTCGGCCGTCGGGGGGCGCACCTCGAACAGCCGACAGGCGGCCGGACGTGCCGGCGAGACGTCGCATTGGAAGGTCTTGGGAGATCACTTTTCAGGAATTGTAGCGCGGCCTTGCGAAATGCGGTCTGAACGGTCTGCGTGGTATGATGGAGCCGATCCGTCTTGGTCCGTTCGCTGCAGCTGGAGAGAGATCAGCTCTCGGATTCCATCCCGCCGTTCGTCGCCCAGCCCCCATCCGATGCCCTCCAGTCTGCAGTTGATCGTCTACGACCGGTTTCGCGAGCAAAGCCGCTACACCTGGGACGGCTCACGCCTTCTCATCGGTCGCCGGGCCGACGCCGACATCCGAGTCGACGAGCCGACCATGTCTGCGATCCATGCGGAAATCAACGGCGACGGCGACGTTCTGCGCGTGCGCGACCTCGAGTCTCTGAACGGCACTCAGCTCAACGGCGAACGCATTCAGGAGAGTCCGCTGACGCCAGGCGACGAGATTCAGATCGGTCGAGCTCGCATCGTGCTCGACCGGATCGACTCGCAGAAAGATCGACCCAGCGACGAAGGACCCCTTGCGGCGCCGCTGACGGTCGGTTCGCAGACGGTCAAGATCAAACTCGCCACGCTGCGGGGCTCGGATCTCGAGCCAGGCCGAGAAGATCCGAGGATCCTCTTGCTCGCTGACCTCTTCGAGGCCTTGCGCTCGGTCGACGACCGAAATCAGGTTCTCGAGCAAACGCGGCCCGTGCTGCAGCAGGCCTTTCCGCGCGCCCGCATCTTCGTGCTGATGGCCGACGCCGAACAGGGCTGGCACGATCCGCAGATCGTCGACCTCAGCCGCCCGCCCAGCTTGACCTTTGTCCAAGAGGCAGCGCACAGCGACAGTGCGATCCTCTCGACCTCCCTCCCGGAGGATCAGCGCTTCTCGACCTCGGAGAGCGCGCGCATTTCCGGGATCGAAACGGCAATGGCGGCGCCGGCGCGGTGCGACGGGCACGCGGTGGCGGTGTTCTACGTCGATCGGCTCGGCCTGCCGGCCTTCATGCTGCCGGACCTCAACTTGCTCGCGATCGCCTCCAACCATGTCTCGGCCGTGCTCGAGAACGTCAGCCGCATCGCCGACCTGCGCCGCACCAACGCCGAGTTGGTCGAGGCACGCGAGACTCTGGCGATGCTCAATCGCAATCTCGAGGCGGTGGTCGAGGAACGCACGGCCGAGATCCGCCGCCAGGCCGACGAGATCGCTGAGCTGGCCGAAGCCAAAGACGAGTTGTTGGGCATCGCGGCGCACGACATCCGCGGCCCGTTGACGGTCATTCAGGGCACCAGCGAGCTGCTGCGGCTGCGCGCCGGCAAGGTGGCGCCCGAGACGCTCGAGCGGAGCCTCGATCTGATGCACGGCGCCGCGCGCGGCCTGTCCCAGCTGCTTGGCGAGCTGCTGGACGCGAAAGCGATCGAGAACGGCAAGCTCCGCCTACAGCGGCTCGCGACACCGCTGGAGCATCTCTTCGCCGAAGTGTTGCCGGTGCCGAAGCTGGCGGCCGACGACAAAAAGATCGAGGTCGTCACGCGCACCGAGCCCGACCTCCGGGCCGACGTCGACCCACAGAGGCTCGGCCAGGCGTTGACCAATCTCCTGCTCAACGCGGTGAAATTCTCTGAGCCGGGATCGCGCATCGTGCTCCATGGCCGCGGCGCCGCCGACCGGCTGGAGATCGAGGTCGAGGATCGCGGCGTCGGCATTCCCGAGGACGAGCTCGACCAGATCTTCGGCACGTTCGAGCAGGGACTCGCCGGCCGTCAGTTCGGCGGCAGCGGCCTCGGTCTAATGATCGCCCGCCGGCTCGTGGAGCTCCACGACGGCGAGCTGCGGGTCGAAAGCGAGGTCGGCGTCGGCAGCCGCTTCATTATGTCGCTTCCGCGGGCTGGTGGCATCGACCAGAACGACTGAGTTGCTCGGGCTCTGCTAGCCTCGAATCATGCGCGACCTGGACCAGGACCATCTCGTTCGAGAACTTGACGTTGCGGTTGACGCCTGGCGCCGCCGCGGCTGGCCGGAGCCAGACGTTCTGCTGGTCTCGGGCTCCGGGCTGTCGATCGACCTCGGGCAGCCGCTCGCCGAGCCGGTGCCCTGGGCCGACCTCCTGCCCTTCGAGGTGGTCGGCATCGAGGGCCATCCGCTGACGGCGGAACTTCTCGAGCCCGTGCCGGGACGGGTCGTGCTGTCGTCACGGGGCCGGCTGCACGCCTATCAGGGCTATTCGCGCGCTCAGGTCGTGTTCACCATCCGCTTGGCGGCTCAGCTCGGCGCTCGGCTGCTGCTGATGACCAACTCGAGCGGTGGCCTGCGCCCGGAGCTCGGTGCCGGCAGTCTCGTGGCCATCGCGGATCACCTCAATTTGACCGGCGACAATCCGCTCTGGGGACGCTTCCCGGCCTCCTGGGGACCGCAGTTCCCGGACATGTCGCAAGCCTACGACCCCGATCTCCGCCGTCTGCTGCTCGACATCGCGCGCGCCGAAGGGATCGCAGTCGAGGAAGGGATCTACGCGGGTGTTCCAGGGCCGAGCTACGAAACGCCGGCGGAAGTGCGGATGCTGCATCGGCTCGGCGCCGACGTCGTCGGCATGTCGACGGTTCTCGAGGTGATCGCCGCCCACCACCTGGGCATGCGCTGCGGATGCCTGTCGGTCGTCGCCAACCCCGGCGCCGGCGTCACCGACGAGCGTCTGGACCACGCCGACGTGCTGACGCAGGGTGCCGAGGCCGGGCGCCGCGTGGCTCACCTCTTCGAGCGGCTCCTCGCCCACCCCGATCTGCTCGCGCCTGCGGGCGTCTAGGCAGCGCCCGGCCGGTGCGCGGCGAGTCGTCGGCAGGGCTCGCTCAGCGGTGGATCATCAGCCAGAGCCCAGAATACGCACGCATCATCCGCATGCGCAGACGTTGCACGGCGGCCGCCTCGACGCTGTCGCCCTCGAGCACACATTGCTCGAGCCGGTGACTGTATTCACGCAGCACGCGATCGGCGCGTCGGCAGGTCGCCCGAGCTGTCTGAAAGACCGCTGAGTTGCGATCGTGCTTGCTCTCATCGAGCAGTCCTTTGATCTCGGCGACGTCCTGTTCGACGCGGACGCGAAGCGCCGCGCCATCGAGGAGGAAGCTCTCGAAGACGCGGTCGCAGGGCAGATCGCCGTAGAGCCGCCGATAGGCCGTGACTTCGCGCGGCCCGATGCCGAGACTGAAGATCTCGGGCAGCAGAGCGATCTTGGCCGCGTCGATTGTCGCGTTGGTGTCGTCGAGGGCCGCCACGATCGCTTGACGCTGCTCGGCGACGCCAGCGCCAGAGCGCTCTTCGACCGCTGCCGGCGCGATCGCGTCGGACCGCCCACGATGGTCGAGCTGGTCGCCGGCATGCGCCGCGCTGCCGGGCCGAAGCTTCGGCACCAGGTCACGGACCTGACGCCTGAGCTCGACCACCTGGTCAAGTTTGAGGTCGTCGCCAGCGAGCTGCTGCTCAAAGCGCTCCACTGTCTGCCGGAAGTCGGACAGCTCCTCGCCGAGCTGGACGCCGATCGGAACGTCGCGCTCGAGCTCGAAGACCTGCTGGTATTCGGCAACGATGCGCTGCTCCTCGCGCTGATAGAGCCGATGCACGTGATTCTTTAGAGCGAGATTGGCCGCCAGAATGTCGGGCAACAGGCGCGGATGAAAGTACTGGTCACCGAGCGAGTGCTTGAGGTCGCGATAGCGGGGCACCAGACGCGCCTCATGCAGGCCATCCATCGACTCGACGAGCTCGATTTCTCCGCGCAGGGCGGCGATCTCGGAGCGGCGCTCCTCGAGCGCCGTCTCGCTCGGTTCGGCCCGCGCCAACGCCGCCCACAAGCCCTGCGCCACTTCGCGGACGTGGGTGCGGTCGCGCAACATGAACGACTCGTGCGGATCGCTGAACGTCTCGCACAGCTTGGTGACGAGGTAGTCGGCCTTGTCGAGCTGCTGATGCGCCCACGGCTCGTCTTGCCGACTGTAGAGGTAGAACTTGACCAGCTGCGAGAGGATCTTGTCGTCGTGGCTCTTGACCCGCTGGAAGAACTGACGCACCGTGCCGGGCGAGACCTCGCCATCGAGCGCGATCAAGAACTGCACGAGCTGCCCGAGGCGCCGAGCGATCTCGTCGAGCTGCTGGTCGGCGTCGCGCACCGTCGTCTCGGCGAGGTTCTGCGACACCCTCTTGAGGTCGGCGTAGACCTCCTGAAACTCGTCCGGGCGCGGCTCAGGCGAGTCGAACGACAGCCCGAACGTCTTGCGCAACCCGTGCGCGAACTGCTGGAATGTCCAGGCGGATTTGAAGTGGTTGGACGCTCGGATATAGCGCCGGTGGACCTGATTGAGCATCTGAACCGACATCGGGTCTCCCCTCGAGGCTGTGGGCGCGAGCGTCCTGTTCCGGAATCGCCGGTCGAGGTCCGATCGCCGTCCGGCGATGCGTCGCGACGTCGCGGCACCACCCGGCGACTCCTCCATCGGAGGGCGCGTGGGCGCGGCGAGACACGCGGTCGCAGAGTGTCACGTGATCGGCCGATGATCAGGGCCAGCGTGCCGCGATCTCGATCGGACACCTCTGCGTTTCGAGCGCAGAGGAACGCGCAAAGATCATCCGCTCATCGCCATTGATCTCTGGAGTGTATGAGATGTCGGCTTTCTCCCCTTCCCGCCCGCGGGTTTTGATCTCGACCGACGCGCTGCGCCAGCGGGTCGCTGAACTGGCCGCGGAGATTCAGCACGACTATCGAGACCGTGAACGGATCATCGCGGTCGGCGTGCTGAAGGGCTCGGTCTTCTTCCTTTCGGACCTCCTCCAGCAGATCGATCTGCCGATTTCCGTCGACTTCTTCCAGACCTCGAGCTACGGTGATCAGACCGAATCCGACGACGTGCGAATCATCAAAGATCTCGACGGCTCGGTGAGCGGAGCACACGTGCTGCTGATCGAAGACATCGTCGACACCGGCAAAACGCTGCGTACTGTCCTCGATCTGCTGAAGTTCCGCCGCGCCGCGAGCGTCAAACTGTGCACGCTGCTCGACAAGCAGGCGCGCCGGCAGGTCGACGTGCCGATCCACTACTGCGGCTTCGAGATCGACGACCACTTCGTCGTCGGATACGGTCTCGATCACGCGGGCCTCTATCGCAACCTGCCGTACATCGGCGTCTACGAGGGCGGCGGCGCTTAGGCGCCTCGGCGGTCGTGGAGTCGGCCGCCGATCCGCTCGATCCGCCGACCCGCCCCATTTCAGGAGATCCCATGTCGATGTCGACTGCGTCCGACCGCCTGTCCCTCGAAGCCATCGCGACCGAAGAGGCACCGGCCGCCCTCGGCCCGTATGCTCAGGCCGTGCGCGTAGGCGATTTCGTTTACACCAGCGGCCAGGTCGGAATCGATCCGGGCAGCGGGCAACTCGTCGAGGGGTTCGAGGCGCAGGCGCGTCAGGTGATGCGCAACCTCGCGCACGTGCTCGAAGCCGCCGATGCCAGCTTCGCCGACGTTGTCAAGGCGACCATCTACGTCGTCGACCTCGGCAGATTCGCTCTCCTCAACCAGATCTATGCCGAGGCGCTGGGCGGCCATCGCCCGGCGCGCTCGACCGTCGAGGTGGCGGCGCTGCCGGCCGGCGCCGAGGTCGAAATCGACCTCGTGGTCCATCGACCGCGCTGAGCGACCGGTTGCGCATCGGCGCTCCCGCGCCGCTCCTCCTCCATGATCCAACGCACGTTCTGCCTGCTCGCGACCCTCGCCGTCTGCGCGTGGCTGGTGTGGACCCGCCTGATCTGGCAGCCGATCGACGGCGTGCCGGTCATCGTGGTCGACATCGACACGTTGCGCGCCGATCGGCTCGGGGCGTACGGCTACGAACGCGAGACGAGCCCCCATCTGGATGCCTTCGCGCGCGACGCGGCGTTCTTTCGCTGGACCTTTTCGCAGGCGCCCAACACGCCGCCGTCGCAGTCGTCGATTCTCACCTCCCTCTATCCGACGACGCATGGCAAGTTCCGCAACCAGGCGGTCCTTCCTGCCGCGGCGACGACACTGGCCGAAGCGCTGAGCGCCGCCGGCTACCGCACGGCCGCGTTCGCCGACGGTGGACTGATGGCGGGCGGCTTCGGGTTCGAGCAGGGATTCGACACCTATGATGATGAAGGCGGCCGGCTGCGCGTGATCGGCCCGAAGGTCGTCGACTGGATCGACTCCACGCTGCGATCGGGCGATCGACGACCGTTCTTCCTCTTCATCCACACGTACGACGTCCATACTCCGTACGAGGTCTCTCCTGCGCGCTTCCGCGATCGATTCCTCGAGAGCCTCGAGCGGCCGGACCGCGAGTTCCTAGCCGGGGTCTCGGCGGCAATGTCCGAGGCCGAGCGTCGCAACAAGGCCGGTCAACCATCGCCGCTCGACGCTCTGCAGCTCCAGTGGATCGAGGCGCTCTACGACGGCGGCATCCGCCACGTCGATTGGTGGTTCGGCAAGTTCATCGGCGTGCTCCGCCAGCGCCAGCTGCTCGAGCAGGCGATCGTGGTGGTGATCTCGGACCACGGCGACGCCTTCCAAGAGCACGGCCGGCTGTTGCACGCGGTGACCTACTCTCCTGTGACCCGCATCCCGTTCATGCTGCGCGCTCCGGGTGGACGAGGCGCCGGCGTCTACGACGAAGTCGTCCAGTCGATCGACCTGATGCCGACCGTTCTCGATCTCCTCGACCTCGAGATTCCTCACCAAGCGCAAGGGCAAAGCCTCCGCCCGCTGCTCGAGGGCGGTGCTCTGCCGCAGCAGCTGGCGTTCACCTCCGACCCGCACGCCACGCGCTTCACCGTGACGACGACGCGCCATCGCCTGCACTGGCGCCCCGAGGGTGGTTCGACGGAGCTCTACGCCTATCGCGACGACCCGCTGGAGCAGGTGCCACTCGACGATCCGGAGACGGAGGAGCGGCTGCTCGCGCAGGTCGGCCAGTGGCTCGAGACCACTCAATCGACCCAGCTGCAAGAGTCCGCCGAAGTCGAAACCATCGATGACGAGCTGACCCGCCAGCTGCGCGCCTTGGGCTACCTGGACTGATGGTTCTGCGCCGACTGACGGCCGTTTGCATCCTCTGCGTTTTCGCCCTCGGCTGCGCGAATCGGCGGCCTGACGCGACGATCGAGGTGGCCTCACACCGCGTCGATCTGCTGCGCGTGCCGGCGTCGACCACACCCGGGCCGAAGACTCAGCCGCTGCGCCGCGCGCGCCTGACGGTCGAGGCGGGCGACGTGCTGCGAGCCGACGCTCGCCTGTCGCGCCGCGGGGCCAGCGGCGACGGCCGGGCGACGTTCGTGCTCGCGGTCGACGGCGAGGAGGTCGCGCGACTGCCGCTCGAGGTGACGAAGGCGCACGACGCCGACGTCGCGACCCTCGACCTCGAGCCTTGGCTCGGGCGCGACGTCGAGATCGAAGCCCGCATCGAGGGCGCCGGCGACGGCTGGCACGCCTACTGGCAGTCGCTGGCGGCCGAGCGCGTCCAAACCGTCGAGAGACGCACGTCGGAGGCGGGCCGCAACGTCCTGTTGGTCATGGTCGACACCCTGCGCGCCGATCATCTGGGACTCTATGGCGCCACCCGCGACACGAGCCCTCGTCTCGACGCGTTCGCGAGCCGGGCACGGGTCTTCGACCATGCGCTGGCGCCGTCGAGCTGGACGTTGCCGTCGGTCGCCGCATTGTTCACCGGCCTCTACCCGCGCGACCGAGGCTGGGCGGACGGTCAGGCGCTCGAGCTGCATCATCTGCTGCTGCCGCAACGCCTGCAGCGCGCCGGCCTCTCCACCTTCGCCTCGAGTGCCAACCCGCTGATCGCCCCGTCGCACGGATTCGATCGCGGCTTCGAGGTCTTCCAGCATCGGCCGTGGGAGCTTGCTCCGCGCCTTCACGACGACTTTTTCGCCTGGCTCGATCGCCATCGCGAGACGCAGTGGTTCGCTTACCTCCACGCGATCGATCCCCATGATCCCTACACCGATTCACCGGAGCCCTTCGCGTCCCGCTTCGTGCGCGACCCCGACTACGACGGAGTCTTTGCCGATCCCGGCGCGCTCAATCGGATCCACCTCGAGTCCGCGTGGGGCGACCGGGACGCCGTCGACGTCGAGGCCGCCGACCTCGACTGGCTGATCGACAAATACGATGGCGAGATCGCGTTTTGGGATCACCACTTCGGGCGTCTGATCGACGGTCTCGAAGCACGTGGCCTGCTCGAACGGACGATCGTCATCGTCATGTCCGATCACGGGGAAGAGTTTCTCGAGCACGGCTTCCTAAAGCACGGCCGCTCGCTGTATCGGCCGGCGCTGCACGTGCCGCTGCTCATCTTCGCGCCGGGCCTCGTCGAGCCCGGGCGCGTCGACGCAGTGGCCGAGACGATCCGACTCGATCGCGCGATTCTGCAGCTCCTGCGACTCGACGAAGGACCGTCCCGCCCGAACGATCTCCTCCGCCTCGAGGATGGGGATCGATTCCCGGCCTTTGCCACCACGCGCGTTCCGCACGGTCCGGGAATCAGCCGCCGCTACAGCCTCGACGCGGTGCGCGAGGACGCGCTCAAGCTCGTGCATCGGCCGGACGACGACGGCCTGGAGGCGTGGACCGAGCTCTACGACCTGAACGTCGATCCTGGCGAACAGACGTCGCTTGCCGAGGCCCGTCCCGAGCAAGCCGAGGCTCTGCAGCAACTCCTCGACACATGGGCTCGCTCGAGCGGCCCGCGCTCGAGCGATGCCGAGCGCGGCGAGCTCCAGCCCGAGGAGCTCGAGGCGCTCCGCGCCCTCGGCTACGTGCAGTAGATCGCGGGCGGCGGTCCAGCGAGCAGCACGCGGAGTGACCAGAGGGCCGACCTGTCAATGCTCCAGCCCATCGGCGCCGGCCGACGGCCGCGAGAAGCCGGTGCTGAACCGCTCCCGGTAGGCCCCCGGCAAGACGCCGAGAACGCGCAGGAAGCACCGGCGCATGGAATCCGCGCTGCCGAAGCCACAGTCGGTCGCCACCTCGTCCAGCGAGCGTGAGGTGACCTCCAGCCGACGCTTGGCAGCCTCGACGCGGACCTGCTCGACATAGCGGGCAGGAGTCATCCCGACCTCCTCAGGAAATCGGCGGACGAAATTCCGCAGACTCATGTGCGCGCGCGCCGCCAGGCTCTCGACGCGCAAATCGTCACTCAGGTGATCCGGAATCCAGGCCAGCAGGTCTCGAAGCGGGCTGGAATCGGCAGCCTGGCCTCCTAGAGTGGTGCTGAACTGAGCCTGGCCTCCTTGCCGCTTGAGGAAAACGACCATGTCCTTCGCGACGTGCATGGAGACTGCGGGGCCCAGGTCGGCCTCGACCAGGTGCAGACTGAGGTCGATGCCGGCGGTGCTGCCGGCAGAGGTGTAGAACGGTCCGTCCTGAACGAAGATCGAGTCCAACTCGACGCGAGTCTCTGGAAAACGCTCGGCGAGCAGGCGGCAGCCGCGCCAGTGCGTCGTTGCTCGTCGGCCATTCAAGAGACCCGTCGCGGCCAGGATGAAGGCTCCGGAACACACCGATGCGACGCGTCGTGCGCGGATCGCCAGGCGCTTGACCACGGCGATGGTGTCCTCGTCAGCGATGACCGACGAGATGGCGCCCCCGGGGATCAGCAGGGTGTCGATCTCGCCGTCATGCTCTTCGGCGACGCCATGGGCGACCAGCTCGATCCCGGCGGTCGTCGGGATCCGCAGGGTCTCGCCGAGCGACAGGCATCGGAGTTGGTATTGATAGCCAGCGCCCGGCGTGCGCTGGTTGGCCGCTAGGTTGGCCAGGTGAAACACCTCCGAAGGACCGGCAAAGTCCAGCAGTTCAATCCCTGGGAACAGCAGAGCGACGATCGGTCGCCCGCGGTGTTCAGGGCCTGGCACCTGTCCGTAGGAAGTTTCGAAGGCACGAATCGCGTCTTGAGCCATGGCTGAAGCCTAAAGAAGCCGCGCCGCGATGGCTAGAAACGTCGGCCTTTTGGCGTTTACGCCAGATGCTCCAACGGGAAAACTCTCGAGACCGGCCCGCGGGACGATCGCGAGGTCTGGCTCGAACTTCCCGGGAGCCCACATGCATCGATTGGGACTGTTGGCGTTTCTCATCCTCACCGGCGCACTCATCGCCCTGTTCCTGCCGCTGCCGAAGGACGCCGGTCCCGCGATCGAGGCAGAACCGCTGGCGGAGGCACCACCTCTTGTTCATGCGCTCGGACGCCTGGAGCCCACGGGCACGATCCTGAAGGTCGGCGTCCCGGCAGGCAACGAAGCGAGCTGCGTCGCGGAACTGGCCGTGGAGGAAGGTCAACGCGTGAACGCTGGGCAGGTCTTGGCGGTCATGGACTCCTTCGCCACCAAGGCGGCAAGGATGCAGGAGGCGAACGCGCAGGTCGAGGCGGCGCGAGCCAGACTGCGACAAAGCGCAGCCAGCGCCAAGGAAGCCGAGCTCGACGCGGCGCGGGCGGAGGTTCAACGCCTGGTCCATCGCATCCGATCGACTCGGCGGACCCAAGAGCGCATGGCTGCCCTCCTGGCGGACGGCGTGGTCGCGGCCGAAACGGTCGACGCGACGCGATCCGCCGTGGCGGAGGCCCGGCAGGAGCATCGACGGGCACTCGCCCGCCTCTCCGGTCTGGAGCAGGTCCGGAGCGTCGATCTCGACCTGCGTCGGGCGGAGATCTCGGTCGCTCGGGCGACGGCCGCCATCGCTGCGGCCGACCTGGACACCGCGCGCGTCCTGGCGCCCCGCGCCGGGACGGTGCTGAAGATCCACGCGCGGCCCGGGGAGCTGCCGGGGGTCGACGGCCTGCTGGAGTTGGGCGACGTCAGCCGGCTTCAGGCCGTCGCTGAGGTCTTCGAAGGGGACATCCAACGCGTTCAGATCGGCCGCGCGGCCACGGTCGAGCTGTTCTCCACTGGCGACACCTTCCGCGGCCGGGTGGCCGCCATCGGCTCGATCGTCGGCCGGATGGCGGTGCTGACCAATGATCCGGTGAGCGATACCGACGCGCGGGTTGTCGAAGTGAGGATCGATCTCGAGGAGGAGGCGATCGAAACGCTGCGCGGGCTGAGCAACGCCCGCGTGCTGGTTCACATCGAGGCAACTGGACCGTCTTCTCCTGCCGCCGCCGGTGATGCGCGATGACTTCGTCGCTCGGGGTCGCATGGCGTCAGCTCAGTCATCAGCCGGCGAAGCTTCTCGCTGCCTCGGCGGGCGTCGTGGTCGCCGTCATGCTGATGCTGGTGCAGCTCGGCATCCGGGAAGGGGCGATCAGCAGCGGCGTCGCGTTCTCCCACCGCCTCGATGCCGACCTCGTCGTCGTCAGCCTGGCGACCGAGACCATCTTCCGCTCGGGGCAATTTCCCCGGCGCCTGCTCTATCGACTGCCTTCGGATCCGGCGGTGGCGGCGATCTCGGAGGTCTATATGGGCCAAGCCCAATGGAGGAATCCGTGGACCGGCATCCAGCATCCCATCAGCGTCTACGGTCTGTCGCCACGCAGAACCATGGTGGACCTCCCTGGGTTCGCCGACGTGCTCGAACTGGAGCTCGCCGATCAGTTCGTCTTTGACGCGCTCAGCCGCACCAGCTACGGCCCTGTTGTGACATCTGTCGCATCGGACGGTCCGCTCTTCGCCGAAGTGAACGGGCGCCGCATTCGAGTGATCGACACGGTCGCCGTCGGCGTGTCGTTCTCCGTCGACGGAAACCTCTACGGCACCCCTGCCAACTTCTTGCGCCTCCTTCCGTCGAGAGACGCTGGCGCGATCGACCTCGGGCTGGTTCGACTCGTCCCCGGCTCCAACGTCGAGGCCGCACGCGAGCGGCTTCAGGAGCTGCTGGGCAGGGAAGCTCGAATCTTGAGTCGAAACCAGCTCATCGAGGAAGAAATCGCGTTTCTCCGCAGCAACGCTCCGATCGATTTCATCTTCGGCATGGGCACGGTGGTCGGCTTCTTCATCGGCTTCGTGGTGGTCTACCAAATCCTCTACACCGAGGTCACGCATCACCTTCCTCAGCTGGCGACGCTCAAGGCCACCGGCTTCACCGACGGATATCTGTTGAAGCTTGTCCTTTGGCAGGCCTTGAGCCTGTCCTGTTTCGGATACCTTCCCGGCTTTGCTCTGGCCGTGGGCGTTTATCAACTCGCCGAGTCACAGATTCAGATGCCAATGTCGATGACACCCGCACGCGCCCTCGGCGTTTGGGGCGCGACGGTGATCATGTGCGGTTTCTCCGCCATGGTGGCCGTCCGTCGGGCCTGGCAGGCCGACCCGGCCGAGGTCTTCTGATGGCGGCCCCGCCTCGAGGCGACCTCGGGTCCAGAAAACCTGTCGGTCCGACCGTGATCGCGCGTGGCGTCAATCACACCTTCGGCAGCGGCGGCCTCGAGAAGCAGGTCCTCTTCGAAGTCGACCTGCAGCTGGACGCCGGGGAGGTGGTGATGCTCTCCGGGCCGAGCGGCAGTGGCAAGACCACGCTCCTCACCTTGATTGGCGCCCTGCGCACGCTGCAGGATGGAGAGATGACAGTGCTCGGCTGCGATCTGCGGCGCGCTTCCGAGAAGGATCGCAACCGGCTGCGGCGCGGCATCGGATTCGTCTTCCAGCAGCACAACCTTCTCGGTTTTCTGACCGCACGGCAGAATGTCGAGCTGATGTTTCAGCTCCATCCGAAGGTTTCGCGGCACGAAGCGCGCCGCCGGACGGAGGACATGCTCGCCAAGGTCGGCCTCGAAGATCACCTCAACGAGCATTCGTCCCATCTCTCAGGCGGTCAACAGCAGCGCGTCTCCATCGCACGAGCGCTGGTCGGCAATCCTCGGCTGATTCTGGCGGACGAGCCGACCGCCGCTCTGGACAGCCAGACTGGACGCCGAGTGGTGGACCTGCTTTCGGAGCTCGCGGTCGACAACGGCTGTTCGGTCCTGATCGTGACGCACGATGCCAGAGTGCTCGACGCCGCTCACCGCATCGTGACCATCGAAGACGGCGCCGTGCAGGTTCGCCCCGGCAGCCAAGGCACAGGCCAGAGCGAACCTCGAAACACCGGCAAGGCCGGCCCTGGCGCCGTCCTCGCGTGACGCTCCGGACGTCTCGTCCTCGCAGCAGAGTTGCCTCGAGACGCGAACGCGCTCAAGCTCGTGCATCGGCCTGCCGACGACGGCGCGGAGGCGTCGACCGAGCACTCTGACCTGGATGTCGATCCTGGCGAGCAGACGGTTCTTTCGAACACCCGCCCCGAGCAAGCCGAGACTCAGCAGGGACTCCTCGACGCACGGACTCGCTCGAGCAGCCCAAGCTCAGGCGATGCCGAACGCGGCGAGCTTCAGTCCAGCCCGAGGAGCTCCGTGCTCTCGGCTACCCGCAGTCAGGAGGCGAGACCTCCCATCGGCATTCTGTTGGGAGATCGGCATTCTGCTGGGAGGAAGCGTCTCAGGCGACGCTCGCTGCTTGCAGCACTGACTCACCACTGCGGTAGCGCAAATCCCTCAGATACAAACGGTCCAGATCTTCGCATTCGTAGCGAACTTCAAACCGCCCACAATAAAGACACGTCACACCGTTGCCGGCGGAAGAGAGCGTCGGAAGAACCTCTTCATCATGTGAACATTCATTGACAAAGATCCGGTGAAGGAGGTCGCGGAGTTCCTTTCGCTGCCAGTTCTTCAGCTCTCTTCTCCAGCTCGAGTGAACATCTCCGACAAAGACTGTATCTGAACGATGTCTTCGATTCATTGTCGCTCCTCAATCTTGAGACTAAATTGATCGATCAGGCTTTGGGCTAGACTTGTGGACGACTGCTCGACTTCTTCCGACCAGCGCTCAACCGAGGCGAGAGCCTGCGGAATGGTGTCGTGAGGCGGCTTTCGAATGCTTGCCAGAACTGCTTGGCGGCTGTCTTCCGAGGAAGATCTGGACAGCAATTCGCTGAGTTGTTCGACCGCCCGATTGTAGCTCAGGATATCGCCCCTGAGATCTTCCATGAGAAAAATGGCCTGCTGCAGTAGGCCAATTCGTGCGTGCCACGGCTCGGTCAGCATGGCCGGCAGCTCAACCACTTCCCAATCATCCGGTGGTCGATCGAAACGATTTTCATTCAATCGAACAAGAAACTCTCCAGCTAATTCTCGAGAGGTAGAGACCTGTTCTTCGAGGACCTTCAACTGGACGACGAAGACTGCTGCCGCAGTCTCTTCCCGTTGCTTTCTCCACCGCTTCTCTCGACGCTCCGAACTCAAGGCAGAGAGATACGCCAAGACACCGGCCACAAGAGCCAAGACTCCCGCGATCAGGGTCTGGTGGAGATAAACGAAGGAATCCGTGGCGCCCGTCGCCTGGACTCCGGACGAAGCGATGAGACTCGCGAAACAAGAAATGGTTGACGGCACCAGATCGATCCTCGGCAAGACCTATCGGCGATGAAGCGTTGACCTGGCGACGATGGCGATCGCAGCAGCACCTTCGGAAAGAGTCTACAGCAGGCCTCTGGGCGGGTCCATTCGCGCTCCGAACGGATGGACCTCTGCCTCCCCAGGTGGCGCCCGACGATCCGTGTCACCTTCGCAAGCAGACGCCCGACAGCCGCGAGCGACTGCGGCCCGCAGCGCTAGCCGACCGCTCGTTCCCGCCGGAATCCGTGGGGTCCCCTCCACCGACCAGGACCTCTGGCGCAGCTTGCGTTCAATCCCAGGCCGACGTGTTGCCGCTCTCGAACCCGTTCTCGAAAATCAACCCTTCGACGAAGCTGCCGTCGAAGGCGATCGTCCGCTGGACCGCGCCCTGCTCGGTGAGGAGGAACAGCCGGTAGGCGGTCGACAGGCTGGGCGGGTTGACTGTCGTTTGGCCGGTGGCGCTCTGCGGCGGATTCGAGGCATCGCGATCGATCGAGACGCCGAGAAAGCTTCCGGCCGTGAGGCTCCAGGAGAGCGTCGTCGCCTGCCCCGGCGACGGATCCGTCGGATCAGCGTCGAAGCTCCCCTCCGGATCGGGAGCGGCACTCACCGTGTCCTGGACCTGCTGGCTGTCGACCTCGAGCGTGTGCGGACCCACGCCGACCTCTTCGACACCAAAGTTGCCGGTCACCGAACCGTCGTCGAACGTCGCCTGCGCGGCGCCGGTCCAGGCAAAGCCGATCGGCGTGTCGGAGTCGACCGCGTCGCCCACCGCGCCGTCGGCCAGGACCCGCGGCGGAGCGGCGAGGATGTCGGCGAGGGTCGGCGCCGAGCCGAGAAGGGCGTTGCCGGACCCTTTGTCCGAGTTGGCAGCCCCGGATCGCACCACGACCAGCCCGTTCAGGCCGGCCGGCGTCTGAAGACTGCCGTCGATCTCGTTGAAGAAGACGTTGTCGTCCGCGCGACCGGTGAAGAAGTCGTTGTTCTGGAAGACCATCGAGTTGATCGGTCCGTTCTGATAATCACGCTCGAAAATCTCGACCTTGTTGTGCTCGGAGAACGTCGAGTTCGTGATCATGCCGCTGGTCTCCAGGCCAAAGCCGAGATCCTGGTTGGCGAAGATCACCGCTCCGTTGTTGCCGGTGATCAACTCGTTCTCGTAAAAGCGGCTGTTCGACACGTTGACCTCCGAGCCCGAGATCAACATCACGCCACCTCGGCTCTGCGCGCGATTGGCGGCGAAGACCGAGCCGACGATGTCGGCCGTCGAATCGAGGAGGAAGCGCATCGCACCGCCGTTGGCGACATCGAATCGCGCCTCGTTGCCGATGAACAACGAGTCCCTCAGGTTGAGGTCGACATGGACCATCTCCATGGCCCCGCCGGAGCCGTTGACGTCCCCCACCTCCTGTTCGACGTCGCACTCGGCGAAGAGAGTGCTGAAGACATCGATCGGCACTCGATTCTCCGCCGAGGTTCCGATGGGCGGAACGCCGTTGCGCCCGAACGTGCGATTGCCGTCACCTTCGGCGAAGAGACAGCCTCCCTGGCGCGCTGAGAATCCAATGTCGCGCCCGCGCAGCGACGAATCCTCGATTCTCAGGGAAGACGACGGGCGGTTGATGCCGACGTCGTCGTCGCCTGGCGTATTGGAGTCGTTCGAGTTCGAGAAGATCCCGCCGCCGAGACCACCACGACCTCCGGCGTCCACCTCTACCGCGTTGCCCTCGAACTCCGAGTCGTAGATCTCCAGCTGCGAGCGGTACTGACTGACCGCACCGCCGTTGGTCGCCTCGTTATCGAAGAAGCGGGAACCATAAATCTCGATCTTGGCCTGGTTCTCGCTGTGGATCCCACCTCCGACCGCCGGAAAATCACACGTCACGCCGCTGGCCGAGCGCGCGACATTGCCGATGAAGGTCGAGTTGGCGACGCGCCCGGTGCTGCGCGGCACGTCGGTCGGCGTCTGCCAGGGCGAGAGCAGAAAGATCCCACCGCCGACGCAGCCCGAGGAGTTCGACACGAAGCGGCTCTCGGACACATCGAGCGTCGCGTTGGTCGCGTGGATGGCACCCCCGGCGGCCGACGTGCGATGGCCGCTGACGGCCGTCGTGTTGCGATCGAAGGTCGTGCGATGAACGAAGGCCGACGCGTCGCCGACGCGCAGGCCGCCGCCCTCGTTCTGCGAGCTATTGCCCTCGAAGAGACTGTCGAAAAGGTGAACGATCGAACCGTTGAAGGCGAAGAGGCCGCCGCCGCCGGTACTGGAGGCACGCGTCGCGTTGTCGCGGAACTCGCAGTCGACGAAGGTCATGCGGCCGCCGGCCAGCGTCACGCCGCCACCGCGCGCGCCGGTCGTGTTGAACCCGTCGACGAAGTCGATGTTCTGGAAGACGATCGAGGCGTCGCTCGGCGTGCCCTGATTGAGATAGACGAGCACGCGGCGCGCTCCCTCTCCGGTAAGCGTGACGGTCGAACCGTCGACCGCACGCACCGTGAAGCTCTTGGAGAAGTCGGTGATCGTGAAGCCACCGCCCGGCGACGCGTACGTTCCGCCCGCAACCTCGATCACGCCACCGTCGTCTACGAGCGAGAATGCCGTTTGCAGCGTCGCGTCGCCAGGCACTTCGACAAACTCGTCGGCGGCCGCCGGGGCTGCCAGCAGGGCGAAGCACAGAAAAGCGCGCTGCCAGGCGGCAAACTTTGTCGGCTGACGGCCCTCCAAGGGACGCGACGCCAAGAGGCGAACATGGGCCATGAGGTCAGATCTCCTATGGTTCAGCGAGGCAACGCTCGCGAATCGTCCGGGGCTCATTCCTGATGCAGCGAGCGTTCCACTTTCGACGACGGCGCGTAGCCGTCGGCGGTTCACGACCGATTGAGCGGATCGCCTGACCGACGATCGATCTCAACGAAGACATCTTAGAAATAGCCGAGTGCCTCCAGTCGGCGACGGGTTTCCGGCGCCAGCGGGCGACCTCCGGAGGCCTCGGTCCTCACCTCGAGAGCGCGCTCCGCCGCCTGGATCCGCAGCCGCTCCAGGCGGCCGAGGAGATGCGCCGTCAGCTCGGGACGCTGGCGCGCAACATCGAGCCGTTCGTCTGGATCAGTCCGGAGGTCGAAGAGGCGCGATCGACCGCTCTCGGGCACATGCACGAGCTTGTAGCGCGGCGTGCGCAACGAATACAGCCGACGTGCATATTGCGAGAAGACGGCGCGCGAGCGCGGCAGCTCGGCGGCAGCCAAAAGGTCGCGGCCCTCCGGCTCGATCGCCGGCTCGACCCGCGCCGCGGCGTACAGGGTCGCCGTGAGATCGACGGTCGACACCGGTGCTTCTTCCACCTTCCCCGCCTCGACGCCCGGCCCGACCACGATCAGCGGCACGTGGAGCAGCTCGTCGAAGAGGGTGGCGGGATGCAGCACGCCGCGATGGTCACCCAGCTCTTCGCCGTGATCCGACGTCACGATGATCAGGGTTCGATGCAGAAAGCCCCGGCGCTCGAGATGTCCGAACAGGCGCTCGAGCGTCTCGTCGGCATGACGAATGCCGGCGTCGTAGAGCCGGCCGAGCCGATCCGCGATCGGGCCGTCCGGCTCGACCCGCGTCCATGTCAAGCGCTGCAGGGAGCGGGTGGTGCCGAGATGCGCCGAGCCGAGGGCGCCGAAAGCACGGCGCCACCGGCGCGGCGCCTCGTAGGGCGAGTGGATGTCGTAGGTGTGAAGAAAGACGAAGAGCGGACGACCGTGCCCCCGCTGGCGCTCGAGCTCGGCGAGTAGGCGCTGGCCTGCCCGCTGCAGGCTCAGGCTCTCGTGCCAGACGTCGAAGCCGCGATCGAAGCCGAAATCGCGCGACAGGAAGCCGCCGCCTGAAAAGCCGAGCGTGGCGTACCCGGCATCACGCAAGGCGGCGGGCACGATCGGGAGCTCCGGAGGTAGGCGATCGTCACGCCGGTCGCGCGGCCGCGGTCCGCGCTTCGCGCCATCGGCATACGGCATCGAAACGCCGTGGGTCTCCTGATAGAGCCCGGTCCACAGGGTGGCGTGCGACGGCGGTGTGCCGTGCGTGTTGACGAAGGCGCGGGAGTAGCGCGTGCCCTGCCGCGCCAGCGCATCGAGAAACGGTGAAGTGTCGCGCGTGTGTCCGTAGCTGCCCAGGCGATCGGCGCGCAGCGCGTCGAGAGAGACGATGAGGACATTCGGCGGGGCGTCCGCCCGGCGAGCGCCGAGAGGCTCCGCGCCGGCGGGGCTGGGCCGCTCGGCGGAACCACAGGCGGTCAGGCTCAGCGTCAAATAGAGAGCCAGGCTGAGGATCGAGACCCAGCGCCCGACCACCGCCACCGCCGCCGACCGCGCGGCGAGCCGCGTCGCACCAGCGATCATGCGGCGAGGGAGCGCATCGCCGCGAGCGCGCGATCGATGTCCTGCGCGCCGATGTCGCGATGGGTCACGAAGCGCAGGGCGTCGGCGGCGGTCGGAATCGCCAGGACGCCACGATCGGCCAGCGCCGTGACCACCCGATGCGCCTCTCCAGGTCCGTCGGCAGCCCCCGTCTCGCCGAAGAACGTCGCTTCGACCCGGCAGAGAACGATATTGGTCTCGACGGCGGTGGGATCGACGGCCAGACCGACAATCTCGGCCAGACCTTCAGCAAGCCGGCGGGCGTGACGATGATCGGCGCGCAGGCGCTCGGCGCCCTCCTCGAGCGCGACCAGCGCCGCCGCCGCCAGAACGCCGACCTGGCGCATGCCGCCCCCGAACATCTTGCGCAGGCGCCAGGCCTCGGTCATGGCGTCGCGTGAGCCCGCGAGCACCGAGCCAACCGGCGCACCTAGCCCTTTCGACAAGCAAACGCTGACCGTCGCGAAGCCCCGCGTGAGCTCCGCCGGTTCGACGCCGAGAGCCACCGCGGCGTTCCACAGCCGCGCGCCGTCGAGATGCGCGGTCAGACCGCGCTCCGCGACCACGGCGAGGAGCGCGTCGAGTCGTTCGCGATCGTAGACCCGGCCGCCCGCCATATTGAAGGTGTTCTCGACCACCAGCACGCGCGCCGGCGCACGATACGGCGCCGGCGCAGGCAGCCGACGGCGCAAGAGCTCGGCGTCGAGCAGGCCGCCGGGCGCCGCAACCGTCCGCGCCTGCAGGCCGGAAAGAGCCGCCATGGCGCCCATCTCGTAGAGCACCACGTGGCTGTCGTCAGCGCACCAGACCTCGCTCCCCGGCTCCGCGGCGAGATGCAGAGCGATTTGGTTGCCCATCGTTCCCGAAGGCACGAAGAGAGCAGCCTCCGTCCCGAGCTGCTCGGCAACCACGTCCTGCAGCCGACGGACCGTCGGATCTTCGCCAAAGACGTCGTCACCGACCTCGGCCTCGGCCATCGCTCGCCGCATGCGTGCATCCGGCCGCGTGACGGTGTCGGAGCGCAGGTCGACGGGCCGAGCATCGGCCGCCGCATCGGAAAGCATCGTCAGGAGGCCGGATCGAGCCGCAGCCACTCGTTGCGCAGCTCTTCGACACGCTGCGAGCGACCTTCGTCGAGCAGCTCGCGGACGATCTCGAGGCTCTCCGAGTCCAGCCAGCTCATCAGGTGGAGATTCTTCTCGCGGTGGAGCGCCCGCAGATCGCGCGACGAGCTTTCGACGCCCCGCGCCGCCCGCAGGAGACCTTGACCCTGGAGAGTCGAGCGGCCGCAGCGCAGCCAAAGCTCACCCGCGAGGGCCAAGGCCGCCGCCAGATCGCGCTGCGTCTGCCGACGCTCCGTGGCGCCGATGGCCGGCCGAGGCGGCAGCGGCTCAAGGCCGTGTTCATGAGCAGCGATGGCGAATTGGCGCTCCGACGGCGGCGTGCCGTGAAAGAGCGCGTCGAAGACATCCTCGCCACGACCTTCCGCGAGCTGGCGTCGCTCGCTGGAGTCCAGATTCGGGACAACGCAGTGCACCTGGTCGACACCGACCGCGCGCAGCATCTCGAAGGCTTCGTCGCGCAGGCCGGGATGATCGCTCAGTCCGGGAATCAGCGGCCACAGCGCGATGGCACCCGCCGGCGTCTCGGCAACGCGCTCGGACTCGCCGTCGAGCAGCACGCCGAGCAGGTCGCAGACGACGACGGTGGCGCCTTCAGGCGGTGCCTCTCCGGGCCGCACCTGCACGAGGACCGGCGTGCCCGCGGCACTCAGCTCGGCGACCGCGGCATCGCGCGCCGCACGCAGATCCTCGCGGACGGGCGGCAGGTAAAGCAGATCGTCGAGTGCTGCCGGCTCGATGACGACCGGCGGCTCGGCAGCGACCCGGCGCGATCGGCTGAGGCGTCCCCGCCCCAGATCGACATAGGAGGCGTCGTGGTACCGCCAGGACCGAGGTACGTGCGCGATCCACAGGCGCGACGGCTCCGGGAGCTGCGGCACAACCCGGGTTACCAGGACGCCGTCGCGCGACGCGGCGGTGGTCGACTCGCTCATCGCGAGCACCGAACGTCTCGTGCGCCTGCCGTCATGCGAGGCGTCCGGCGGCGTCGAGGGCTCGGCGCACGTATTTCGCCAGGATGTCGGCCTCGAAATGAACCCGCGATCCGACCTCGAGGCGATCGAGGGTGGTCACCTCGAGCGTGTGTGGGATCAGCGCCGTCCAGAAGCGGTCGTCGGCTAGTCGAGAGACCGTCAAGCTGACGCCGTCGAGCGTCACAGAGCCTTTCTCGACCACATAGGGCGCCCAGTCGGGCGGCAGCTCGAACGCGATCTCCCGATGCGTTCCCAGGTCCTCGCGCTCGACGACTGCCAGCACGCCGTCGACATGTCCCTGCACCCAATGGCCGCCGAGCGCGTCGCCGCTGCGCAGGGCCGGTTCGAGATTGACTTCATCGCCTGCGCGACGATGTCCCAACTCGGTGCGCGCCAGCGTCTCCGGCGACAGCTCGACGACGGACGCGCCGGACGTCGCCTCGATCAGCGTCAGGCAGACGCCGTCGACCGCCAGGCTCGAGCCAACCTCGAGGCGATCAGAGAGATCGGCACCATGCGCGAGGCGCAGACGGCGAGCGCCCGAGCCTTCCGCCCCGGCCGGTTGAGGGTCGGCGGTCAGCCGACCACGCTGGTGGACAAGTCCCGTAAACATGACGATTCGAAAGCGGAGAGGATGAGGTCGGGGCCGCGACGGCGGGTTTCGAGCGAGGTCAGACGAGGCGCCGCGGCGAGTGGTTCGAAGCCGCGCCCGGCGAGCGGGCCGAGCGCCTGGCTGCCGCCGATCAGCACCGGAGCGCAGCACACCTCGACGCGATCGTAGCAACCAGACTCGACGAAAGCCGCCAGAATGCTACCGCCGCCCTCGACCAGCAGGCTGCGAAGACCCCGTCGCCCGAGGTCGCTCAGGATCCTCGGCGGGTCGACGGTCGGCAGAATGACGACTTCGGCGCCGGCAGACTCGAGTGCTCGACGGCGCCCAGCATCGGCCGCTTGGGCAGCATACACCAGCACCGGTCCGTCGACTTGAAACAGTCGCGCCTCCGGCTGGAGGCGCAGGCGACGGTCCATCACCACCCGCACGATCGGGCCGTCGGCCTTCCCCAGCCGGCGATCGAGCCGCGGATCATCGGCGAGCGCCGTGCCGCTGCCGACCAAGATCGCGTCGTGCAGCTCGCGCAGCTCGAGCGCCCAGCGCCGGCCGGCCGGACTCGAGATCCACTGGGAATCGCCGGCGGCAGTGGCGATCTTGCCGTCGAGGCTGGTCGCCCACTTGAGCGTCACCCCCGGCCGACGTCGAACGACGGAGGTCAAGAACTTCCAGTTCAGCCGCACCGCCTCCTCGACTCTCAGCCCCTCGATCACCTCGACACCCGCCGCTCGGAGGCGCGAGAAGCCGCCGCCAGCAACGCGCGGATCGGGGTCGCGGTGGCAGGCGACAACCCGCGCGATGCCGGCTTCGATCGTCGCCAGGGAGCAAGGTGGCGTGCGACCGTGGTGGTCGCACGGCTCGAGCGTCACATAGAGCGTGGCGCCGCGCGTGCGCTCGCCGGCGTCGCGGAACGCCTCGATCTCGGCGTGCGGACCGCCAACGCGCCGATGCCAGCCCTCGCCGACTACCTCACCGTCTCGCACGATGACCGCTCCGACCATCGGGTTGGGCGACGTGCGAAAGCGCCCGCGCGCCGCCAGCTGAAGAGCGCGGCGCAGGTGCGCGAGATCGACGGCATCGCTCAATCGCTCGCGCCCGCAGGACGCGACGCCGAAGCGGGACGTCGCACGGTCACTGGAAGAGCGCCGACGCGAACTCGCGCGGCCGGAACTCGATCAAGTCATCGGGCTGCTCGCCGACGCCGAGGAAGAGGATCGGCAGCCGCAGCTCGCTCGCCACCGCCACCGCCATGCCGCCTTTCGCCGTGCCGTCGAGCTTGGACAGCAACACGCCGTCGACCTCGGCGACCTTCTTGAACTCGCGCGCCTGCTGCACCGCGTTGCTGCCGGTGGTGGCGTCGAGCACGAGCAGCGTGAAGATCGGCCAACCCTCCGCCTCGCGCTCGATGACGCGGCGGATCTTGTGCAGCTCCTTCATCAGGTGCTCTTTGTTGTGCAGGCGACCGGCGGTGTCGACGATCACCTGATCGGCCTTGCGCGCGCGCCCGGCCTGCAGCGCGTCGTAGACGACGGCGGCCGGGTCGCCGCCTGGATTCTGGCGGACGACGTCGACGTCGAGGCGCTCACCCCAAAGCGCGAGCTGATCGATGGCGGCGGCGCGGAAGGTATCGGCAGCCGCGAGCAGCACCTTCTCTCCCCGCTCCTGATGCCAGCGCGCCAGCTTGGCGATCGAGGTCGTCTTGCCCACGCCGTTGACGCCGACGACCAGCGTCACGACCGGCACGTCGAGGCCGCCGCCGAGGCTCGGGCGCGGCGCGTCGAGGAGCTTGATCGCCACCTCGTCGGCAAGGATCTGACGCAGGCGGAAGAGATCCCGCGTCTCGCCCGGCTTGATCTCCGCCTTCACCTTCTCGACCAGCTCGAGGGAGGTCTCGACCCCGAGATCGCTCGAGATCAGGCTCTCTTCGAGATACTCGAGCGTCTCGTCGTCGAGGACGGCGCGGCCCGAGACCGCCGCATCCATGCGCTCGATCATCTCGGTGTGGGTCATCAAGAGCCCACGCTTGAGCTTCTTCCAGAAGCCTTTCTTCTCCTGCTCGAAAGGGAACTCGGTCTCGGGCGCCAGATCGAAGTCGTCGACGCCTGCCGAATGGGCCGCGTCGCCGTCCGCCCGAGGCGCATCGGTCGGTCGCTTGGAATCGGTCATGGACGAAAGGCTCCGAAGGGCGTTGGGCACCCGGTCGATCCCCGCGAGCGGGCGGATCGACCGCCGAGTCAGCTGAAGATTTCGCGGGTGATTTCGTCGCGTGCGTCCAGCAGCGTGGCGCGCGAGCGGGCCACGAGCGCCGGGCGCTCCTGCACGAGCAGCAGATAGTAGCCATCGGGAAGAGGCGTGGCAAACAGATGGATCCGCTGCTTCTCGATATGCAGAACCTCGGTCTTGCCGAGGCTGTTGGCCGCCAGCATGCCCTCGACCTGGCGGAGATAGATGCCGACGTAGGCGCCGACGATCTTCATCTCGTACGGCGTGAAATCGGCCACCGCGAGGTCGACGGTCTCGCCGGTCTCGTCGAGAAAGATGACGGCGAGCGCGCCGTCGTTGTTGGCGAGGAGATTGGCCAGGGTGTATTGAAACGGCATAGGGGCTCGGAGCGGACGTTGAGAGATCGAAGCGGTCAGCGGACCGCGGGATTCGGACGCAACGAGGGTCTCGCGCCCTGAGCGACGGCCGGCGGCGCGACGGCCTGCGGCCGCGAGTGAACCAGGATCTGACCTTCTTTCCAGGCCAACAAGAAAGCGTGGACGACCGTCTGATCGAATTTGCTGCCGGTCAGCTTCTGGATCGTTTCGATCGCATATTCGGGCGACGAGGCGGTTTGGTACGGCCGGTTCGTGGTGATGGCGTCGAAAGTGTCGGCGACCCCGATGATGCGCGCCATCAGCGGGATCTGATCGCCTTGGAGCCGATCCGGATAGCCGGTGCCGTTCCACGCTTCGTGGTGCCAGCGGATGCCGGGAATCATCTCGGAGAGCGCAGCGATCGGCTCCAGGATGTCCGCCCCGATCGATGGATGCAGCTTCATCTGCTCGAATTCTTCCGGAGTCAAGACACCTTGCTTCTGCAGCACGCGATCCTGCACGCCGATCTTGCCCACATCGTGCAGCACCGCCGACAGCCAGACCTTCTCCTGCACGTCTTTCGCCAGGCCGAGATAGCGGGCGATCGCGCGACTGTGCGCCGCCACCCGCTCGCTGTGGCCGCGAGTGTAGGGATCTTTGGCGTCAATGGCGGCGGCGAACGCGCGAATCGACGACACGAAGAGGGCCCGATTGGCCTCGGCCGCCTGCCGAAGCTGATCGATCGAGCGCTCGACAGTGTCGCTCATGCGGTTGAAATCCCGCGCCATGTCGGTCAGCTCGGCGGTCACCAAACCGTCCATCGATACGCGACGGTCGAAGACGCCGGCGGCGATCTCATGACTGGTCGCGGCCATGCGCTGGATCGGCCGGCTGAACCAGCGCGCGGCGATCAGCGCAAAAAAGAGCGCCAGCATAACGGCCAGCAGCGTCGAGAGGACCGTGTTGACAATCATCTCGCGAACTTCCTTGAAGGCTGAGGCCGTCGGCTTGTGGGCGACCAAGCCCCAGCCGGTCTCGCGCACCTCGACCACGCGGGCGAGGGTCGCCTCGACGTCCTCGCCCAGCCGCAGGTCGTACTCGCGGGTATAGCTGAACGGAATCTGGGCGAAGTCGGCGACCAGCTCGGATTCGAGCAGCGCGCTCTCGATCAGTGGATTGCTACCCGACGACCACAGCAGCCTGCCGTCGCTGTCAACCAAGAAGAAGTCGTCGAGGCCGAAGTCTTCGCCACCGCTCGAGCGCGCCGCGAAGTCGAACGGCACCAGCGCCTGCAGCACCAGCGTCTCATCGCCACCCGGTTCTTCGATCGGCACCGTAATCGCGACCGCCGGCTCCTGCGTCGGCGACACCGCAGCGAAGCGGTAGACAACGTTCTCGGTGCGCAGGGCACGGTCGAAGGATTCGGAGAGCGCGCGGCGCACCTGCGGCGCCAAGTCGGTGCCGACGCTCGGGCCGCGCCGGTTCTGCGACAGCGCGCTAAAGACCAGGAAGTCCTGGCGCTCGGCGGCGAGCGCGCGAAGCTGATCGACCACCCAGTCGGAGCGCAGCCGCTCCTCGAGCGAGGCGGCACCCGGCGGCGCGACGATGCCGCGGCCGAGCGCTTCGAGCTCCGTGCGCCGCACGACGAGATCCTGGCTCAAGCTGTCGACGAAGGCCTGCGCGGAATGCGTCAGCAGCTCCGTTTCCTGAGTCTTGAGCGTCTCTCGATTGGTCTGGATCAGATGGAAGCTGGAGAACAGGACCGGCAGGACGGACGACGCCAAGAGAAGAGCGAAGAGCAGATGCCGGAGGCGAACCCGCATCTTGCCGTCGCCGTCAGATCGTGGACGGCGGCGAGGGCGCCGGAGACTCCCGGCACCGCGCGGGCGGCTGGGCGCCGAGGGCTCGGCCGGCGCCGAGGATTCCGCTGGCGGTCCGCTCAACGCGCGCATCTCCTCGCGGCGTGCGCCAGGCCGCCGATCACCGGCCGCAGGCACCGCCGTCGGGGAGTCAGGGCGGAGAGCCGAGCGACGGACGACATCGGCGGGCAGTATAGCCGAGCACCGAAGCCGCTCAGCGCCACGTCAGGGCCGCCCGGACGGGTCCTCGAGAAAGCGTCGAAGCTCGTCCAGGACCACCTCGTCCCCGAGATCCGACACGAACGGCGAGTCGCCCGGGGCGCTCGGCAGAATCCACACCAGGCCTCGCTCCGTCGCCTTCTTGTCACCGCGCGCCAGGTCGACGAGCGCCTCGGCGTCCTCGATGCTGACCGGCAGCGTCGGCAGGTCGAAGCGGCCGAGAAGGTCCCGCAGCCGCCCGGCAATTCCGGCATCGACGCTGCCCCGCCGCTCAGCCAGGCGCAACGCGAAGAGCATCCCGTACGCGACTGCCTCGCCATGGCGCAGGCCGGAGTAGCCGAGGCGCGCCTCGATCGCGTGCCCGAGCGTATGGCCGAAGTTGAGGATCCGACGCCGGCCGCCCTCCGTTGCGTCCTCCTCGACCACCGCCGTCTTGGCAGCCACCGCGGCCGCCACGACCGGCACGAGCACCGCCGGCTCGGCGGCCAAGATCGCCTCGAGGTCGCGCTCGACCCGGGCGAGCAGGTCGAGGTCGAGGAACGCCGCCATCTTCACCACCTCGACAAGACCCGAGCGCAGCTCCTCCCTCGGCAGCGTCCCGAGCACCGAGGTGTCAGCGAGCACCCATGGCGGATGATGGAAGAGGCCAACGGTATTCTTGCCGCGCGGCAAATCGAGGCCGGTCTTGCCACCAACCGAGGCGTCGACCTGCGCGAGCAGCGTCGTCGGCACCTGCGCGAAGGCGATGCCGCGCAGGAACGCACCGGCGACAAAGCCCGCCAGGTCACCGACGCTGCCGCCGCCGAAGGCGAGCATGCGGCTATCGCGCTTCCCTCCTCGGCTGAGCATGGTTGCCCACAGGCTGCCGGCAACATCGAGCGACTTCGCCGCCTCGCCGTCCGGCACCTCCAGCTCGACCGCGCGGGCGCCAGCGGCGAGCAGGGGCGCCAGGCGCCGGCCGTGCAGCCCGAGGATGCGCCCACTCGACATGAAGAACAGCGTTCGCTCGGCGAGCCAGGGCGCGACGCGCTCGACGACCTCGGAGTCGCCCAGCAGATCGTCGCCGACCAGGATCCGGGTCGTCGGCTCGGCGCCCGGCCCGTCGAGCCGCAGAGCAATCTCTCGCCGCGTCACCGACCGGTGCCGTCGTCGCGCGAACCGGCGTCGTCGGGCGAGCTGGCGTCGTCGGGCGAGCTGGCGTCTGCGTCCGCGGCGTCAGACTCGACCGTCGCGGCGATCTCGATGCCCAGCTCCTCGAGCTGTGCAGGATCGACCCGCGAAGGCGCCCGCGTCATCAACGACGTCGCCGAGGTCGTCTTCGGGAAGAGGATCACCTCGCGCAGCGAGGAGGCCCCGGCCATCAGCATCACCGTCCGATCGACGCCGAGGGCGATGCCGCCGTGCGGTGGCGCCCCGAAGCGCAGCGCGTCCAGCAAGAAACCGAAGCGCGCCTTCGCCTCCTCGGCGTCGATGCCCAGGAGCCCGAAGACCTTCTGCTGCACGTCCGAGCGATGGATTCGGATCGACCCGCCGCCCAGCTCGAAGCCATCCATCACGAGGTCGTAGGCTCGGGAGCGAATGGAGCCGATCGTCGGATCGGTCGGCTCGCGGTCGAGCAGCTCGAGATCGCGCGGATCGGGCGCGGTGAACGGATGATGCAGCGAGGTCCAGCGCGCGGCCTCCTCGTCCCACTCGACCAGCGGGAACTCGGTGACCCAAAGGAAGGCATGCCGACCCGTCGGGATCAGATCGCGCTCTCGCGCCAGATGCTGGCGCAGCGCCCCGAGCGACCGAGCGGTCGTCTTCGGATCACCGGCGACGATTAACGCCAGATCGCCCTCGCCGAGCTCGAGGCGCTCGGCGGCAGCCTGCTTCTCGCCTTCTTCCAGGGCGGTCTTGACGGTGAATTGAAGCTCGCCGCCGCGTCGGCGCAGAGTCAGCGCGCCGGCCGCACCGTAGCGCCGCGCGACCTCGGCCCAGCCGTCGACCTGCTTGCGGCTGGCGTCGGCAGCCCCCGGAACCACGAAGCCGCGGATCGTCCCGCCGCTCTCGGCAGCGGCCCGGAAGCCGCGGAAGCCAGTGTCGCCCAAGACGTCCGTCAGCTCGTGAATCTCGAGGTCGTAGCGCAGATCCGGACGGTCACTGCCGTAGCGAGCCATCGCCTCGGCGTAGGTCAAGCGCCGCAGCGGCGTTTCGACCTCGATGCCGGCGAGCGGCAGGATCTCGCCGATCATGCCCTCGACCAGCGTCAGCACGTCCTCTTCGTCGACGAACGACATCTCGAGATCGATCTGGGTGAACTCGGGCTGCCGATCGGCGCGCAAATCCTCGTCTCGGAAGCAGCGAGCGATCTGGTAATAGCGCTCGAAGCCAGCAACCATGAGGAGCTGCTTGAAGATCTGCGGCGACTGCGGCAGGGCGTAGAAGCGGCCCGGATGCACGCGGCTCGGCACCAGGTAGTCGCGCGCGCCTTCGGGCGTCGAGCGCGTCAGCATCGGCGTTTCGAGGTCGACGAAGCCGTGGCGATGGAGATAGTTGCGGACACCGAGCACGACGCGATCACGGAGGAGGAAGTTGCCCTGAAGCTCCGGCCGGCGCAGCTCGAGGTAGCGATACTCGAGCCGCAGCTCCTCGGAGGCGTCGATCTTTCCCTCGACCTCGATCGGCGGCACGTCCGACGGCGACAGGATCTCGGCGCGGTCAACGACCACCTCGACCTCGCCGGTCGGCAGGTCTGGATTCGGGCTCTCGCGGCGGACCAACTCGCCCTCAAGCTCGACGACCCACTCGGCGCGCACCGGTCCGAGGAGTCGATGCGGCTCCGGATGGTCATCGGGGTACACCACCGCCTGCGCCAAACCGCTGCGATCTCGCAGATCGAGGAAGAGCAGGCCGCCGAGATCGCGGCGGCGATGCACCCAGCCCTGCAACCGCACGCGCTGGCCGATGTCGGCGGCGCGCAGCTCGCCCGCCGGCCGTCGTTCGAGAGAGGTTTCGGTCATCTTGGAATCTCCCGGGCGCTCACGAATGCGCGGCGCTCGCGGTGCAAGACGCATCGAGGTGTCGAGACGAACCGTGGTTCGGAACGAAACACGGTTCGCGACAAGACACCGGTCAATGCGATTCAGTTGTCGAAAAGAATCAAGGCGCTCGAGGAACTGAAGCTCGCTGCGGGCTCAAGGTCGCCGAGCGCTCACCGGCTCGATCCCGTCGCCGAGCATCCGACGGTAGTCGTCCTTAAGGCGCACGTAACGGTCTCGGATGGCCCCAATCTCTCGACGCTCGGCATCGGTCAAGGCGCGACGCACACGCGCCGGAACGCCCATCGCAAGCTGGCCGGCCGGAACCCGCGCTCCCGGCGCCACGACCGCTCCTGCAGCCACCTGCGCCCCGGCCTCGACCACCGCGCCGTCGAGCACCCGCGCGCCGATCCCGATCAGGCAGCCGTCTTCGAGCGTGCACCCGTGAACCACCGCGCCGTGGCCGATCACCACCCCGCGTCCGATCGACAGCGGAAAGCGTTCATGCGTCACGTGCAGCACGCTGCCGTCCTGCACATTGGTGCCGTCGCCGATGCGAATCCAGTGGACGTCTCCGCGCGCGACGGTGTGGAACCAGAACGACACGTCGTCGCCGATCGTGACCTCACCCGTCACCCAAGCGCTCGGCGCCAGGAACACTCGGTCGCCGACGAGAGGCGTCGCGTCATGATGCGGAACGATCGGCATGGCTGGAGGCAAACGCGGCCGCTGGAGTGGAAGACCGGAGATCCGGACGGCGCGCCACGATGCGCGCGGGATCTTAGCAGCGCCGCAGCCCTGACTGGGCGAGGCCTGAGCGACGCCGAGCCAGCGAAGAACGGATGCAACGAGCGAACAGGACTATGAGACAGTTCGTGCGATGGCGACCGAACGCTCCGGCTCCGCGGACCGCACAGATCCCTCTCCCGCCAGTCTGTCGATCGACGTCGTGCTGCCGGCGCTCGACGAAGAGCGCTCGCTGCCGCTCGTGCTCGGCGACCTTCCGCGGGATCGGATCCGCCGGATCGTCGTGGCCGACAACGGCTCGGCGGATCGCACGGCGGAGGTGGCCCGTGAGCTGGGCGCCGAGGTCGTGCCGGCCGCCCGCCGCGGCTATGGCAGCGCCTGTCTGGCCGGCCTGGGGCATCTGAGGGACACTGGGGCGCCCGACATCGTCGTATTTCTCGACGCCGACTACTCCGACCATCCGGACGAGCTGGGTCAGGTGGTCGCGCCGATCTTGAGCGGCGAAGCCGACCTGGTGATCGGCTCTCGGCTGCTGGGCCGCCGCGAGCCGGGAGCGCTTCTCCCCCAGGCGCGGGTCGGCAACGTCATCGCCTGCACTCTGATCCGCTGCCTCTACGGCCATCGATATACCGATCTCGGACCCTTTCGCGCCATCCGTTGGTCGGCGCTCGAGCGCTTGGACATGCGCGATCCCGACTTCGGCTGGACCGCCGAGATGCAGGTCAAGGCCGTGCGCCTCAGCCTGCGCGTCGTCGAGGTTCCGGTGAGCTATCGCCGACGAGTCGGGGTGTCGAAGATCACCGGCACCGTGCGTGGCTCGGTCCTCGCAGGCATCAAGATCTTGACCACGGTGGCGCGCTACGCCCGCGCGCCCATCGGCCGACCCTCGAGGGACGGCTGACCTCGAACACCGCCACGGGAGCCGCTATGGACTTCGTCGAAATCGCCCGCTTCCCCTCCCGCTACGAGGCCGAGACCGTCGGCCACGCCCTCGATGAGCACGGCATCCCGTTTCTGGTGCAGAGCGCCGACGTCGGCATCTTCGGACCGGGCATGGGTGGCTTCAGTCCTGAGGGGGCGGCGCTCAAAGTGCCGCGCGATCGCGTCGAGGAAGTGTCGCGCCTTCTCACCTGCGTCGTGCAGCCGATCGAAGCCGACGCGTTCGGCCCGGGTGACCCGGCCGGGGACGACCCGGCAGCCGGCGACCTGCTGACCGGCGATTCAGTCGACGACTGACGATCTAAGGCGGCGGAAAGATCGGCGGCAGGATCGGGCCGTCCGGCTCGTCCTCCTCATCGTCCTCGCCATCCTCGTCCGGGTCCCGCGAGCCCGGCCCCCACGAGACGACCTCGGGGAATGACGCCGCGTCCTCGCGAAAAATCTCGGCCACCGCGACCCGACGGGCGCCTCCCCAGGTAGCTTCGACCCGAACATCGCGGTGCCGGTCTTTGGTCGACAGGGCGATCGTCACCTCCGCGCTGCCGCCGTTCAGCTCGAAGGTTTCGCTGCCGACGTGGAAGAAGTTGCCGCGCAGCCGCTGCAGGGCGACGGAGATCCCTGAATCGACCAGCACCTGCAGCCGCAGATCGCGATCCGCGCTGCGCACCTCGAACATCCTCTCGTGCAGTGCCGCCGCCACCAAACCGAGGGCGCCGAGCAGGAGGGCCGCAACCACAAGGACCGCGACGAGAGCCCAGCCCGCATCGCGTCGAGCAGGCGTCGAACCGGCAGAGCGCAGGCCGCTTCTCACCAATCTTCTCCACCGTCGCCGCGCAAGAACGCCACAGCCGTCGAGGTGCGCTGGATCTTCTCGAGCCGCTCGCGCTGACCGGCTGCGGTCGAACCACCGAGCGGCGGCGTTTCGTCCCAGGTCAGCTCGACCTCGATCATCCGCCCGCCGCTCCCCGCCAGGGTTCGCCAGCGAAACCCGCGAATGCCGCGCATCGCCGGGGAGAAGCTCGAGGGCGCGAACTCGCCGGGTGCGTACGTGCCTCGCTGCAGCACATCACCGTCGCGCACCCACAGCACCGAGCCGCCGGCCGCCACGCCATCGATCTGCAGCGGCCCGCTCTGCCAGAGCTCGGCGGTGAACGGCGGCAGAGCCACCTCGCTCCCCCCGCGCAGGTCCACGCGCAAACGCGCCAGCGTCGCCTCGGCCTGCGGATCGGTCAGCCGTCGACCCGAGCGAGACACCTCCGCCAGGCCGGCGAGCAGGAGCTGGTACACGAGGGTCATGAGCACGGTCAGGAGCACCAGCGCCACGAGGATCTCGAGCAGGCTGATGCCGCGGCGGGCGGACCGCGGGCGGCACCGGCGGACTGCGCTCGACTTCAGCGACGCCAAAACAAGATCTCCAGTCGGCGGCTCGACGGGTGGCCAGCGATTTCATAGCGCGCGATGAGCGTGCCGGCATAGAGCCCCTGGCCGCGCCCTTCCACCTCGAGCGTCAGGCTGAAGTTCTCGACCGGTGGCCCGGGCTCGAGCACCGGGGCGAGAGCGTGCTCACCGTTGGCAAGCGGCACGGCGAGACCGCCGCGGATGGCCTCGTGCTGCGCTTCGAGCGAGCGAACCGCCTCGCGCTGCCCTCGGGCGCGCCGATCGAGGATCGTCTGCGTCGACAGCATGCCGCTCGTCGCAACCAAGATCGTCAGCAAGATGACCGACGCAATCAACACCTCCAAGAGGCTGTAGCCATCCCGGCGGCTCGATCGGTTGGTGCATCGTCGCCAGGAGCTCGACTCCGCTCCGATCTGCCGATGCACATTCATCTCTTGATTCTACGCGTCCCGGGAGCGAGGCGCCGGGTGCCGAGCGTCGGATCTCTGTCCCGGGCCGTCGGGGCTTGACGTCGGCAGCCTCACTGAATATCATTCCATCCGGATGGACGGATCATCCAGCTCGCGATGCGCAACGAACATAGCAGTCAACACAGCCGAGCACTCAGCGCGACCGACCGAACACCTTCCGATCCGACCTTCACCAAGCGAAAAAGCCTCGACCCGTGACTGCCCGCCCGCCGATTCTCGACTACGCCGCTCAGCTTGCGGAGCCAACCCGCTGCCGCCTGCTGCGGCTGCTCGACGCCCACGAGCTGTCGGTGTCCGAGCTCTGCCGCGTGCTGCAGATGCCGCAAAGCACGGTCAGTCGGCATCTTAAGGTGCTCGTCGAGGGCGGCTGGATCGACGTGCGGCGCGAAGGGACGCGCCACGTCTACCGCCCGGCCGTCGATCTTGACGACGGGGCGCAGCGCCTGTGGCGTCTCGTCCGTGAAGAGATCGGGCACGGCGACACGGCGCTGCAGGATCGCCGACGACTCGAGGCGGTGCTGGCGGAGCGGCGCGCACGCAGCCGCGAGTTCTTCTCCTCGAGCGCCGTCGAATGGGATCGAATGCGCGACGAGCTCTTCGGCAGTCGATTCGATCTCGAGGCTCTTCTCGGTCTGCTCGACCCGACGTGGACGGTCGGTGACCTCGGTTGCGGCACCGGTCGTGTTGCTGCCGCCCTGGCGCCTCATGTCGGCGGCGTCGTCGCCGTCGACGAGTCGCCCGAAATGTTGACGGCTGCCGCCGCGCGGCTCGCAGCGCGGGACGATGTCGACCTCCGCCGCGGCGAGCTGGAGGCGCTGCCGATCGACGACGCGAGTCTCGACGCCGCGACGCTCATTCTGACGCTCCATCACGCGGCGGATCCGACCGCCGTGCTGGCCGAGGCACGCCGGACGCTGCGCCCCGCCGGGCGCCTGCTTGTCGTCGACATGCAGCCCCACGATCGCGAGGACTATCGCCGCACCATGGGTCACGTCTGGCTTGGGTTCTCCGCCGACGACCTGCGAGCACACGCCGCCGCCGCTGGTCTTGTCGGCCTGCGGGTGCGGCCGCTCGCCGCCGACGCGGACGCTCAGGGACCGGCGCTCTTTGTCGCCACAGCCGGAGCGCCGCCACCCTCTTGACCTGAGGACCCCTTCGATCCTTGCGCCTGCGACCGGATCGACTCTGATCGGGGGCTCGACCCCCAACCCTTCGTTGCCTGTCACGTTTCGATCGATTTCACGTTCCGACCGACCGCACCGACTCTCCAAGGAGATTCCGATGGCTACCACCGCCACGTTGACCGACGCTCATCCCTTCATCGCCTCCCGCGAGGCGGATCGCGTGCCCTTCAAGGTCGCCGATCTGTCGCTCGCTGACTTCGGCCGGAAAGAGATCCGCCTCGCCGAGCACGAGATGCCTGGCCTGATGGCCTGCCGCGAGAAGTACGGCGCCGACAAGCCGCTCGCCGGCAAGAAAGTCATGGGCAGCCTGCACATGACCGTCCAGACCGCCGTGCTGATCGAGACCCTCGCCGACCTCGGCGCCGACGTGCGCTGGGTGTCCTGCAACATCTTCTCGACCCAGGATCACTCCGCCGCGGCGGTCGTCGTCGGCCGCCCGGAGACCGGCGGCACGGTCGACGATCCGAAAGGCATCCCGGTCTTCGCCTGGAAGGGTGAGACCCTGGAGGAGTATTGGTGGTGCACGAACGAGGCGCTTCTGTGGCCGGACGGCAGCGGCCCGGACCTGCTGGTCGACGACGGCGGTGACGCAACGCTCCTGCTCCACAAGGGCGTCGAGTTCGAGAAGACCGGCGTCGTGCCGGCGTTCGACGCCGACAACGAGCCCGAGGAGTGGGGCGTCATCCTCGATCTGCTGCGTCGCGAGCTGGCGAACGATCCGAAGCGCTGGCATCGCGCCACCGAGACCACACAGGGTGTCTCGGAAGAGACCACGACCGGCGTTCACCGCCTCTACCAGATGCAGGAAGAGGGCACGCTCCTCTTCCCGGCGATCAACGTCAACGACTCGGTCACCAAGTCGAAGTTCGACAACGTTTACGGCTGCCGCCATTCGCTGATCGACGGCCTGAACCGCGCCAGCGACGTGATGCTTTCGGGCAAGGTCGCGGTGGTCTGCGGCTACGGTGACGTCGGCAAGGGCTGCGCGCAAGCTCTCAAAGGCCAGGGCTGCCGCGTGGTGATTACCGAGATCGATCCGATCTGCGCGCTGCAGGCGGCGATGGAGGGCTACCAGGTCGCGACGCTCGAGGACATGGTCGAGACCGCGGATCTCTTCATCACGACCACCGGCAACTACGACATCGTCACCGCCGACCACATGGCGCGGATGAAGAACAAGGCCATCATCGGCAATATCGGCCATTTCGACAACGAGATCGACATGGCCGGCCTGAAGAAGGTCGACGGCATCGAGCACATCAACATCAAGCCGCAGTACGACGAGTGGGTGTTCCCGAACGGCAAGAGCATCTTGATCCTCGCCGAGGGTCGCCTGCTCAACCTCGGTTGCGCCACCGGCCATCCGAGCTTCGTGATGTCGGCTTCGTTCACCAATCAGGTGATCGCCCAGATCGAGCTGGCGAAGAACGCTGAGAAGTACGAGAACCGCGTCTACATGCTGCCGAAGCGACTCGACGAGGAAGTTGCTCGACTCCATCTCGATCACCTCGGCGCCAAGCTGACCCAGCTCTCCGAAGAGCAGGCGAAGTACATCGGCGTGCCGGTCGACGGGCCCTATAAGCCCGAGCACTATCGCTACTGATCCACGATCGCCTGGATCACTCTCGGTCGTGACCGAACGAAACGGCGGGTCCTCCGGGGCCCGCCGTTCTTCGTTGAGGCCGACTGTACGGTCCCCGCGGCGCTCACCGCAGTCGCCGACGGAGCGGCACAAGACGAATCACGCCTCGCTTCCGATCGATGGCGAACTCAAGCGACCGCCGGATCGTCCCGCCGGGTCGTCCCTGCCTGCGGATCGCCCGACCCACGCTGCATCTCGCGTGAGAGCCTCTGAAGTATCCTGAACGACAACAGTGGCCATCCCGGTCGCTGTCGTTGTCTCGAGTCGATGCCTGAAGACGCTCAGCCCCCTCATGCCGAGGATCCTCTTGCGACGACCGAAGGGGTCGTCTCGAACGAGGAGATCGCTCGGATCCTGACGCAGACGGGAGTCGACGCGCCGGTCGACGCGAAGACCGTGACGCAATGGCTGAACGCCTGGAGCGACGGTGCTCCCCAGGCCATCGATCGCCTGATTCCGCTCGTCTATCGCGAGCTGCGCATGATCGCCGGCCGAATGATGGCCAGCGAGTCGAGCGTCTCGCTGCAACCGACGTCGCTGGTTCACGAGGCGTACTTGCGCCTTCTGAACCAAGATCAGGTCAGCTGGGGCGACCGCAGTCATTTCTTCGCGATTGCCGTGCGCATCATGCGCCGCGTGATCGTCGATCGTGCCCGCGCACGCCGAAGCTGGAAGCGGGGCGGGCGGGAGCAGAAGGTGCCGATCGACGAGGCGTTCGACGCTGCCGAGCATCGGAGCCGCGAGCTCCTGGCGCTCGATGACGCGCTGGAGGACCTGGAGCGCTCCGATCCACGCCGAGCCGCGATTCTGGAGCTGCGTGTGTTCGGTGGGCTGACGCAGGAAGAGACCGCCGACATGATGGGGCTCTCCCGACCGACGGTCATCCGCCAATACAAGCTGGCGAAGGCGTGGCTCCACCGGTATCTCCGCTCGGCCGGCGGCTCCGCGGCACCACCAGCCGAAGACGACCCCTGAGCGCGATCAGCGGGCGCCCCGAAGCGCCGCGATGAGTGCGGGCCCCGAGATGTCCGACCGCATCGACGCCCGCCCGTGCGGGCGTCGATCGCCTTCAGCGAAGCGCCGAGCGGGTGTCAGCGCGTGATGCTGAGATCGTCGAAGAAGAGGGCGCCTTGCACCGCCTCCGGCAGGTAGTGCTTGGGGCCGAGATGCACGGTGCGGAGCGCTTTGCCATGGTTCGGCAGGTTAAAAAGTTCCTGCACGACGTTGCCGCCGACCCAAAGACGCATCCATCCGTTGTTCATCCCGGGGCCGTCGGAGCGCCCGATCTGGAGCCGCACGACGTGTTCTCCCTCGAGCGGGGTCCACATCAAGCCTCTGACCGCTCCTTGCCCGTCGTGAAAGCGGAGGCTGCCGCTGACGACTCCATCCACTTCCGCCACGCGGAGCTCGTGATCCATCGAGCCAAAGTAGAGATGCTCGTCGGACTGCACCGTCAGAATGGTGACCTTGCGCCCCGGCTCGATCCCTAGCAGCGACGTGTCGATCCTCGCCTCGACCGAGAGTTCGCGGACGACGCCGAGCGGCGGATGGATCTGGTACGACACGAAGGACGGACCGTCGGCGAAGCCGTGCATCGCCAGACTTCGGTGACCGGCGACCGGCGCGGCGGCTTCCACCCCCAGGCCGTCTCCCCACAGGCCGTCCCAAGCCAAGCCCTGCTGTTCGAAGCCGGTGGCCCGCTGCAGCGGATCGAAGAGCGCCGCGGGATCGAGGCCAGCCACAGCAAGATTTCCAACCTCGAGATTGTCGACCACGACTGCCGGTGGCTCGCCACCGGACTCCGGCGGATAGGTCCCGACATGAAGATGTGTCGGCCGTGCAGCCACCTCCGAGTAGATCGCGACGGGCGTTCGGACGGCGGAGCCTTCCGACCGAAGGAGAGCAGCGAACTGAGCGCCTCGGATCTCCCACGCGAGCCGCACTCGAGCCGTCGCTCCTCGCCGGGGCATCGTCGCCGAGCGATACCAACTATCGTCATCGCCACGGACTTCGACAAAAAGCTGCTGGAGGTTCGCCGTGATGCCGACGCGAACCTGCGCGAGATCGGCCTCGGCTTCGGCGGGTCCCCACAACATCAGGTAGCCCGCCACGTCGCTCACGGTTCCAGCTGCGAAGATCTGGGCCGGCGCGATCGCCTCGTCGGGCCTGCCTGGATCGGGTAGGCCCCCGAGGCAGAAGTCGGAATCCCCGTTGTCGACCCCGATGGGCTCGACATGAGGACCTGTCAGCGGACCCTGCGTGTCGAGCTCGTCGAGCTCGATGGTCACTCCGGATCCACCTCCCTCGAACGTTGGACCGGCACGGAGGCTGCGTTCGCCCTCGAGCGCTTGAATGGTCTCCAGCGCGGCTCCAGGCGCCAATGGAACGAGAGGACCGTCCTGACCCTCGAAGTCCAGGTCGATCTCTGGCGCAGCGTCCCGGCGATTCGCCACTAGGTGGACGGTCGCGAAACTGTCGCCGTCTTGCGATGACAGTCGATAGACGAAGGAATCACTGCCAACGGCCCAGAACTCGTCTCGTGGGCTGTAGACGAACCGGTCGCCGATCGTTCCGAGGTCGCCATAGACCGGCTCGCTCTCGACGGAGAACAGCGTGTCTGCGTCGACCCCTCGATCGTTGGCGAGCAGGTCCGAAACCCAGAACTCGCCGGTCGAGGCGGTGAGAACGAGTTGTTTCAGGTCGTCCTGCGCCCTCGGCTGCCTCGAGTCGCTGGCGAAGGCCGCAGAGGCGAGCATCGACGACAGGACGGTCGACGCGACGAGCGTTCTCATGAAACGAACGCTCGGTGGCCTGGAACGCAGGCGTCGAGATGGAAGGGAACGATCTTGCAGGCGAAGCGTTGGGAGACGTAGGCACGGATGAAAGGTCATGATTCTGGATCTCCGGAAGTCGGCGGGTTGTTCCACCGGCGTGCCGAAAGGCACTCTCAGCGCGGCCCAGCGCCCACCCATGAGGTCGTCGCGGCCGGCGGGAATCTCCCTAGTCTCGCGCAAAACGTCAGGAGATTCGGATCATGAGATCCTTAGAAAGCATGACGAATCTCTCTGCATCCCCTGACGCTCGAGCCGAGTCCAGAACCATTCTCCATCACTCGACAGAAACGTCCTGACAAATCATCGCCTTGATGTCACACTCGACGAGATGGTCCAGCCTGGAAGCTCACCTCGAGCGATTGCTCGAGCTGGATCCCGATGCGCGCGAAGAGTTCTTGGCCGGGCTGACGCTCGACGATGAGATTCGCCGTGAGCTCCAGGACCTGTTGCGCGCCGCCGAGGACGAGCCGTCGCTCCTGCGCCGGCCGGCCGACGCCGTTCTCGAGTCGCTGACCGAAGAGCAGAACACGCCGCGAGAGATCGGGCCCTATCGACTGCTCGACTCGTTGGGCACCGGCGGCATGGGGGCGGTCTTTCTCGCCGAACGGACCGACGGCGTCTATTCGGCCCGCGTGGCGATCAAGCTGCTCCGCGGTCATTCTTGGAATCCTGAGGCCAAACGACGGTTTCATGCCGAACGCGAAATCCTGGCCTCGCTCCGACACCCGTCGATCGCGCGTCTGCTCGATGGCGGCACGACCGACGACGGCCAGCCGTTCCTGGTCATGGAGTGGGTAGACGGCCTGCCGATCGACCGTTGGTGCCGGACGACCGAGGCATCGCTCGAGGAGCGACTCCGACTGGTCATTCAAGTCTGCCGTGCGGTGCAGAGCGCCCATCAGAACCTGGTCGTGCATCGCGATCTCAAGCCCGCCAATATCCTGGTCGACACCGACGGACGCGCCAGGCTCCTCGACTTCGGCATCGCCAAGCTTCTGGACGCGGAGGCACTGCCGCATCTGCAGGCGACGCAGACCGGCCTGGCGCCGCTGACGCCTGCCTATGCCAGTCCTGAGCAGGTGCAGGGCGGACCGATCTCGACCGCCACCGACGTCTATGCGCTCGGCGTCGTGCTCTACGAGCTGCTGACCGGCCGCAGACCCCACGAGCAGGATCCCGAGCGGCAGGCGGTCGATCTTCTGGTCGCCATCCGCGACCTCGACCCACCGCGGCCGTCGACTCGGATCGGACGCCTGCGCGCGTCGAACGATCAGGCAAAAAGTCTAGCGCTGCCGCCCGAGCGCCTGCAGCGACGCCTGCGAGGCGACCTCGACCACATCGTGATGCAGACGCTCGCCAAGGAGCCGACGCGTCGGTATCCGACGGCCGACCAGCTCGCTCGCGACCTTGAGCGCTTCCTGGACGGCCGGCCGGTGGAGGCTCGCAAGGCGGGAGCGTGGTACTGGCTCGGCAAGTTCATCGCGCGCCATCGACTCGCCGTGGGAGCCGCGACCATCGCGGCGTTCCTCGTGCTCGGCAGCCTCGCGGCTCTTCTGCTGCAGCGACAGGAAACGCTCGCGCAGCAGGCCCGGGCGGAGCTGACGACGACGTTCTTGGTCGATCAACTTCACGACGCGAGCCCCCTCGCCGACCGCGCACCGCGCACCGTTCGCGAGCTGCTTGACCGCAGCGTCGACCGGCTGAGCGCGATCGACGCCCCGGCTGTGGTGCGCGCCGACCTCGAGACCGCGATGGGCCGCGCCTACCTCGGCGTCGGCGAGGCAAAACAGGCACACGACCTGCTGATTGCCTCGCTCGCCGCCCGCCGCCAGCTCGGTGTGCGCGCCGACGTCTTGGAGACCTTGCTGCTGCTCGCTGAGGTCGAGCTGGACCGGGGGGCAGTGGCCTCCGGGGCGCGGCGGGCGCAGGAGGCTCTCGCGCTCGCCACGCTCAGCGAGCGCCCAAAGGCGCTCGTCACCGCCGGCTATGCCGAATTGCTGCGCGGCCGACTGGGCCCCTCCGAAGAGCTGCTCCGAACCGCGGTCGCCAGCCCGACACTGCCGCCCGCCGAGCGCGCCCAGGCGCTTTGGATCCTGGGCATGACCCAATCGTCGGCCGGCCGCTACGACGCCGCGGAACACAGCCTGAACGAGGCATTCGAGCGGGCGCAACGAGCGGTCGGGCCGGACCACCCGAGCGTGGCGCGCATCTTGACCAGCCTCGGCGTCCTCGAGCGCCTGCGTCTGAAGCCCGACGCCGCCCGCAAGCGCATCGCCGAGGCGGACGCGGTCTACGGTCGCTCGCTGGAGCGAGATCACCCGGATCGACTCGCCCTCGACATTCACCGCGCCGAGATCGCCTTGCTCGAGAAGGACCACGAGGTTGCCGAGTCCCTGCTGCGCGCCGCCGCCGCCGCCTTCCGGCGCCAGCCGACGGACGCCCCGCATCCGCGGCTCGCCGAGGCGCTCGACGAGCTCGGCTCTCTGCTCAGTCGCACCGGGCGGCTCCAAGAATCGCGCGAGCATCTCGAGGAAGCGCTGGCGTTGCGTGAGTCGCTCTATGGCGGAGATCACGCGTCGATCGCCGAGTCTCTCGAGCACCTGGCTCTGCTCGACGTGCGCGAGGGGCGATCAGCGTCGGCGATCGATCTCTTGGAGCGGGCCGGCGAGATCGTCGCCCGGACTCTCGGCCCCGACCACGTGCGGCGAGGGGTCTACGCCCGGCATCGCGGGAACGTTCTCTATCGGATGAAGAGGACCGAAGAAGCGCTCGACCAGCTCCTCGAGGCGCGCGACCTCCTGGCTGCGCACGACGACCAAGGGGTCGAGGTCGCGCGTCTATCCAACAGCCTCGGCGTCGTGCAGCGCCGACTTGGCCGGCATGCGCAGAGCCGACGCGATCACGAGCGGGCGATCGCTCTGATCGTCGAGGAGCTCGGCGGAGAGCATGAGCGGATCGGCCTTTACACCATGAATCTCGCGCGCCTCGAGGTCGACGCCGGCCAGCCCGATCGGGCCTGCACCCTCGCCGACGAAGCGCTCGCGATCTACGACCTCCACGCGCTGGGTCCCGATCACGCCTATCGCGCGCGCCTCGACACCATCCGCGCGCGATGTCTTGCCGCGCTCGATCGAGTCGATGAGGCGCAGACGCTGCTCGAGGCCCGGCTCGCCCGCCTTGACTCTGGCGCGGCGGGCGATGTCGATCCGACGATCGAGGCGCTGGCCGCGCTCGTCGACATCATTCGCCAACGTGGACTCGACCCTGGACCCGAAGAGCAGCGCCTCGAACGCCTGCGAGCGGATCGCACCGGACCAGCGTCGTGAGCATTCGGCAGGGAATCCGCGCCAGGCTGTCAAAATCGCGCGCCCTCGTTCGACACCAGGATGACGACGCCGTCCCGGCGACGCTCAAGTCCACGAAAGGATCAACGATGGCTCAATTTCTTCTTCTTCTGCCGCATGAACCGACCCGCTACCGCGACGTTCCGCATGACGAGATGATGGCGATCATCCAGGACTATGTCGCCTGGGTCGAAGACCAGACCGAGCGCGGTGCCTACGTCGACGGCCATAAACTGGTCGACAGCGCCGGCAAGCTTCTGGTCGCCGGCGACGACGGCGCGGAGGTCCACGATGGTCCGTTCGCCGAGCTGGCCGAAGTGCTCGGCGGCATGATGGTGATCGAGGCCAAGAGCCTCGACGCGGCGGTCGACATCGCTCGCGATCACCCGCATCTGCGCCACAACCGTCGCATCGAGATCCGCCAGATCGACGCGATGTGATGACGACGGACGCTTCCGACGTCCGGCGCGTGCTGGAACGGATCGTGCGGCGCGAGCGAGGTCGGCTGGTTGCCGGCCTCGCCGCGCGGCTCGGGCCGGCCGGCTTCGCTCTCGCCGAGGACGTGGCACAGGACGCCCTGGTCGAGGCGATGGCCGCTTGGCCGTATCAAGGCCTGCCGGACGAGCCGGCTGCGTGGCTGCAGCGCGTGGCCCGCAACAAAGCGATCGACCGGCTTCGGCGCGACGGACGCCTCACGGCCGAGGAAGACCTCGCGCCCGTCCCGATCGCCGCTCGCCGGCCGCTGGAGCGGGGCGAGCTGTCAGACCCCGAGCTGCGCCTCGCCGATCTCTGCTGTCATCCGACGCTCAGTCGGCTCGAGCAGCTGACGCTGACGCTCAAGATGGTCGGCGGCTTCACGGCACGGGAGGTGGCGACGGTTTTCTTGGCCGATCCCGCGGCGATCGGTCAAAGAGTCGCCCGCGCGCAGCGCAAGCTGCGAGCCGCGGTCGACGCCGAAGGAGACCTCGGCGGCAGCGCGACGGTCTTCGAGTTGCGACGCAGGCTACCGGCGATCCGCCGGACGATCTACTTGCTGTTCAGCCTCGGCTACGCACCGCGCGATGGAGACCGGCTCGTTCGCGACGACGTCTGCCGCGAAGCCTGCCGACTCGCCGAGCTGCTCTGCGAGCACCCGGCGTCTCGAGACGCCGACAGTCACGCCCTCGCTGCCCTCCTCGCACTCCAATCGGCGCGACGTGCAGCGCGCACAGACGCCGAAGGGAAGCCGGTGCTGCTGCGGGACCAAGATCGTTCCCTGTGGGATCGGGAAGCGATCGCACGCGGTGTCGAGCACCTCTCGCGGGCGCGCGACGCGGTGCGCCCAAGTGCCTGGCACCTCGAAGCAGCCATCGCCGCCGCGCACGCCGGCGCACCGACCTGGGAGGCGACGCCGTGGAGCGAGATCGATCGCTTGTATCGGCTGCTCGAACGCTTCTCACCCTCGCCCGTTGCCGCAGTCAACGGCTGCGTGGCGCGCATCATGGTCGGTCGGCCGCAAGAAGCCCTCGACCGCCTCGATACGCTGAGCGCCGAGGGCCGCCTGCGTCGCTTCTCCCTCCTGCACCTCGCGCGGGCCGAAGCCCTCGACCAACTCGGGCGGAAGGAACACGCGGCGCAGGCTCTCCGGGAGGCGCAGCGAGGCGACCTCTCGGGAGCGGTGCGACGATTTCTCGACGAGCAGCTGCAGGCGCGTCAGAGCGGAGAGAGCGCTCGCGTCACCCCACCGGAGAGTCGCCTGCCAGACAGCGAAGACCTCCGGGAAGAGCCTCAGCCGCCGAAGAGATCCGCGAGAGCCGCATCGAGCGACGGGAAGTCGAAGGCAAACCCCTCCTCCGCCAGCCGCCGCGACACGCAATACCGTCCGTAGAGCGCAAGGTCGGGGTCGGTGCGCAGAACCAGCGGCGCTGCGATCTTGACCATCCAAGCGGCCGCCGGCAGGCCGATCGGGCGGCGGAGGGCTCGGCGCAGCCCGCGCATCAGCTCGGCATTCGAGACCGGATGCGGCGCCGTCGCCAGGTACGCGCCTGTCATCGAGCGGTCGTCGAGAGCACGCTCCAGCAGGCGGTTCATGTCGCGCTCGTGAATCCAGCTCACGCCTTGGCGGCCGCTACCGACCCGGCCTCCGAGGCCCCACCTAGCGAGCGACGCCAAGCGTTGGAGCGCGCCACCCGCGCGGCCGAGAACGAAGCTGGTGCGCAAGATGACCGTGCGCATGTCGTCGGGCGCAGACTCGGCCAACGCCCCTTCCCAGGCCCGCCCGACGAAGGGTGCCAGCCCTTCGCCGAACGCGGCGTCCTCATCGCACAGCACGTGCTCCGAATCGCCGTAGAGATGCGCCGTGGACATCTGGACCCAGACCCCCGGGCGCCGCTCGATGCGAGCCAGCGCTGCCCCGAGCACCCGCGTCGACTCCACGCGGGACCGAAGGATCTCGTCTCGATGTGCCGGCGTCTTCACGCAGTCCACCGAGCGGCCGGCGAGATTGACCAGGCCCGCGGCTCCGTCGAGCGCCTCGATCCAATCTCCCAGCGATCGGCCGTCCCAGGCGACATGTGTCCATGCGCCCGCAGGCGGCGGGCTCCGCGAGAGCACCACCACCGGGCGGCAGCATGCGGTGAGATGGCGGGCGAGACTGAGGCCGAGAAAGCCGCTGCCGCCGGCGATGACGATCGTTCCAGTCATCGATCAACTGAGGTCTGTTCCGAGGAGGGCCTCATGAGGCTCAGGAGACGACCGACCGAGAGCTCGACCGACCGAGAGCTCGACCGACCGAGAGCTCGACCGACCGGCCTCTCCCGCGAGCTCCTGGAGCTGCTACATGCCGCGAACGACCGTCGCCATGGCCAGGAGCACGAACGCGATCATGACCAGCCAGAAGGAGTAGCCCGCGACCGGCGCGACGACTCCGAAGAATCCCAGGATTCCAAGAACTCCAAGAATGACAGCAAGAATCCAGACGGCTTGAGTGGGCGCGTTCAGTTTCACAGCAGGGCCTCCAGAAAGTTTATGGGACCATGCAACTGTATCGCAGGCCTAGGCCCTCAACCGCTGAATTCCGCGCTCCCGCGTCCCTCGGAGGCTCTCATGTTGGCGTTCCTCTTCCGAGCCATTTTCATCGCTCTCTTCGCCGGCCTTGGATGGTTCCTGCATCAGCGGCGAATGGAGACCGAACACTTTCAGTCGATCCGCGGCGTGGTGCGGGAGGTGACGACCCGAGGCCATCGCTACGTGGCAATGGTCGACACCGACGGCGCGCACGGCGGCTCGTTCGAATTCGAGTTCGTCGAGCTCGGGGACCATCGCGAGGGCGAAACGATCGATGCCATGTGGGACGGACGCGATCCGTCGACCCTGCGGAGAGACCTTCGCGAATACTTCAAGCTCGGGGAGATCGCCTGCTTCGCGTTGGCAGGCATCCAGGTCCTGCTCTGGATCGTCGCTGCCCTCGCCGCCTGATCTGGTTCGCCAATCCGAGCCGGATCACAAACGCGGGCGGCCCGATCTGGTGCTGGCCTGAAGTGGTGA
>JBCBCF010000002.1:0-47395 GCA_038530905.1 Acidobacteriota bacterium
CCCGCGGTGCCGCCCGCGAGTTGACCTGGCTCGGCCGGCGGTTTCGCGGCCGACGCTGATCCTGTCGAGGGACGGCCGGGACGCGCGGTCCCGTGCCGCGATCCGAGCTGCAGAGGGCGCAGGGAACGGTGCGCCCGGCAGTGCGCTCTCCGCGAGGTGAAGCATGCGCGGCGTCGGCGCGGTGCGTCAGTCGCGGGGCCGCGTCCAGCGGGCGTACGGGAAGAAGTCGACCAGCTCGCCGCCGCGCTGGTGTTCCTGAGCGTCGCGCCAGAAGTCGACCTCAAAGAGATCCGCGTGATGCTGAGTGAAGATCTCTCTCGCCTCGCCGCGCAGGCCCAAGAAGGCATGCAGCTCTTCGGGGAAGACGTCGCGCTCTTCCACCGAATACCACGGCTGATCCGACATCGCCTCGTACGGATCGCGCGGCTCCGGGATGCGGCGGAAGCGACATTCAGTGAGCGGGCGCAGCTCGTCGTAGTCGTAGAACACGACCCGGCCGTGGCGGGTGACGCCGAAGTTCTTCATCAGCATGTCGCCGGCGAAGAGATTCGCCACCGCGAGATCCTTGATCGCCCAGCCCCAATCGATGATCGCGTTGCGGGCCTCGGCGACGCTTCGCCGATGCACGTGCAGGTCGAGCGGCTCGACTCGGCGGCCGACGTAGAAATGCTTCAGGAGCACGCGATCACCGTCGATCTCGACGCTGCGCGACGCCAGCGTCCGAAGCTCTTCGAGCATGTCCTCGCCGAAGCGCTCGCGCGGCAGCGCGAGGTCCTCGAGCTCCTGATAGTCGATCAGCCGGCCGACGCGATCGTGCAGCAGCACCAGGCGATATTTATCGCGCACCTCGGCGCGCGTCACCGCCTTGGCCGGTGGAAAGTCGTCCTTGATCACCTTGAAGACGAATTCGAAGCTCGGCAGCGTAAAGACCGACATCACCATGCCGACCTGACCGGGTGCGCGATGGAAGCGCTCCGACGTGCGGGCCACGTGCTGGACGAGATCGTTGACCAGCTCGGTCTTGCCGTGCTTCCAATAGCCGAGCGAGATGTACAGCTCGCTGATCCGCTTGCGCGGCAGGATCGAGTGGAGAAATCCGATCACCGCGCGAGGCGTCTCGACGTCGACATGGAAATACCAGCGCGCGAAGCTGAAGACGATCGACACAGCGTCCTCGGTCTGCAGCACGGCGTCGACCTCGAGTCCGTCGTCGCCGTGCAGCAGCGCCAGCGTCAGGGGCTGGACGTGCTTGCCGCGCCGCGCGCGTCCGACCAGGTAGGCGGCTTTGTTGCGCAAGAACAGCGGCCGCAAAATGTCGACGGCGTCGATCGGGCCGGCGAAGTGGGCGTCGACGCCGGTCTGGAGGGCCTCGGCGACTCGCTCGACGGTCTGAGACTCGTCCGCGAGACGGATCGGTAGCTCGATGTCGCGGAAGATCCGTCGCACCACGGCCGGCGTCACGGTGCGCGTGGAGTAGGCGCGGGCCGCCGTCATTTCCCAGCCGCCGTACGGCAGCGGGAAGTCGGCCGAGACGAAGAGCGTCTCAGGATCGAGCCCGACCTGAGAGAAGATCCGCCGCGTCAGAGAGTTGAAGAAGGTCTGCGCCAGCTCGAAGTCGTCGCGGCCCAGGATCGCCTCGGCATAGGCCACCTTCAGCCGGCGCCAAACGGTGGGCTGCCCGACCGCGTCACCGAAGAGTGCCTGCAGCTCGGCGACCGCTCGATCGAGGCCGAGCGGCTGGCAGCGAAACCGCTCGCGGGTGTCACGGCGCAGCCCGATCCAATCGCGTCGTGCGAATCGCCGCCCGGCCTTTCGGGTCAGAGAGCGGAAACGCTCGTGGTACTCCTCGAACACGTCGACGACGACGGCGGCGGCCTCTGGCGCCAGCCGTTCGAGGCTGGCGTCGTCGAGCGCGGGCTGGTCCGGCCGCTCGGTCACGAGGAGGTGGTGGAGGAGGGCAGGGCCGAGCACGGCCCGTCGGTCTTGGGCGCTCGTTCCTGCAGGGAGCACACGTCGCCCTGGCTCACCAGGCAGCAAAGCGCTCGCTCGTAGGCGGCGAGGATCGGACCGGTGGCGAAGCGTTCCGCGTTGGTTCGCGCCGCCTCGCGCATGGCGCGATGTCGCGTCGCGTCATGCAGCAGCTCGGCCGACAGCCCCCCGAGGCAGACGTCCTCGCCCTCCGGGCAGAGGATGCCGGTTTCGCCGTCGACCACGACCTCCGGCAGGCCGCCAGCGCGATAGCCGATCACCGGCACGCCGCAGGCCTGCGCCTCAAGCGCCGCCAGGCCGAAGCTTTCGGCGATCGACGGCAACAGGAAGAGATCGGAGGCTTGCAGCACCTTCTCGGGGCGGTCCAGCCGGCCGAGCACCCGGAGATCGTCGCGCACGCCGAGCTCCTTGGCCAGCGCCAGGGCCGGCTCGAGCTCGGGGCCCTCACCGACGAGAGCCAGGACCGCATCGGCCTCGGTGCGCAAACGGGCGAAGCCGCGGACGACATCGGCGACGCGCTTGACCGGTCGGAAATTCGACGCGTGAGAAACCACGAATCGATCCTCGGCATCGAGCCGGCGGCGCATCTTCGCGGCGTCTTTCGGCGCAAATCGCTCGAGGTCGACGAAATTCGGAATCACCTGGATGCGGCCCGGGGCAACGTCGAATTCTCGCTCCGTCTCGCGGGCCAGCCAGGCGCTGGGCGCGGTCAGCAGATCCTGACGCTGGATCGAGAAGCGTGTCAGCTCGTGGAACGAGCGCTGCAGGCCGACCAGCGTGATGTCGGTGCCGTGCAGCGTGCACGCCAGCTTGACGTCGCGGCCGCGCGCCTCGCGCAGCACCTCGCGCGCCATCCACGCCGCCTGCGCGTGCGGAATCGCGTAGTGGCTGTGCACCGCCTCGACGCCGCGCTCCTCCACCAGCTCGACCAGCTTGTTGGTCAGATTGAGCGAGTAGGGAGGGTGTTTGAACAGCGGATAGTCGCTGACGTCGACCGCGTGAAAGAAGATGTTCTTCTGCAGCGGGTCGTAGCGGAACGGTCGGCGGTAGGAGACCAGGTGGATCTCGTGGCCGAGGCGGGCGAGCTGTTGGGCCAGCTCGGTGGCGACCACGCCGCTGCCGCCATAGGTGGGATGACAGAGCACGGCGAGACGCATCGACGACCTCCGCGGATCCGCGCGCTCCGTGCGCGCGGACGGCGCCTCATCCTACGTCATCGCCAGCGGTCGATCTTCAGCGTGACGATCGGCTCGGCGTCACCGGCCGGCGGCGCTGGCGTGCGACGACGTCTGCTCACATCGGCAGTCGGCTGCCGATGCGTAGGGGCGGTGTCGGACCGCCGTCGTCGAACGGGAAGTCCGGCGGCAGATCGGTGTCGGGCGTCTGGAGCGCCAGCGAGTCGACCCAGGCGAGGAGATCGCGCACGGCGCGCTCGGCCCGATGCCGCCGCTGCGGGTCGCCGAAGTCGTACGCCGGCGGTATTGCGGGCCCAAAGTAGTCGAGGATCGAGCGGTCGCCCGGCATCGGGTGCGCGACAGTTTGCTCGAAGCGGCGCAGGGCGACGGTCAACGCCGCCAGGCTCGAGCGCAAGCGACCCCAGCGGTGCGACTCCCAGGACAGCGGGTCGTCGGCCGGGGTCTTGATGAAGCGATCACGCAGGCGGCGGCCGGCCTCGTCACCGCGCGCGATCAGATCCTCGATCGTGGCGCGCGACATGTTCAGGTTGAGCCCGCCCTCGTCCGGCCGCAGCCAGATCTCGATGACCCGCTCGCGAAAGCCAGGAAGGCGGAAATAGCTCGCGTCGTGCCACATCTGGGCGCTGCGGAAGATAGCGTCGAGGAAGTCGAGCGCCCGCCCTGCCACCGTTGTGCGGTCCTCGAAGCCGTGCCACAGCTCGCGCCGCTCCTCGCCGAGGCTCTCCACCATGTCCAAGAGGTCGTCACCGACGTGCGCGCGCGCCGGCGTCCCATCATCTTCGGTGGCCTGCAGGCTAATCGCCAGCGTCGGCCAGCGCGGAAAGAGCACGTCGAAAGTGTGGATCGGCAAATTGCTGGTGATGCCGCCGTCGCTAAACCAGACCTTGCGCAGCGGCCGCCGCGCGTCCTCCTCGTCGACCGCCCACAGCGGCACGAGCGAGAACAGCCCGGGCAGCGCCAGGCTGAGACGCACGGCGACGACCACCGGCAGGTCGGCACCGACCGCCAGCGGCAGTTTGCCGTCGCGGCGCAGGGCCTCGCCGCCGGCGACGCGATCCGACGCGGCGATCAGATGGTCGATCACGCGGGCCGGGAAAAGGCGCGACCACGCCTCGGGATCGAACGCGAAGCGGGGCGCGCGAAACGGCAGGAGGTACGGCCGACGGAAGGTCAGGCAGGTCGTCACCATCTGGAGACGGATGGAGTGACCTTCGAGATCGCGCATCGCGGCGCCGAGCGCTCCCGGCGGCAGGGGCGCGCGCCAGAGGTGGCCGAAGGTGAGGACCTCGCGGTCGAGGTCGGCGACGGCGTCGAGTGCCCCGGTCAGCCAGCGCGTCATCGGCGGCCGTCGATCGCTCGGCGGACGGTCGTTCGCCATGCCGGTCGCCAGACCGAAGCCGTTGTCGATCCACGGTCGCAACGTCCGCCGATGGAAGAGCACGCGTCGGAGCATGCCGAGCTTCAGCCCGAGACGCTCGAGTCGGCCGGCCTCCGTCAGCCGAGACGCCCGATGAACGAAGTCAAAGAGGTCGCAGGTCGCGCCATCCGGGCGAAACAGGCCGGCGAGCGCGCCATCGGCGGCCAGGCTCTCGACATAGCGCTCCATCAGGCGATAGCCGGTCGCGCGGCCGGTGCGTCGGCGTCTCAGCTCGGCGGCGGCGGCGAACGCCGCGCAGATGGCGCCGGCCGACGTGCCGCCGAGACCGGCGAAGACGTAGCCTTCGGCCAGGCGTGCGATGGCCGGCGGGTAGAGGATGCCGCTGGTGATGCCGCCCTTGAGCACCAGGTCGCAGCAGCGGGTCGGTGATTCGCTCATCCCGAACCGGCGCGCGCGCCGGTTCGGCGCCGTCCCGACCGCCGCTGACGCAAGGCTAGGTTCTCTCGCGCCTCCTCGCGCTGGCGCTTCTTGGTCGACGCCCAGGAGCAGATCGGGCAGGTTGTGAGGTCGTGGAAGCGCGCCGGACAGTGCTCGCGACCGAAGTAGATGATCTGCAGATGGAGATCGTTCCACGCCGAGCGCGGGAATAGCTTCTTCAAGTCGCGCTCGGTGGTCTCGACGTTCTTGCCGTTCGACAGTCCCCAGCGGGCGGCCAGCCGGTGGATATGCGTGTCGACAGGGAACGCCGGATGTCCGAAGGCCTGCGCCATCACCACCGAAGCCGTCTTGTGGCCGACGCCGGGCAGAGCCTCGAGCTCTTCGAAGGTCTGCGGCACGTCGCCGCCTCGATCGACCAGCATGCGCGACAGCTTGGAGAGATTTTTCGCTTTCTGCGGTGCCAGGCCGAGCTGGCGAATGTGGTTCCGGATCTCCTCGACCTCGAGTGCCGCCATCGCCGCCGGTGTCGGCGCGTCGGCGAAGAGTGCGGGCGTCACCTCATTGACCTTCTTGTCGGTCGTCTGCGCCGACAGCAGGACGGCAACAAGCAGCGTGAAGGAGTCGGTGTGGTCGAGCGGGATCGGAGGCTCTGGATAGAGCTCGGCGAGCTGGCTCGCAATGCGCTCGGCCTTTTCGGCTCGTTTCATGAGGTTCTTTCGGTCGGTTCGCTCATCGCACCGAGGTACCGGGCTCGGCGTCGAGGAGCTGATCGGTCGGCGTTTCGAAGCCGACGAAGGTCGGTTCGGGCTCGAGGGAGATCCCGAAGACGCGGCGCACGCGCTGGCGGATCTCCCGCGCAAGGTCGACAACCTCCGCCGCCCTCGCGCCTTCGTGCGTGACCAGCGCAAGAGTGTGACGACTCGAGATGGCTGCTCGTCCGCGGCGATGGCCGCGGGCGAAGCCCGCCTCCTCGATCAGCCAGGCGGCCGGCAGCTTCACCCGCCGCTCGGCCGGCGGTCCGTCGGCAGGATAGCGGGGCAGCGTTCGCTCCGTCCCGCGCCTCCGAGCGACGTCAGCGACGCGATCCGCGTCCGCGGCCGCCACGATCGGATTGAGGAAGAACGAGCCGGCGCTGCGTGCATCGGGTCCGGTGCCCGACGGGTCGAGGACCATCGCTTTCGATCGTCGCACGGCGAGAACCGCCGCGCGCAGCTCGGCGAGGGGCACCTCGGCCTCGCCGTCGAGTCGGAGGTGTCGGAGCAGATCGCCGTAGCGGGCGCGGCCGGTGGGCCGCGGCGCGAGGCGCAGATCGACGCGGGTCACGATCGGCGGCGGCCCGAGATCTCCCCTTTGCCGCCCTAGATCGCCGCCACGTCGCGCGCGCTTGAACGCGCTGGTGCGGTAGCCGAAGCCGCATGCTGCAGCAGAGAGCACGCGCGTGGCGCCGGTGGCTCGATCGACAATCTGGACCGTCTCGACGGTGGTCGCCAGCTCCTGGCCGTAGGCGCCGATGTTCTGAATCGGCGCCGCGCCCACGCGGCCGGGGATGCCGCTGAGGCACTCGAGGCCGGCGAGTCCTTCCGCCACCGTGGTTGCCACCAACTCATCCCAATCGACACCGGCGCCTGCCGACACGCCCACCGAACCGTTGTCGAGCGGCGTGAACTCGGTCCGTCGATCGTCGATCGAAAGGACAAGGCCATCGAACCCAGCATCGGCGACCAGCAGGTTCGAGCCGCCGCCGAGCACCAAGAGCTGCCCGTCGCGCGTCTCCTGCAGCAGATCTCTCAATGCCTCTGCGTCCGGCACCGAGGCCCAGCGCGCGGCCGGTCCACCAACGCCGAGCGTGGTCCGGTCGGCGAGGCGGATCGATGTCGGAGAGGCCGCGGTGGAGGTCACGATCGGCGACTCTATGGCGAAGCGGGCGTGCGGCCAAGCCGGTCGATCAGCGGCATTCGAGCGTCGGTCGGCCGGTCGTCGGCTGCTAGCATCGATCCCTGTCATGAACACCGACGACGCGCGCGGGTTGCCGCCGCCCACGAGCGACGATCGACCGGTCGAGGCCGGCGCGACGGTGGTGCCCGGCCAATCGCCGGACCCTCCAGCGCCGACCGATACGGGAGACTGGAAAGTCCCCGTGGCCCTCGCCCTGGCCGGCACGCTCCTGCTGCTTCTCCTCTTCTGGCAGGTGTTCTCTCGCCGCGACGCCTACCAGAGCCGCACGCCGCCGTCCTCGGTCGGCTCGTCGACCGGCGAGGCGCCATCCGCTGCAGCGCAAACCGGCGAGTCGGCGCCGACCCGGCCGCTGGTCGCCATTCTCGCGTCCAGTGCCCTCTCGGTGAACGAAGAGGCCGCCTGGATGTTGCCGGCCTCCGTCGAGCTGGCCGCGATGGACGCGGTGGTGCCGTCCCGCCGACCCGGCGCCGCACGTCTCGGGCCGAGGCGCCTCCAAGAGACCGGCGGCTTGGCCGATCTCGCGCTGCTCGCGGGCGCCTCCTGAAGCATCGTCTGCCGATGAGTTCGCAGCGGAGCCTGCCGCTGCAATGCCGCGCCGCGGCGCGTCGATGAGAGATTTTTATGCAGAATATGCAGTTTTCAGGCCCTGAATGGAGATTTATTCGGCGATTATCTGCAGATTGACTTATAAATCAGTGTCGATCTGCAGAGATTGATTGATTGTCTCCCGGTTGGGCACTATGCTTAGCCGCACCTTGACGAACGGTCGGCGTGACGCCGGCCGCTGCCCGGGAGACGCTCGATGGACGCCCTTTCCCCCGCTTCGACCGCCTGGCTGCTGACTGCCAGTGCTCTCGTCTTGTTGATGACACCTGCGCTCGCCTTCTTCTACGGCGGCTTGGTGCGACGCAAGAACGCGCTCAACACGATGATGATGAGCTTCGCGGCGACCGGAGTCGTCGGCGTCGTCTGGGCGACCCTTGGCTACAGCCTGGCCTTCTCGCCGGGCAACCGCTGGATCGGCGGGCTGGATTATGTGTTGCTGCGCGGTGTCGGGCTCGAGGCGAACGGCGAGGTGCCGCATTTGCTCTTCATGACCTTCCAGGGCACCTTCGCCGTGATCACGGCTGCTCTCATCTCGGGAGCCGTGGCAGAACGCATGCGCTTCGGCGCGTATCTCCTCTTCATCGCCGCCTGGACGCTCTGCGTCTACGCACCGGTCTGCCATTGGGTGTGGGGCGACGGCTGGCTGGCCGCACTCGGTGCGCTCGACTTCGCGGGCGGAACGGTGGTCCACGTCAACGCTGCCGCGGCGGCGGTGGTTGCGGCGCTGGTGGTCGGAGCGCGGCGCGATCACGGTCGACGCGCGATGCTGCCGCACAACGTGCCGTTCGTGCTTCTTGGCGCCGGTCTGCTCTGGTTCGGTTGGTTCGGCTTCAACGCCGGCAGCGCGCTGGCCGCCGACGGCGTTGCGGCGCTCGCCTTCGCCAACACGTTCTTTGCTCCGGCGGCAGCGCTCACCGCGTGGCTGCTGCTCGACCTGCTGGTCACCGGGCGGGCGACGGCGGTAGGTGCAGCGACGGGTGTCGTCGTCGGCCTGGTGGCGATCACGCCGGCAGCGGGCTTCGTCTCGCCGGCCGCGTCGCTGGCGATCGGCGCTCTTGCGGTGGGCCCGAGCTATTGGGCGATTCTGCGTCGTTCACGCTCGCGCCTCGACGACAGTCTCGAGGTCGCGGCGGCCCACGGCATGGGCGGCATCGTGGGCGCGCTCTTGACCGGTGTCTTCGCCGGCGCCGCCTGGGGCGGCGCGAGCGGCTTGATCGAGGGCGGACTCGCCGCTGGCGGTCGCCAGGTGGCGGTGCAGGCGGTGGCCGTCCTCGGCACACTCGTCTACAGCGGCGTCGCCAGCTTCCTTCTGCTGAACATGATCGGCCTCGTAGTGCCTTTGCGAGCAACATCGGGCGACGAGCGTCGCGGCCTCGACGGGCCGCAGCATGGCGAGCAGGCCTATGTCGACGGTGATGGGGCGGTGCTCCTCCTGCCGGATGCGACGCCGCCCGCCGAGCGCCCGCAGCTGACGATCGAACCGGCAGCGGCGACGTCGTGAGCCGCGCGCGGAGGCTGAAGGAATGAAGCTGATTACTGCGATCATCCGTCCGGAGCGACTCGACGACGTGCTCGCCGCTCTCTTCGCCATCGATGTGCGTGGGCTGACCATGACCCGAGCGGCTGGCCACGGCGGGGAGCTGGAGCGTGTCGAGACCTATCGCGGCACCACGGTGAAGATGGAGCTGGTCGACAAGATTCGGCTCGAGATCGGCGTCTCGGACGGCTTTGTCGAGCGGACGATCGAGGCGCTGGTGGCGGCTGCGCGCACCGGCGAGGTTGGCGACGGCAAGATTTTCGTCACCCCGGTCGAGCGGGTCGTGCGCATTCGCACGGGGGAGGTCGACGCAGCGGCGGTGACGCCTGCCGAACCGGCGTCAGCCGAGTCGTCCGACAGCTAGCGGGCCGCGGGCGTCGTCGACGATCGATCGGTGTCGATGATCGGTCGGTCTCACTCGGTCCGACTGCGGAGCCGGTGCGTCTGATAGCATTGCCGCAAAGCGGCATTTTGCCGTTCCGCAGCAATGACACGACGCGTCTCGGCCGCCTGTTCGCGGGTCGCGAGATGCCCCTCGACCGACGGCCCGACGTCGGTCGCCGTGCCGACTCCGAAAGGACCGCCATGCCCGACGCTACCGCCGCATCGCTCCAGGACGCTCCGACGTCTGCGACTGCGCCCGAACGCCGCGCCGCACCTGCGCGCGGCCTCTGGAGCCCGGCCGATTGGACGACGCGCGAGCGCGACGCCTGCGGTATCGGGTTCGTCGCCGACATCGCGGGCCGACCGAGCCATCGCGTGGTCGAGAAGGCACTCGAGGCGCTGGGGAACCTCGCGCATCGCGGCGCGGTGGCGGCAGACGGCCAGACGAGTGACGGCGTCGGTGTCTTGATCCAGATTCCTCGGCGCCTGCTGGCTCGCGAGCTGTCGTGGCTCGGCGGTGGCGCGGTCGATGAGAGTCTGGCCGTCGGTGCGTTCTTTCTGCCGCGCCGCGGCTCGGGTCAGAGTTCGGCGTCGCGTCGCCTGATCGAGCGAGCGATCGCCGACAGCGGGCTCGAGTTCCTCGCTTGGAGGCCGGTGCCGGTCGATCCGAAAGTTCTTGGCGAGGAGGCCGCCGCCAGTCGACCGGCCGTGGCGCAGGCGCTCTTGCGCCCGACCGTTGATGAGCCGGGTGCCGCCACCGATCGCCGGCTCTTTCAGGCGCGGCGGCGCATCGAGCGGCGGGCGGCGGCGGCTGATTTGGCGATCTATCCGCTGTCGCTGTCGCGTCGGGTGTTGGTCTACAAGGGCATGGCGCCGGCCACCGCGCTCGGCGACTTCTATCCCGATCTGCACGATCCCGATGTCGAGACGGCGGTCGCCCTCTTCCATCAACGCTTCTCGACCAACACGCGATCGAGCTGGCGGCTGGCGCAGCCGTTCCGAGGCCTGGCGCACAACGGCGAGATCAACACAATTCAGGGCAATCTCAACTGGATGCGAGCACGCGAGAGTCAGCTCGCGTGCGAGGCTCTCGAGCCGCTCGACCAGGTCATGCCGGTGCTCGACGCGACGGCCAGCGACTCGGCGATGCTCGACCAGATGCTCGAGCTGCTCGTGCTGGCCGGCCGCGATCCGCTGCACGCGCTGGCGATCCTGATGCCGGAGGCCAGCCGCGACCGGTCGGAGAAAGACCCCGAGCTGCGCGCGTTCTACGACTACCACGCGACGCTGCTCGAACCGTGGGACGGCCCGGCGGCCGTCGTCTACACCGACGGCCGGCTCGTCGCGGCCGGACTCGACCGCAACGGCCTGCGTCCGCAGCGCTGGTGGCGCACTCGCGACGGCCTGCTGATCGCCGGCTCCGAGGCCGGCATGGTGCACGTTCCGGATGACGACGTGGTGGAGAAAGGACGGCTCGGCCCCGGCGAGATGCTGGCGGTCGACCTTGGAGAAGGACGCCTGCTGCGCGACGCTGAGATCAAACATCGCCTGGCCACCGCGCGGCCATGGCGCGAATGGCTCGACGCACACCTGATCCGGCCGCCAGAGCAGTCGGCGGCGCTCGGCGCCACCGACGAGAATGACCCTTCTGGTTCAGGTCGACGCAGCGATCGCCGGCGCCTGCAGAAGATCTTCGGCTACAGCAAAGAGTTGCTCGATCGGATTCTCGATCCGATGGTCTCCACCGGCAAGCCACCGGTCGGATCGATGGGCAACGACGCGCCCCTCGCCGTGCTTTCGACCCATCCCCAGCTCTTGTCGAGCTATTTCAAGCAGCGATTCGCTCAGGTCACCAACCCGCCCATCGATCCGCTGCGCGAGCGCCTCGTTTTCTCCCTCGACACCTTCGTCGGCGGCTGGGCCAACCTTCTCGAGGAGCGCCCAGAGGCGGCGCATCTGGTGCGCCTCGATCGGCCGGTGGTGTCCGCCGCGACACTCGACTGGCTGCTGGCGCTCGACGAGCCGGCCTTCCGCTCGGCACGGCTCGATGCCACGTTCGCGGTCGCCGAGGGGGAGCCGGAGCTGCGGCGGGCGGTGGAGGCCCTTTGCCTCGAGGCCGAGCGCGCGCTCGACGACGGTGCGTCGCTCTTGGTGCTGAGCGATCGCGGGGTCGACGCGGAACGCGCGCCGATTCCAATGCTTCTCGCCACCTCGGCCGTGCACCAGCATCTCGTCCGCGTCGGCAAGCGCATGCGCTGCTCGCTCATCTGCCACAGCGGTGAGCCGCGCGAGGATCACCATGTCGCCTGTCTGCTCGCCTTCGGGGCGACCGTCGTGTGTCCCTATCTGGCACTCGAGACGGTGACCCGCCGCGCGGAGGTGCTCGAGCTGTCGGCCGAGGACGCGGTGGCGAATTACCTGCAGGCTCTCGAGGCCGGCCTGCTCAAGATCCTGTCGCGCCTCGGCGTCGGTCCGATGGCGAGCTACCACGGTGCGCAGCTCTTCGAGGCGCTGGGTCTCGACGCCGACGTCGTCGACCGCTACTTCACGGGCACGCCCAGCCGGGTCGGCGGCGTCGGTCTCAAGACGCTCGCGGGCGATGTCCTGACCATGCACCGCGAGGCCTTTGGCGATGCGGCCGCTGGCGGGGCTGTTTCCGAGAAACTCATCGATCGCGGCTTCTTCCGCTTCCGCAAGGGCGGCGAGCATCATGGCTTTCGGCCCGAAGTGTTCAAGGCCTTGCACAAAGCGGTGCGCACGGGCGACGCCGAGGCCTATCGGCGCTACGCCGACTCGGTCGACGACGGTCGGCCGACGCGGCTGCGCGACCTTCTCTCGCTGCGCCGCGGCCCCGAAGCGCTGCCGCTTGACCAGATCGAGCCGGCGCACCGCATCGTCCGGCGCTTCGCCACCGCCGCCATGAGCCTCGGTGCCCTGTCGCGCGAAGCGCACGAAGTGCTGGCGGTCGGCATGAACCGGCTCGGCGCGCGATCGAATTCGGGGGAGGGTGGCGAGCATCTCGATCGCTTCCGCCCGTATGCGCGCGGCGCCGTTCCGCAGTTCCTCGGCCGCTGGCAGCCGCGGGCCGGTGATTGGGCCGGCAGCGCGATCAAACAGGTCGCCTCCGGGCGCTTCGGCGTCACGCCGGCGTATCTCGCCTCCGCACGCGAGCTCGAGATCAAAATGGCGCAGGGTTCGAAGCCGGGTGAGGGCGGCCAGATTCCCGGCCACAAGGTCACGCTGGAGATCGCCGAGCAGCGAGGCGCCGTCGCCGGCGTGCCGCTGGTCTCGCCGCCGCCGCATCACGACATCTACTCGATCGAGGACCTGGCGCAGCTGATCGCCGACCTGCGGCAGGTGAATCCCGAGGCGCGGGTGGGCGTCAAGTTGGTGTCGCTCGCTGGCGTCGGCACGATTGCCTGTGGCGTCGTCAAGGCGGGAGCCGACTATGTGCTCATCTCGGGCGACGATGGCGGCACAGGTGCCTCGCCTCTCTCGTCGATCAAGCACGCCGGCATGCCCTGGGAGCTCGGCCTTGCCGAAACCCATGAAGCCCTGGTGGCGAGCGACCTGCGCGGGCGCGTGGCCCTGCGGGTCGACGGCGGACTGAAGACCGGGCGCGATCTCGTGGTGGCGGCGCTTCTCGGCGCCGAGGAGTTCGGCTTCGGCACGGTGCCGCTCATCGCCATCGGCTGCGTCATGGCGCGGCAGTGTCACCTCGACACGTGCCCGGTCGGCATCGCGACGCAGCGCGAAGACCTGCGGCGGCGATTCCCTGGCGCCCCGGAGCAGGTCGTCTCTTTCATGCTTTTCGTCGCCGAAGAGGTGCGGCACCATCTTGCCGCCCTCGGTCTGCGATCCCTCGACGAGGCAGTCGGCCGGCGCGACCTCCTCGATCCGCAGCCGGAGCGCGCACCGGTCGACGGCTTGCAGCTCGACGCCCTGCTCGTCGATCCGGACCCTGCGGGCACGCGACCCCGCCGCCAGGTCGAGACGGCGCGCCTCGACCGGCCGACGACGCTTGATGACCTCCTGTGGCAGGAGGTGCGCCCAGCCGTCGCGCTGCGCCGCCCCGTGCGGCTGCGGCGACAGGTCGGCGTCGGCGATCGCTCGCTCGGCGGCCGGCTGGCCGGGCAGATCGCACTCGACACCGAGGGCGAGGGGCTCGACGACGGGCTGGTGCGGATCGACTGCGAGGGCGCGGCCGGTCAGAGCTTCGGCCTATTCCTGCCGGCCGGCGTCGAGATGCACCTCGCCGGCGAGGCGCAGGACTATGTCGGCAAGGGGCTGGCCGGTGGTCGGGTGGTGCTGCGTCCGCCGGAGCTCGCCGCACTCGAGGCCGGCGAGCAGGTGATCGCCGGCAACACGATTCTCTACGGTGCGACAGCAGGTGAGCTCTTCGCGGCCGGGCGGGTCGGTGAGCGATTCTGCGTCCGCAACTCGGGCGCCACGGCGGTCGTCGAAGGCTGCGGCGATCACGGCTGCGAGTACATGACGCGTGGTCTGGCGGTCGTGCTGGGTGAGATCGGCCGCAACTTCGGCGCCGGCATGAGCGGCGGTCGCGCCTACGTCTGGGACGCTCCCGGCCTCGCCAGGCGCCGCATCGATCCGCGAGCCGTGCGCGACGAGCCGCTCGATGCCGACGATCGAAAGACGCTCCGAGGTCTCCTCGAGCGCCACCGCGATCTCACCGGCAGCGCCCGCGCGGCCGAGATTCTCGACGCGTGGGATACCGCCGCCGGCCTCTTCCGGCGCATCGTGCCCAACGTCGGCACGGCGATCGCCGTCGAGCCGCCGACCAAAGCCGCCGCGGCGGACGACCTTGCCGCCGCCGAGGCGCTCGACGGCTGAGTCAGCCCGCCTCGCCGCAGCGGCCGAAAATTCGTGCCGCGCTCGGGGATGGCGCTGAGCTCTGTGGCCGGGAGGCCGTGTCTCAGCTCCTGACGTCGAGGAACATCTGCCAGACGGCGCTGTCGAAATACGGCGAGTACTCGATATTCGGCGACGTGGGATGACCGTAGCTGTTCAGCCCGTTTGCCGTCGCGCCGCCGAGCAGCCAGGGGCCGCCGCTGGCGCCCTCCGCGAAGTTGCTTCTCATGCCGACCGCGATGGTTCCATCGGGGTCGAGGCCGGTCGACGGCCCGGTCAGCGACCACATCTGCGTTCCGTCATAGGGTGGATAGGGAGAGGCGGGATACCCCAAGGCCTGCCACACGAGCCCATTCCAGCCCTGGTTGACGATCAGGCCGAGAGAGCCTGTGATGTCGGCGATGTTCTGCGGGGTCGTGGTGGCCATGCCGACATCGAAGCTGTCGTTGCCGGTCGTGTTGTATCCCGGCAGCGTGTAGCTGACCGAGACGCCCCAGGTGCCGAGCGGCGTCCGGCCGGCCCAATAGGCGGGAGCGAACAGGAGGTTCTGCGCCCACTGCTGGTTCGGGAAGTCGAAGAGAGCATGTGCCGCGGTAAGCAGCGTATTGCCGGAAATCACCGCGGCCGAGGCCTCATACGACATGCCGTTCTGAGTGTAGAAGAGCTTGCCGACGGTCGAAAACGGGAACACCATCGCGTCCGCGACCGGCACGGCAGAGAAGGTCGCCCGGGCGTCGTCGATCGGCGGTTCCCGTCTCGGGCGCTGCGGCGGTGAGCGGTGTTGCGACTCCTCGGACGGCTGGGTGATCTCGCGTCGAACCCGTTTGACGCCGGCATCCGGCCGTCGGCTCGGGGCCGGAACTGCATCTTTCATGCGCTCCGGCGTCCAGAAGGCCTTCAGATCGTCGAGAGACTGCTCGCTTCGTGGGCTCTGGGAGGGCTTGGTGTCGTTGGCCATGCCGTTCTCCTTGTCAACATCGGTTCTTGTCTCGGGTGCTCGGTCGGGCGGTGCCGCATGTCACGGAAGGCAACTCGAACGCGCGCGGGCCGGGAAGCCGCGGAGAGAGCCTCCGGTGCGAGGCTCTCTCCGCGGCGAGCGTCGCGCGGAGGGCTCAGAGAGGGCAGGGGCAGGCGTCTTCGCCGCAGTCCGGACAGGCGGTGCCGTTCGGACAGACCTGCGGCGGCGAGGTGTTCGGGTTGCAGAAGGTCTGCGGCTCGCGACGCTGCGTGGGAACGCTGAGCGAGTTGCCGTTTGGACAGATCGTCAGCTCGTATTTGACGGCGCCCTCGCACTTCACGAGACCGATGCCGTCGTCATAGGCATAGGCGTAGGCGTTGCACTTCTGCCGAGTGTGGATCGACTCGTGGTACTCGCTCGTCGCGGCGACGCCAGCGCGGCAGTCGGCCGCGCTGACCGGCGGCGTCGGGCAGCAATACATCTGCGCCTGCGGCGAGTTCGGCTGGAGCCCGCCGAGAACCGTCGCCCAGCCCTCCCACTGCGACGAGGTCAGCTTGGTGCACGGACTGAAGCAGCCCACGACGTCGGCCGCATCGGTATAGGCCTGGTACTGCAGGTTGACGCTCGTGACGTTGTGGCCGTTGATGTTGTTGTATTCGCCACCGGTCGAGAGGTTTTCCGTCGTTGGGCAAGCGGCCGGATGCAGCTTGCCGCAGTCGACCGATGGATCGGCCAGGGGCTGGCCGGTGTTGCCGTCGGCACACGAGAGCGTGCCTCCCTGCACGGCGGGCGAGACGTCGATCGTGTAGGCGAAGGTATAGCCGTCGACCGCGGAGCCGTCCCAATACGTCGCTGAACCGAGCTTCTGCTGCGGGGCCGAAGGATTGGCCGCGCAGTCGTTTGGATCGGCGAGCAGGCAGCCCCAGGTTGCCTCGAACTTGCTGTCGATCGGTGGGTCGTAGATGGTGCGGCTGGTTTGGTGGCCCGCCGCCTGCGCCGACGGCACGCCGACGCTCTCGCCGACCGCGCAGTCGTAGCCGTAGATGTTGCAATTCGCCTTCGCCCAGAAGCGCGTCGAGGCGAGGCCCTCGGCGGGGATCTCGTAGTCGTAGGACTCGCCAGCCGGAATCTGCACAACGATGGGGTCTGGGGTTTTGAATTTGAAGTCCTGCTCGATCCAGAGATCGTATGGGCAGGAGTTCGTCACCGTGAAGTGGTTGGTCGGCGTGTCGGCGAAGGCGGCGACGGCGAGCAGGCAGAGGGTCGAGGCGAGCACGGCGTGCAGCGCCGCGCGGCGAAGGGTGGTGGGATCGGTCGGCCGGTGCATCACATCTCTCCAGGAACGTTCAACGACAGCGGAACCGGCGTCGGTCGATCGACGCCTCACTGTCTGAGCTGCGATCCGGCCGGTTCGCGGCTCATGGACTTCGACCGTCGGCCCGGTCGATCGTCGGGGCCCGCCGTACAATGCCGCGGCCATGGCCCTTCCCGAGCCGGTTCGCGATCGCCTCGCGCTGCTTTTGACGATGACTCTCTCGGCGCTCGCCCTGCTGCCGGTGGTGCGGCGTGGCTGGCTGCCGCAAGATGTCGGGCTGCTGGGGCAGACGGCCGAGCGAGTGCTCGCTGGCGAGCTGCCGCACCGTGACTTCATCGATATGTACACCGGCGGGCAGGCCTTTCTGCATGCCGGTGTCTTCGGCGTCTTCGGTGTCGATGCCGTGCACCTACGCTGGCTGCTCTACGCGACGGTCGTCGTGTCGGTGCCGATCTTCTTCGCGCTGGCGCGGCGCGCCGCTGGGCCGTGGGCCGCGTCGGCTGCCGTGCTGGTCGGCCTGTCATGGGGACCGCCGCTCTACTTCGAGTCGATGCCGTCCTGGTACAACCTGGTCCTGGCGGCGGCGGGCGCCGAGCTGCTGCTGCGCCACCGCGACAGCGGCCGGACGTGGCCCCTGGTCGCGGCCGGTCTATGCGCCGGCGCGTCGCTGGCGATCAAGTCCGCAGGTCTGCTTTTCGTGGCAGCGGCTTGCCTCTTCTTCGTCCACCTCGATCAAGATCGCCGCGCGCGCGCTGATCGTCTGGCGGCAGGATCCAGCGGGCGGATCGTCGTGATCGGCGGGCTGATGGCGTTCGCGTTCGTCCTTCTGCGCTTCGTCGGCCAGCAGTGGACCTGGATGGGATTCCTGCATTTCGCGCTCCCGGCCCTGCTGCTCACTGCCCATCTTGTGCGGCGAGAGCTGGCTCTCGAGTCGACGAGCGCGCTGCCGCGCCTGGGTGCCCTTGTGAGTCGGGCGGCGCCGTTCCTGCTCGGCGCTGCCCTGCCGATGGCGTTGCTGACCATCCCGTACATCGCACAGGGTGCCTCCGCCACGCTGCTCGATCCTGCGATCTACTTCCCTTCGGAGCGTCTCGAGCGAGCGTCCGTGCCGCTGCCGCCGGCCCGGACGCTGATCGCGGTCGGGCCGATCGCCCTCGTCTTTCTCGCATCCTTTGCCGCGCGCGGCCGGTGGGTGCGCTCGCGGGCCGTCGCCTGGGCGCTTGCGATCGTGGCCGTCGGCGTCGTCGCCGCGGGAACCGATCCTCGGGTGTATCAGCTGGTCTGGTTTGCCGCCCGTCCGCTGGTGCCGATGCTCGCTTGCGTTGGGACGTGGTGGCTGTGGCGGGCCGAGCTGTCGACGACCGCGCGCCAGAACCTCTTCTTGGTGCTCGCGGTGACCGCCCTCCACAGCATCGTGCAATTTCCGCTGGCGCTGGCGGTCTATTTCGCCTACGCGGCGCCGCTCGTCGCGGTGGCCTACCTCCATGTCGTTGCAGCGGACCGTCGCGCGCCACGACGCCTCCACGCGGTGCTTGCAGGCCTCTTCTTCGCCTTCGGCGCGCTGTGGAACGGCCTGAACCATCCCGAGAAGCTGGCGCGTTTCGTCGAGCCGCAGACCACGATGCAACCGCTCGACCTCGCGCGCGCGAGTCTCGAGGTGGCGCCACGGGAGGCGCAGATTTACCGGGGTCTCGTCGAGCTCGTCCGAAGAAGCTCGCCGGAGGGTTCGTGCATCCTCGCCGGGCCCGGGGCGCCGGAGATCTACTTCCTAACCGAGCGCTGCAATCCGACGCCGACGCTGATCGAGATCTTCGATCCGGACTACGGCACGCCGCAGGCGGTCGAGCGACTGGAACGGCTGGTGGTCGACGCCGATCTGCCGGTCGCCGTGGTCAACCGCGCGCCGGCGTTCAGCGCCGTCCCTCCCGAGCTGATCCCCATCTACGAGCGCCATTTCGGCCGGGCGACGGCGATCGGCAGATTTCTCGTCTTCACCGAACGGCGGTCGCACAGCGTCGATCCGGACGGAATCCACCAGCCGGCCTCGGAGCCGGGAGCAGTCGCCGATCCCACCGTCGACTGAGTCTGGCCTCAGCCGGCACCCTCCAGCTCGCCCAGTCGTTCGAGGGCGTGGGCGTTGTCTGGATCGAGATCGAGCACCCGCCGATAGCTGTCGATCGCCAGGCGACGATCGCCACGCTCCGCAAACGCCTCGCCGAGGCTGTCGTGGACGTTCGGGGAGTCAGGGAACTCTTCCACGTTGAGCTGAAAGAGCCCGACCGCGTCGTCGACGCGGCCGGCACGTAGGGCGACGTAGCCCAGCCGGTTGAGCGTCCATTCGGCGAGCGCCGGATCGTGCGCGTTGCCCTCGATGAGCTGCCGATAGAGAGCTCGCAGCGTCTCCGCCGGCGCGTCGCGGCGGGCGAGAAGCGGTGCCGAGATCGGCGTCTGCGTGTCGTCGCCGAGAGCGACCTCGCGCATCAGGAGGTCCGCCAAGTGGACGACCAGCTCCTTGTTGTCCTCGTGGTCGGTGAACACGCCGACCGTGACGCGCCGCGACGGAGCGAAGCGGATCGTGGCGCGTCCGCCGCCGCCGCGATGGCCGAAGGTTTCGACATCGTCGAGAGTCTCGAGAATCGTGCCCAGGCCGTAGCCGTCCATCACATAGCGATCGTTCGAAAGCAGACGTTCGAGCATCGGGAGATCGACGATCGCGCCGGCGTGAAGGGCGCGAAAGAGTGCCGCGAGATCGTCGGCGGTCGATCGATGCCAGCCGGCCGAGGTGAGCAGCGGCGCCGACGGCTCGCCGGGTGCCGCGGTCGACGAGCGCTCGAGGGCCTTCAGGCCTGCCGCGGACAGCACGTTGCGGTCGACGAGCTCGGGCCAGGACGCATCGGTCACCTCATGCAGGAGGTGCTCGGCGACGGCGTAGCCACTCTGCCGATAGCTCGAGCGCTCGCCCGGAGCGAACTCGAGCGGCAGGGGGCGCAGCAGCTCGATCAGATCAGCGGCGGTGGTCTCGGGATCGGCGGCGAGGGCCTCGAACTCGGGGCGATGGACCAGCCGCGGCAAACCGGCGGTGTGGTTGATCAAGCGAAAGAACGGAATCGTTCGCCAGGCAGGCGGAGCGTCGCGCATCATGTCGCCGATCGGTGCGTCGAGATCGAGCAAACCGTCCTCGACCATCGACGCCAGCGTCAGAGAGGTCAAGAACTTCGTAGCCGAATAGAGCTGAATCGGCGTCGAGGCGCTGTACGGGTTGCCGTCGGCCTGGACTCCGATTCCCTCGGCCCACAGGATCTGGTCGCCAGCGACGACGACCGCGACCAAGCCACCGACACCGTAGCCCTCGCGCATCGAGGTGAGCCGCTGGGTCAGGAGCGGAGCGCGCGTCTGCCACCGAGCGATCGCGGCTGCCTCGGCCTGTGCCTCGGCGTCCGCTGCCTCGACCTCGGTTGACGCGCCCCCGGGCTGATCGGACGGGAGGTGGCCGTCGCCGGACCTCGGGTCCGTCGAGCGCCCACAGCCTGCGATCAGGAGGGCGGCGAGAGTGCTGACGATCCAAGCGACGGCGAAGGGCGTGCGCTGGGCGGACGGGCCAGACAGGCGGCGGGAGAGAGTGGACACAGGCACCTCGGGACGGCGGGCGTTGAGACGAAGTCGAGGGAGCGGCGCAACGGCAGACCGTCTCTCGAAACGCACCGCGCCGAAAAAAGTTCGACGGCCCGTACAATCCACGGATGGATCTTCACCTCGACGGCAAGGTTGCGCTAGTCACCGGCGCGAGTCGCGGCATCGGGCTCGGCATCGCGCGTTCGCTCGCGCAGGAGGGCTGTCGGCTGGCGCTTTGCGCGCGCGGCCGTGAGGCGCTGGACGCGGCGGCAGAGGAGCTGCGCGCGACCGGTGCCGAGGTGCTGACGCGGTCTTTCGACGTGACGGCACCCTCGGCGATCGAAGACTTCGTGGCCGAGACCACGGAACGCTTCGGCTGCGTTGACGTGGTGGTTGGCAACGCGGGCGGCAACCACCGCGGCCGCGTGCTCGAGGTCGACGACGAGGCTTGGCATCGGATCTACTCGCTGAACGTCCAGGCGAACATTCGCGCTGCCCGTGCGGCGGCGCCCGGAATGATCGAGCGTCGCAACGGTTCGATCCTTTTCATCGCCTCGATCTACGGCCGGGAGGCCGGCGGTGCCGGCCTCGCGATCTACAACAGCACGAAGAGCGCCTTGATCAGCTTCGCCAAGATCTTGGCGCTCGAGCTGGCCGGATCCGGCGTGCGGGTCAATACCGTAGCGCCCGGCTCGATCCGCTTCGCCGGTGGCAGCTGGGATCGTCGATGCCGCGAGCAGCCTGCGGAGATGGCTGCCTTCATCGAGCGGGAGCTGCCGCTCGGACGCTTCGGCACGGTCCAAGAAGTCGCCGACGTCGTCGCCTTTCTGGCGTCCGAGCGCGCCGGTCTCGTGACCGGCGCCTGTGTGAACGTCGACGGTGGTCAGTCGAGCTCGCTGATCTGAGCCGAGCGCCTCGGCGCCGCGTCGATCCTCGGTGCAGATCGACGCGGCAGATCACGAGAGACGATCACCGGGGGCGATTCCCTCGCCGCGGCGGGCGCGGCAGCTCGTCGCCGGTGACGACGCCATCGCCGTCGCTGTCAAAACGATCGAAGGCCTCGCTCAGCATCGCGACCTCGAAGCGACTCGGAGCGTCGTCACCGCCGCGACGACCGAAGCCACGTCCGCCGCGACGGCCGGCTTCCTCACGCCGTGCGTTGACCAGGGTCTCGATCTCGTCACGTTCGATCTGCCCGTCGTCGTTTGCGTCGAGGTCGGCGAGGACGTTGTCCCACTCTTCGCGGGTCACTTCTCGATCGCGATCTCGATCGGCGAGCCGAAACAGAAAGGCGCCGCGCTCAGGTCGGGCGTCGGTGGCGGTGTCGTCGGTCGGAGGGGCTGGCTCCTGCGCGCTCGCCCAGGCTGGAACGAAGAGGGCGAGCGACAGCATCAGCAGCAGGGGAAGCAGCCGGAGTTGGAAGATCACGGGGTCGGCTCCTGAGTGCAATGGGGGAGAGAAAGGCGGAGGCGAGGGTGCGCCGAGGCGCGCAACGCGAGTCGGCGGGACGGCGAGAGGGCCGACGCCGCCGAACGGCAGCGGCGCCGGCCAAGAACGCGCGGCAACTTGGTCAGAAACGACCCCGATGCCGCGGGCGAAGCTCGTCGCGGGTGACGACGCCGTCGCCGTCGGCGTCGACGCGGTCGAAGAGGCCGGCCAGCCGGTCGACGTCGACCGAGCGCTCGCCGGCTCCGGGCCGGTCGGGCAGCTCGCGATCGGCGAAAGCAGCCAGCTCGGCGCCGGAGAGCATGCCGTCGGCGTCGGCGTCCGCGGCGTCGAGAAAGGCAGTCCACTCGCTGCGCTGGACCGCTCCGTCCCCGTCGACCTCGGCGAGGCGGAGCAGGCGGGCGCCGAAGCGGGCGCGCTGTCGAGGGTGCGGACCACCGCGGAGGCGGCGTGGTGGCATCTCGTCGGCGGTGATGGAGCCGTCACCGTTGCGGTCCAGCTGGTCATAGACCATCTGCAGCTCGACGATCTCGGTTGCGCCGTTGCCGTCGAGATCGAGAGGCCGCGGGCGGTCCGCTTCGCCATCGCGACCCGGACGGGCAGGACCCCGACGGTCGCCGCGGCGAGACTCGACGAGCGCGCGGATCTCGTCGTCGGCGACGGTGCCGTCGCCGTCAACGTCGAGCTCGGCGAGAAAGGCGCTCCATTCTTCGGGCGAGATGTCGCGGCTGCGATCGACGTCGGCGGCCCGCAGCATCAGGCCGGAGGCGCGCGGCGGCAGGGCGTCGAAGTCGTCCTCGGTGACAGCTCCGTCGTCGTTCCGGTCGAGGAATGCGAAGTGACGCGACTCGGCGGCGATCTCAGCGGCGGTGACTGCGCCGTTGCCGTCCGCGTCGAAGCGCTCGGCGAAGCGGTCCCAGCGGTCGAGATCCTGTTCGGGCGGCTGCGCGCCGACGGCCAGAGCGGAGAGCAGGCTCATCGCTACGAAGGCGACGAGAACAACGACATGAGTGAACGTGAAGCGTGCGCCTCGGCCGCGCGTCGCAGATGAGTCTTGAAATGTGTTTTCAACACTGTCTTGGAATCGATGGGTCATCGGGATTCTCCTGGTCGAGCGGCTCGTCCTTCGAGCCATCCCCATCCTAGGAAGCGGTCGTGTTCGAGTCTTCAGCAGCACGCAAGAACTTCGTCAAGGGTGTAAAGCTGGTCGCCGCCCGCCCGGCAGATGGTCCGAAGGTCCCTATACTGAGTTGGTGAGATTGTCGTGGCTCGCCCGCCGCTCTGGCCTGCTGCCCTGGCTTGCGTTAGGGCTGCTGCTCGCTCTCCTGGGCGTGCTGGCCGTGCTGCAGTTTCGGTGGCTCGGCGAGGCGGCCAGGGCCGATCGGCTGCGGACGGCCGCCAGCCTGCGCGCCGGCGCCGTCGATTTCGCGCGGGATGCCGAACGCGAGTTGATCCGCCCGGTGCTGGAGCTGCTGCCCGAGATCGTACGGAGCGACGGCTGGCACGGCGATGAGAACCAGCTCGCCGCAGCGCTGGCCGCGGGGCGTCAGCGCTGGCGGTGGACAGCGCCCGATCCCGAGCTACTGGCCTCGATCGAGGTCCTGATGCCTCTCCCCGATGGCAAAGGCGCGCACCTGTCGTTGAGGCCGAACGGCCGGCTCGAGCCGCATGCCGGTGGCCCGCTCGCGTCGCTGTGGTCCGATGGTGGCGTCTCGGCCTGGTCGGGTCTCGCGGGTCGGCGGTTGCGCTCTAGACTCCTTGGAGTGCGACTTGTCGACGACGCACCGGTTCTCGTGTTGCCGATGGGCGGCGCGCGCAGCGGGCCGCGAGAAGAAGTCGATGCGACGGTCGATGGCGACGAGGATGAGTTGCCTGACGCCAATCGCAATGCGAACCCGGAGCGCTTCGCTCGTCGCTGGCTGCGGTCGCGGACGCGCGGCCGCGCCGGCGGAGGGCTCCTGGTCGTGCGCCTCGATGGGGATGCGGTGCGGGGTCGGCTGCTGCCGGAGCTGGCGAACCGGCACTTTCGCACCGGTGACGGTGAGCTGGGTGCTTCCGTGCGCCTGCGGGTCGACGGGACCGCCTGGTGGTCGATCGGTGGCGCGGAACCGGTCGAGGCGACGAACGTCCGTTCGACCCCGGGGCCGCCTCCCGACGTGGTCGTGTCTCTCTTCGATCGCGGTCCGGATGCTCGTGCGTCGCCGCGGCTCGGGCCACCAAGCGGCCGGCTTCGGCCGATGGCGCTCGGCCCGCCAGCAGCGGCATGGAGCCTCGAGGTCAACCATCCGTCGGGATCGCTCGATGTCGCGGTGCGGCGCGCGCGCCGCGGCAGCTTCGCGCTCGGTCTGGCGATCTTGGCTCTGCTCGGTCTTGCCGCGGTCTTTTTGGCGCTCGGCGCGGCGCGCGCGCGTGCGCTGGCGGCGCGCCAGCTCGACTTCGTTGCAGGCATGACGCACGAGCTGCTGACGCCGCTGGCCGCCCTGCGCTCGGCCGGACAGAATCTCGCCGACGGGGTCGTCAACGATCCTGCGCAGGTGGCGCGCTATGGCGAGCTGGTCGAGCGCGAGGGTCGGCGGCTGTCGGATCTCGTGCAGCAGGTCCTGGCCTTCGCCGGAGTGTCGAGCCGGCAGCTCCGCTATCGACCGCAGCCGGTCGCTCTTGCGGCGGCGGTGCGCGACGTGCTGGCGGCTCTCGGCCCTGCCATCGAAGCTGCCAACGTCGCGGTCGACGTCGACGTGTCAGCGGATCTTCCGGCGGTCGAAGTCGATCGCGAGGGTCTCGATCGGGCGCTTTCTAATCTGATCGCCAACGCGCTCAAACACGGCCAGAGCGAAGATGGCTCTGGCTGGCTGCGGATCGCCGCTGCACGCCGAGGCGGGCGGATCGCGGTCGAAGTGGTGGATCGGGGCCCCGGCCTAGATCCACGCGACCGTGGCCGGATCTTCGAGCCGTTTGTTCGCGGGCGCGGCAAGACCGCCAGCGCCACGCCGGGCGGCGGGCTGGGTTTGGCGTTGGTGCACCATTTCGCGGTCGGCCATCGGGGCCGTGTCCGCGTCGGCCCAGGAGCGGACGGCCGAGGTGTGACGTTCACCCTCGAGCTGCCGATTGCGGCAGCCGTGGGCGCATTTTCGGAGGCTTGACGTGGTTGGAGCCAGAATCCTGCTGATCGAAGACGAACCGAGTCTCCTGCTCACCCTCGGTGATCGGCTGCGCGGCGAGGGGGCGGAGGTCGCGATCGCGGAGGACGGTGTCGCTGGCGAGGCGGCGGCGGCGGCCGGCGGCTTCGATCTTGTCGTTCTCGACCTCAATCTACCCTCGAAGGGCGGCCTCGACGTGTGCCGAGATCTGCGCGCTCAGGGGGTCGAGGTGCCGATCCTGATGCTGACCGCCCGCGGCGAGACGATCGACAAGGTTGTCGGACTGCGCCTGGGCGCCGACGACTATCTCGCCAAGCCGTTCGAGATGGTCGAGCTCTTGGCCCGCGTCGACGCGCTCTTGCGCCGTCGACGCTCGATGCCGAGCGGCGGTGAGCGTGCGCACTTCGGGGACGTCCGGCTGGATCGGACCGCCGCCACGGTCACCAAAGGCAGCGAGCCGGTGGAGCTGTCCGCTCTCGAGATGCGCCTCCTCGAATACTTCGTGGCGCATCCTGACGAGGTTCTGAGCCGCGATCGACTGCTGAACGAGGTCTGGGGCTACGACGCGACGCCGGTGACCCGGACCGTCGATGTGCATGTCGCCTCGCTCCGTCAGAAGCTCGAAGACGTTCCATCCAAGCCGCGCCATCTGCTGACGGTCCACGGGCGCGGCTATAAATTCATCGCGGACTGAAGCCGCCGCGCCGGCAGGTCGTCAAGACCGCCGGCGCGGATCGGGGTCAAGGCTCCGGCAGCGTGAACGGCACCGGCTCCGGCGAGGTGTAGACCGCGTCCGGTAGATCATCGAAGACGCCGATCGGCGTCAGGTCGCGCGACGTGCCGCCTTCACCGAGCTGGACGCGCGTGCCGGCCAGCATGATGTCGCCGTACTCCCGCCAGTCGGTCCAGTCCCAGGCGGTCGGCTCGCGATCGGCCTCCCAGCTCTCGAGGTGATACGCCCAGCGGCTCATCAGGCCGGACTCGGGATCGAACCATGCCCAATAGGTGTCGCCGGGGGTCAGGCCGACCTCGCCGAAGGTGAGGCGGATCTTCTCGAGCTCGGTGCCGTCAACCGTCTCGCGGCCTTCGTAGGCTAGATGAACGCCGGGATCGAGAACTTTGTAGGGCATCACGAGCCAATAGACATCGTTGATCCAGGCGCCGTAGGCACGCTCCAGCCATTCGGCCGCGGCGTCACCCGCGAGGAGCTCACCGTCGAGAAAGACCTGCCCGGTGCGGCTGTTGACGTTGTGGAGCACAACGTAGTTCTGACCCTCGCGGGTGGCGCCTTCGAGTCGATGGCGGCCGGTCTCACGATCCCAGGCGTGGCGTCGGAAGTCGAAGAAATCGAAAACCAGGTGGCGGCTGGCGGCCCAGGCGTCGGCGCCGCCCATGCCGTCGAGAGCCTTCTGGGCGATCTCGACCGCTTTCGGGTCGCGGGTCTCCGAGTCGGAGGAGGCGGCAGCAGTGACGGGGAGGAGGAGGCAGAGCAGCGCAGCGGCGAGTGCGAACCGATGGTGCACACCAGTACGGTGAGGACGGGCGAGGGGATCCATCATGGGGTCTCCAGGGCTGGCCGGCGATGTCGAGAGGCAGCGACCGGCAGAATGAGCGGTGATACGATCCCCTTCGCTTCCGAGCCTTCCGGAGATTCGTTCATGTCGCTTCTCGACTATCCCGCCCTGATCCAGGACGCGCTGCGCGACGTGGTGCGCCGGACGCTGACGCTCGTTGCGCAGCACGGAATTCCGGATCGCCACCACTTCTACATCACCTACCGAACGGACGCCGAGGGGGTCGTGCTGGCCGAATCGTTGCGCCAGCAATACCCGGAAGAGATCACCATCGTGCTGCAGCACGACTTCCGGGATCTCGACGTCGATCGGGCGGGATTCGCGGTGACGCTGCGCTTCGGCGGTGTGCCGCATCGGGTGGTGGTGCCGTTCGCGGCGATGATCGGCTTCTACGATCCCTCGGAGCAGTTCTTGTTGCGCTTCGACGCCGGCTCCGAGGCGGCGGAGGTCGGCGACACGACGGCTTCCGGCCTGCGCCCCACCGGCGCGCCGGTTCTCCGCGAGGCGACGCCGCTCGATCCGGCGCCCGCCGCCGCGGACGTCGACGAGATGGCGTCCGCCTTCGTCGGCCCGAGGAAAGACGCGACGGGAGAGAAGGTGCCGGAAGACGAGGTCGCGGGGACCGATCCCGAGCGGCTGCCAGCCGACACCAACGTGGTCTCCTTCGACAGCTTCCGTCGGCGCTGACGCTGCGCCGAGGTCCCCGTGTCGCTCCTCGGACTTCTTTATTACCTGTCACCCGTGCTGACGGTGGTGGCGGTGATCGACATCCTCCGCACGCGTTCAGAGTGGTGGTGGGTGCTGATCGTCCTGTTTTTTCAGCCTTTCGGTCCGCTGATCTACTTTGCTTTGTCGTACGGCCCGTGGTCGACGGCGGGGAGCGTGCGCCAGCTGTCGCCGGCCGCCGCGCGCCGCGCTCAGGCGCGCCGCCAGCTGCGTGATTTGCAGGTGCAGCTTGGTCATTGGCGCGGACCCGCCGTGCTCGCCGAGGCCGGCGAGCAGTGGATGACGCTCGGCAAGATGGATGCTGCCGAGTCTCATCTGCGCGAGGCGCACGAGGCCGGCGCCAAGCCCAAGGACGTGAGCTTCAACTTCGCGCAGGTTCTGCAGGTGCGCGGCGGTCGCTATGCCGAGTCTCTGCCGCGGCTCGAGGAGTTGATCGCCGTCGAGCCCGATGCGCGCTTCGGCGTCGCCCGTCTGGCGCTCGCCCGAGCGCTCGACGAAACGGGCGATGACGCGCGGGCCGAAGAGGAGCTCCGAGCGGTCCTCGCCAAGCGCAGCCCGCCCGAAGCCAAAGTGCGGCTCGCACGGCTTCTGCTGCGCCGCGGAGACGGGGAAGAGGCCCGCCGGCTGCTCGACGAGGTGCAACGGGACGCGGCCACAATGCCCGCGTATCTCAAGCGCGAACACGGCCCGTGGATCCGCGCAGCGCGGCGAGTCCGGTCGGGCACCGAGGCGGTGCCGAAGCCGCGGCTTGAAGGCGCGCCGCCGCGCGGCCGTCTGTGGGTGGCTTTGGCCGTCTCTCTCGGCGTGCTGTTGGTTCTCTTCGCGCTCTACGGCTATGGCTTCGTGAACCTGCCGTTCGGCTGAGCGGCATCGTCAGCGGATGAAACTCCTCGCCAGCTACGACGAGGTGGTCGATCGGCTCGGCCCGTCGCGTGCCCTGCTGCTCGGCAATGGCTTCAGCATCGGTTTCGACGACCGCTTTCGCTACCGTGCTCTGCGCGAGCGCACCAACCTCGAGCTGCCGGAGATCGCCCGCGATCTTTTCGAGCGTCTGGGAACCTCCAGCTTCGAGGTCGTCATGGAGGTGCTCGAGAGCGCCGGCTGGGTCAACCGGCACTACGGCGGAGCGCAGGTCGACCCGCAGATCGACGACGACGTCGCCGCCACGCGCCACGCGATGGTGGCAGCAATCGAGCAGGACCACGTGCCGGGCCTCGGCCACGGCGCAGAGCGCGAGGGGGACACGATGTCGACACGGGTCGATGTGGTCGCGGACTTCCTCGATCGCTTCGACCGGGTCTTCACGACCAACTACGATCTCCTGCTCTACTGGTGCTGTCTGGCGGCCCACCAGCGGGGACGTTCCCGCTGGCGTGATGGCTTCCTGCGGCGCCAGGGTGACGCCTTTGGGACCTTCACGCCCGATCTCGACGTCCGTCTTTTCTTTCTGCATGGCGCGCTCCATCTCTACGAGCACGCGATGAGTCATGGCGGCGACCTCACGGCGCGCAAGCGCGTGCGGTCCGAAGAACGAAGTCTGCGCGACCTGGTCCGGGAGATGATCGGCGAGAAGTCTTTCCCCCTCGTCATCGCTGAGGGGTCGGCGGAGCGCAAGCTGCAGCGCATCCGCGCCAATCGCTACCTGTCGGCTGCGTTCGACGCGTTCGGCCGCCTCGAGGGCGACCTGGTCGTCTATGGCCATCGGCTCGGTCTGAGCGACCGCCACCTGCTGCGGGCGATGATCGACGCAGAGGCGCTCGAGACGCTGTTCGTCGGCCTGTACGATGACCCCGAGTCGCCAGGGAACCTCGAGACGCGAGCGGCGATCGCGCGCCTCGAGCAGGAGGCGGGAGATCAGGCTCCGGAGACGTTCTTTTTCCCGTCGCAGACCGCGCCGGTCTGGACGCGCCCGGACTGAAGCTCTGGCTGCGGAACGTTCGGCGACTCAGCCGCGCGCGCCCTCGCGCCGACGCCGACGGCCGCCGGTGCCGCGAATCCGGTCGAGCGCGCGCTGGCCGCCGAAGCGCGCCACGATGCGGTCGTCGTAGCGATCCGAGATCTCGGCGACCGCGGCCACGGCATGGAACAGACTCTGCCGCTCGAGGTCGTCGGCGAAGAGCGTGTGTGAGAAGAAGATGTCGCGGCCGACGACCGAGAACGCGCCGAAGGGCAGCGTGTGGTTCGCCTCGAGCAATGCGGTCGCAAGCTCCTCGTCGACCTCGGCGCCCTGGACGCAATAGGCCATGATCACGATCGTCGTGCCGTCGGCGACCTCGATGTCCTCACCGCGATGCTCCTCCGCACCGATCTCGAGCACCGTCGAGCCGTAGCTGACGTAGAACTGCCCCTCCTCCTCGATGACCTCGTCGAAGAGTTCGGCGAGGTAGACGCCGAGCCTGCGCTCGAGCTCGGGATCGCTGGTGTCGCGTTCGGAATCGGTCGTCATGAGAGCCGCCGCTGGTCCGGAGGTGGGCAGAGAGCGAGCCGCGATCGGCCCGAAGAGGGCGCCCAGGATACCCGACGGACGGGTGCCGCGCGAGGCGGTTCTTGAGGTCATCTTTCCCCGGACTACCGCCTCGCTACCGTCTGCTACGATCCGCCGCCATGGACATGATCACCGTCCGGGGAGCCCGCGAGCACAATCTCAAAAACCTCACCGTCGAGATTCCGCGCAACCGCCTGGTGGTCATCACCGGCGTCTCGGGTTCGGGCAAGTCGTCGCTTGCCTTCGACACGCTCTTCGCCGAGGGACAGCGACGCTACGTCGAGTCGCTCTCGACCTACGCCCGGCAGTTTCTCCAGCAGATGGAGAAGCCGGACATCGACTCGATCGAGGGATTGTCGCCGGCGATCTCGATCGAGCAGAAGTCGGTCTCGCGCAATCCACGCTCGACCGTCGGGACGGTCACCGAGATCCACGATTACCTCCGTCTGCTCTTCGCGTCGATCGGCGTTCCGCACTGTCCGGAGTGCGGCATTCCGATTCAGCCGCAGACGGTGCAGCAGATGGTCGACCGCGTGCTCGCCCTGCCCGCCGGCACGCGCTTGGAGCTGATGGCTCCGTACGTGCGGGGCAAAAAGGGCGAGTACCGCAAGCAGCTCGAGCAGATGGCGCGGGAGGGTTTCGTGCGCGCGCGCATCGACGGCGAGATCTACGATCTTTCGGCGGATCCTCCGAAGCTCGACAAGCGACGCAAGCACACGATCGACCTGGTGATCGACCGCCTCGTGGTCAAGCCGGGGATCGAGAAACGGCTCGCGCAGTCGATCGAAACGGCGCTTGGTGTTGCCGACGGCCTGGTGCTCCTGGTGCCGCGTGGCGGCGACGAAGAGCTGCTGTCGCGCAACTGGGGCTGCACGGGATGCGGCTTCAACCTGCCCGAGGTGTCGCCGCGCCTCTTTTCGTTCAACAGCCCGTTTGGCGCTTGCACCGAATGCGCCGGCCTCGGCACGCTGATGCGTGTCGACCCGGAGAAGGTCGTGGTCGATCCCGCGCGCTCGATCGACGCCGGCGCGGTGGCGCCGTGGAAGCCGGGCTCGGGCTCGATGCGCATGCGGATGGTCGAGAATGTCGCCGAGGCGCTCGGCTTTTCATTGTCGACGCCGTGGCGCAAGCTGCCGGCCAAGACGCGCGAGATCCTGCTCTACGGCTCCGGCGACCGCGAGATGGAGTTCGCAGTCAAAGGCAAGCGCTCCAGCTATACCTGGCAGGGATCGTTCGAAGGTGCCGTGCGCCGCCTCGAGAGGCGCTATCGAGAGACCGACTCGACCGCCGTGCGCACGGAGATCGAGCGCTATATGTCGGTGCAGATCTGCCCGAGCTGCAAGGGTCGGCGGCTGCGCCCGGAAGCGCTTGCCGTCCGCGTCGATGAGCACTCGATCGACGAGCTCGAGGCGCTGCCGGTCGACGAGCTGCACTCGGTGATTCTCGATCTCGAGCTGTCGGAGCGGGATCGCTCGATCGTCGCGAAAGTGATGCAGGAGATCCAGGATCGGCTCAGCTTCTTGGTCAACGTCGGCGTTGGCTATCTCACCCTCGATCGGTCGGCCGCGACGCTGTCGGGCGGTGAGTCTCAGCGCATCCGACTGGCGACGCAGATCGGCTCGAAGCTGATGGGCGTCCTCTATGTGCTCGACGAGCCGTCGATCGGTCTCCACCAGCGCGACAATGCACGGCTGATTCGCACACTGCAGGGCATGCGCGATCTCGGCAATTCGGTTCTGGTCGTCGAGCACGACGAGGACACGATTCTGGCAGCCGACCATGTCCTCGACCTCGGGCCGGGCGCCGGTGTGCACGGCGGCGAGTTGGTGGCGCAAGGCTCGCCGCAGGAGATCGAGGCCGACCCTGCGTCGCTGACTGGTCAGTACCTGTCCGGCATGCGAGCGATCGAGCTGCCGGAGCGGCGGCCGATCGATCGCGACAAGCGGATCATCGTGCGCGGAGCGCGCCACAACAACCTACGCAACGTCACGGCGGCGTTTCCGGTCGGCTTGTTGACTGTCGTGACCGGCGTCTCGGGTTCGGGAAAGTCGAGCCTGGTCAACGATGTCCTTCACAAGGCGATGGCCCGACACTTCTATCGTGCCGGGGATCGGCCGGGGGAGCACTCCACGATCGACGGTCTTGAGCACGTCGACAAGGTGATTTCGATCGATCAGAGCCCCATCGGCCGTACACCGCGCTCGAATCCGGCCACCTACACGAATGTTTTCAACCACGTGCGCAACCTGATGGCCAAGACTCCGGAAGCGCGCATGCGCGGCTACAAGCCGGGCCGGTTCTCGTTCAACGTCGCCGGTGGTCGCTGCGAGCACTGCAAGGGCGACGGTCAGATCAAGATCGAGATGCACTTTCTGCCTGACATTTATGTGACTTGCGATGTCTGTGGCGGCAAGCGCTATGACCGCGAAACGCTGCAGGTGCGCTACAAGGGCCTCAACATCGCGGAGATCCTGGACTTGACGGTCGAACAGGCGCTCGAGGTGTTCGCCAACGTGCCGGCGGCGAAGCGGATCTTTCAGACGCTTTCCGATGTCGGGCTCGGCTACGTCAAGCTCGGGCAACCGGCCACGACGTTGTCCGGCGGCGAGGCGCAGCGCGTCAAGCTGGCGACTGAGCTGGCGAAGCGTTCGACCGGTCGGACCCTCTATCTGCTCGACGAGCCGACCACTGGCCTGCATTTCGAAGACGTGCGCAAGCTCCTCGACGTATTGCAGCGCCTCACCGCCAAGGGCAACACGGTGATCATCGTCGAGCACCACCTCGATGTCATCAAGTCGGCGGATTGGATCCTCGATCTCGGACCGGAAGGCGGGGCCGGTGGCGGTGAGTTGATCGCGGAAGGGACGCCCGAAGAAGTGGCTCAGAACACCGGCAGTCAGACCGGTCGATTCCTGGCCCCGGTCTTGGCGAAAGCACGACGCCACGCCGCGTGAGCGGCGTGGCGTCGGATCGATCGCCGACTACGGGTCGGCGATCGGCGGTCGAGAACGGTCGTCAGCCGACCTGATGCAAGGCGAAGGCGGCGCCCTGCGGATCCATGCACTGCGCGATGTGGTCGCCGCCCGGGACCTCGATCGGGCCCACGAGGACCTGGCCTCCGAGCTCCGCGACGCGCGCGACGGCGTCGTCGAGATTCTCGACAGTGACGTAGTAGAGCCAGGCCGACGGTCCCTGAACCTCGGCCGGCTTGTTGTACATGCCGCCGAGCGGGCGGCCACCGGCATGGAACATGTGGTATTTGCCGGCTTCGCCCATGTCCATGGTCTCTCCGGCCTCGAAGCCGACCCAGTCGGAATAGAAGCTCCAGGCTTTCTCCCAGTCGTCCGCCAGCATTTCGTGCCAAGAGAAATCGCCGGCGCCCGGCGCCGCCGGCGCGCTCATGTCGTCGCCTTCCGGACGAAACACCGCGACGACCGCACCCTGAGGGTCATGCAGGACGGCCATGCGGCCGACGTTGGGCACGTCCATGGCCGCAACCACCACTGTCGATCCTGCGGCTTCGGCTTTGGCGACCGTCGCGTCGACATCCTCGACGCCGACATAGCCGAGCCAATGGGACGGCGCGCCGGCCTCGATCGCCTCGGCGGGCAGCTCCATGACGCCGGCGATCGGGCGCTCGCCGTTGACCACCATGGTGTAGGGCATGCCGGCGACATCGTCGGTCATGTGGGTCCAGCCAATCAGCTTGCCGTAGAAGTCCAGCGCCTCTTGGGGCGCCGTGGTCATCAGCTCGTACCAGACGAAGTTGCCGTGAAACGAAGAGTCTTGGCTCATCTGCATCTCCAGAATCGGGGGGTGGCGCGACCGCGCGTGCGGTTGCGGAGCTAACGGCGGGACAAGAACGAAAGAGCCGGCATTCTAGCCCGGCTCATTCCCGATCTTTGGTTCGTCAGTCTCGTCACCGCCACCGCGGTCTTCATCGCCATCTTCGCCGCCCGGCCGCTCGGTCGGTGGCGGCCAGCGCCCGGCTTTTCGCAGCGCGTCGACCAGGAGGAATTCGATCTGCCCGTTGATCGAGCGCAGATCATCCTCGGCCCAACGCCGGACAGCGGCGTAGACCTCGGGAGGAAGGCGCAGAGCGAATCCCTTGCGGCCCGGCACTCGCTCAGTGGTAAAGATTGCCGGTGTTGACCACCGGCTGAGTGTGGCGATCGCTGCACAGGACGACGAGCAGATTCGACACCATCGCCGCGCGGCGCTCGTCGTCGAGCTCGACGACCTGGCGCTGGTTGAGCATCTCCAGCGCGTGCTCGACCATGCCGACCGCGCCTTCGACGATCTCGGAGCGTGCCGCGACCACCGCGCTCGCCTGCTGGCGCTGAAGCATCGCGGCGGCGATCTCCTGGGCGTAAGCAAGATGGCTGATGCGCGTCTCGATCACCTCGATGCCGGCCTTCTCGAGTCGTTCCTGAACCTCGACCTGCAGGCGCTCGGAGATCTCGGCAGTGTTCCCGGAGAGAGATTGCGCTCCCTCCGAATGTGTGACGTAGGGATAGTTGGTGGCGAGCGTGCGCAGCGCGGCCTCACTCTGGACGTGCACGTAGTTGACGAAGTCTTCCACGTTGAAGACGGCTTCTGCCGAGTCGTACACTCGCCAGACGACCACCGCGCCGATCTCGACCGGGTTGCCCTCGCTGTCGTTGACCTTCAGGCGGCCGGTCTCGAAGTTGCGCGTGCGGAGCGACACTTTTTGCTTCGTGAACAACGGGTTGTTCCAGCGCAGGCCTGGTTCCTTGACGGAGCCCCGGTAGGCGCCGAAGAGCTGGAGCACGCGCGCCTGGTTCGGTTGGACCATATAGAGCCCGAGCATCAGGAAGACGATGAAGGCGATCGAGAAAATCGACAAGACGAAGCCGGCGACGAAGTCGGCGCGCGCCGAGGCGACGACTCCGACGATCGACGCGAAGAACAAGAGAATCAGACAGATCAGCCAGGGGATGCCGGCGCCAGAGCGGGCGACATTTTCTTTCATGGACGACCTCCTCAGAATGGGCTCGAAGGTTTGACATCGAGATGATATCACTTCGACATCATCTTGTCGCTCTACGGGCGAGCCGCGAGACGCATTCGTGTGGTTGGCTGATTCGTTCAGGCCCGCTCCTGGCGCTTGTGGTGGTCGGCGTGCTCACCGGGGGCTGTGGCGGAACCGCCAATCAGGACCTGGTGGATCGCCGCGGCTGGCAAGACCTCCTGGTCGACGGCGGCCTTCGGATGGACTCGCCCGTCGGGGGCCCGCCGGTCGAGGCGGCCGTCCCGTCGCTGGAGCCGATCCTCTGCGGTGACGTCGTTCGGCAGGGGATTCAGCTCGCCGCTCGTCGTGACATCGCGCTCGACGTTCTCGACAGCTCCGGGCCCGTCGTCGATCCCGAGGCCGTCGCGACGCTCCGGCTCGAAGGCTGCGCTCGCCAGCGCTCGACGGAGCTGCGGCTGCGCTGGCGCGACGCCGGCGGCCAGACCCATCGATGGCAACACCGCGTCGAGGCCGGAGGGATCTTGCGCACCACGATCCCGCTGGATCCCGCGCCAGCGCGAGGACTGCGCCTGCGGTCGGTCGGCGGCGCGTTCGACGTTCAGGAGATGATCCTGGAAGGCCGCGCCGCATCGCCTCCACCGGACGCGGTTGCTGACGATCTCGCCGGCCGTCAGATCCTTCTCATCTCGATCGACACGCTGCGCGCGGACGCGGTGGAGCCGCCCGTTCTGCCGATGCCGGCGTTTGACGCGCTGCGCGTCCAGTCCCAGCGAATGACCCGCCATTATTCGGGTGCGCCGTGGACGAAGCCGTCGCACGGGACGCTGCTCACTGGTCAGCCGGTGCGGGTGCACGGTGCGGTGAACGTAGAAGACGCCCTCCGGCCCTCCGTGACCACGCTCGCCGAGCGCTTCCGCGACGCCGGCTGGGCGACCGAGGGCCTGGTTCACGATTGCGTGTGGTTGAACCCAAAGTTTGGCTTCGACCGCGGATTCGAGCGCTATCGATCGGTTCCATGGTCGGCGCCGAAGCAGGTGCGAGCGGCCGCGGCCAGCCTCGATGCGCTCGCCGATCGGCCGTTCTTTCTCTTCCTGCATACGTTCGACCCTCATTCCGACTTTCGTCGCCTGCCGTACGAGAGCTTGGAGGCGGACGCAACGAAGGCTGGCGCCGCCCTCGGCGTCGAGCGCTACGGCTGCCGGGAGGCGCATTGCGCCTCGGGCCTCCTGAAGGCGCTTGAGACGGGGGACATCGACATCCTGCCGGGCGAGGTCGAGCTGCTCCGCTCGCTCTACCACCGCGGCGTGGCCGATCTCGACGCGACGCTCGGCTGGCTGGTCGCTCGGCTGCGCGAGCGCGGCCTGTGGGACCGCCTGACGGTGGTGGTGACGAGCGATCACGGCGAGTCGCTGCACGGGGTCGGCCGGATGCTGCACGGCTCGCCGTTCGAAGAAGTGCTGCGCGTGCCGCTGTGGATCAAATGGCCGGCGGGTGAGCGCGCCGGTGTCACGATCGACCGCACGACCAGCAGCCTCGACGTCGCGACGACGCTCCTGTCGGCCGCCGGCCTGCCGACCTCAGGCCTGCCGGGTGTCGATTTGCGCGTTCCGAGCCGCGAGCGGCCAGCCTTCGCCGGAACACATTGGCGGGTGGTGATCGACGGCGATCTCAAGCTGTGGTGGCATCGGATCGAGCCGTCACGTCTTTACGATCTGGCGGCCGATCCCGGCGAGACCCGCGATCTCGCTGCGCAGCGACCCGTGGAGGTGGCGCGCCTCGAGCGACTGTTGCGCCGTTGGCAGCGAGCGACGCGCGCGGCTGCCGACACCGAGGCGCCGTCGGCGACGATCGACGCCGAGGAAGCGGCGCACCTCGAGGCGCTCGGCTATCTCTGATCGGAGGGAGGTAGAAGCATGCTCGAAACCGACCGCCTGAGAATCCGTCGCCTGACGGCCGCCGACGCCGACTTTTTGTTGGAGCTCCTGAACGATCCAGACTTCCTGCGCCAGATCGGCGACCGCGGGGTCCGCCGGTACGAGCAGGCGATCCGCTACGTGATCGACGGACCGGACGCCATGTTCGAGCGTCACGGCGTCGGTCTGATGGCGGTGGTCGAGAAGGCAAGTGGCGCGTCGGTCGGGATCTGCGGCCTGCTCCGACGCGCGGAGCTCGAGGGTTTTGATCTCGGCTTTGCGTTTCTTGCCGCGGCGCGCGGGCGGGGCTACGCCACCGAGGCCTCGCGCCGGGTGCTCGACGACGCGATCTCGCGGCTCGATCTCGGACCGAGCGTTCTGGCCATCACCGCGCCCGGAAACGACGCTTCGGCGCGGGTCCTGTCGAAGCTCGGTTTCGTCGCCCGCGGTCGGCGGTCGCTCCATGACGAGGGCGAAGAGATCGAGCTGTACGCACTCGAGTTGCCGAGCGGATCGGTGCCCTGACGCCGACTGGCCTGTCGTTCTCGAAACGGCGTCCGCCGGCCGCGCGCTGCCTAGCCGCTCGGTCGGCGCGCAGGGGCGGGCGCCTCAGCCGCCGTAGGTGTAACGATTCTGCACGCTGCCGTCGAGTCGATAGATCACCAGCCGGCTGGGCTCGTGATCGCGCGCGATCTTGCGCGCGGCGTCGAGGGCGCTTTTCTTGGTGGCGTGCTCGTCCTGCACCGTGCCGTCTTCGAGAGTGATCTGCCACCCGCGCTCGGCCGGCTTCAGGTGGTAAACCAGCGTCGGCCGGCCGTCGGTCGTGTCGATGTCTTCGCTGAACTCGGGGTCTTCGCTGAACTCGGGTTCGGATGCCGAGACGGCGGCGGCCGGTGGGTTCGCTGGTCGGCCCTCCGTGCGTTCGGCGGGCGCCGGGTCGTTCGCGGCCGAGCGAGCGTTGACCTCTGCCGACTCGGTGCGGCGTTCTGTGGTCGCGGCGCGCGCCGGCGCATGCGGGGTCGGCGCGGGCTGCACCGTTCGAGGTGGCTCGTGCAGCGCGCTTTCCAACCGTTTCCACAGAGCGAGACCTGCGCCTGCGGCCAAGCCGAGCGCTCCCAGCGCGGCCAGCCAGCCTCGGCGTCGCGGCGACGGCTGGTCTCCAGTCGGAGGCTCCGACGAACGATCGAACTGAGTCATCGTGCTGGGTCCCTTCCGGCGTCGAGTTCGCGCCGGCCCGCGCCGATGAGATCGACCTCTCGCGCGACGGGTGGCACGCCGGCAGCGGAGGCGTCGAACAGGATCGGGGGAGGTGCAGAGGCGGGCCGACGGCCGAATGGTATCACCGGCGTCGCACGCGGCGCGGCCGTGAAGGGATGCCGACGGATCGCCGCGAAGCGCCGCCGATGGTGAGTCGTCGGCGCTCCGCGGCAGGTGAGTTTCCGGCTCGTCCTCGGCGATTAGCAAGGGTGATGCCAACCGCGAATTCGTCGGTTTGGCCGGCCGACGCGGAGTTGGAGGCTGACGATTCTCAAAGTTGAGAATCGTCGTGTCGGTGCTGAGAACGTTCGAGTCGAAGACGCCGTCGATCCGTCGACCGAAGGTATGCTGCCCGCCGTCGCGCCCGGTACCGGTCGTCGAGACCGGCCCCAGAGTCCGCCCGGACAGCGCCGCCGAGCTGGCGGCGCATCAGCCTCCAGGAGCTCCATCGATGTCCCGATCCCGAGATCTTCGCCTCGCGTCCCGCGTGATCCACGGTCACCAGCGTCCCGAGCCCGTGACCGGCGCGGTCATGCCGCCTATCTTCACATCGGCGACTTATGCGCAGAGCGCGCCAGGCGAGCATCGTGGTTTTGAGTACTCGCGCTCGCACAACCCGACGCGGTACGCGTTCGAGCGGCTGGTGGCTTCGATCGAAGGCTCGCCGATCACCGAAGCACAGGATCCGAGCTGCGGTGGGTTCGCGTTCTCGTCGGGCCTGGCCGCGATGGCGACGACCCTCGAGCTGGTCGACGCCGGCGCGCGAGTGGTCGCCACCGATGATCTCTACGGCGGTTCACGGCGCCTGCTGTCGCAGGTGCGTGAACGCAGCCAGCAGCTCGACGTGGTCTATGCCGATCTCGGCGATCCCGATGTCGCCGAGCGCGAGCTGACCGCGGAGACCGCCCTCGTCTGGGTCGAAACACCGACCAATCCGATGATGAAGCTGGTCGATCTCGCCGCCGTCGCCGAGCTGGCGCGAGCCCGCAACCCCAACGTCATTCTGGTGTGCGACAACACCTTCGCATCGCCGATCTTCCAGCAGCCGATCGAGCTGGGCTTCGACATTGCGATGCACTCGACGACCAAATACCTCAACGGACACAGCGACTCGGTCGGCGGGGTCGTGGCCGTAGCGCGTGAGGATCTGGTCGAGCGAATGCGGTTCTTGCAGAACGCCGTCGGCGCGGTGATGTCCCCGTTCGACAGCTATCTGGCCCTGCGCGGCGCCAAGACGCTCGACATCCGCATGCAGCGTCATCAGAGCAACGCGCTCGCTCTCGCTCGCTATCTCGACCAGCATCCCAAGGTCGAGGGCGTGATCTTCCCGGCGCTCGAAAGCCATCCGCAGCACGAGTTGTTTCGACGGCAGATGCGCGGCACGAGCGGCATGATCACGTTCACCGTCACTGGTGGCCTCGACGCGGCGCGTCGGTTTGCCGAAAGCGTTGAGGTTTTCCAGCTGGCCGAAAGTCTTGGCGCGGTGGAGAGTCTGGTCAACCATCCGGCCATCATGACCCACGCGTCCGTTCCCGCCGAGGTCCGCGCCGACCTCGGCATCGACGACAACCTTCTGCGCCTCTCGGTCGGCATCGAAAACCCGGACGATCTGCAGGAAGACCTCGAACGAGCGCTCGAGCAGGTCTGAGCCGCCGGCGAGGGGCACCGGCCGAGGCCGCACCTGGTGACGTCGGCGGTGCGGCGCCTTGTGACCGTCAAGGAATAGCCGTTCATCAATGTGGCGTTATGCTGCGATGACAACTTCATCGAGTGCGCCACCCGCCCGGCGCCGCCTTCATCGGGAGAGGATCTCCATGCGCCGGCTCGCCGTCCACGTCAGCACGCTTATCGCCGTCTCCGCCTTCCTCGTCTCAGCGGCCCAGGCGCTTCTTTTCGCCCGCGTCACCGACGAGCACCTCACCCGCTCGGCCGACCTGGTCGTCGAGGTCGAATTCGAAGAGTCGACACTCGCTCGGGGCGCCTCGATGCCCTCGACCGACTGGCGGGCGGCCGTCGTGCGAGTGGTGAGCGGGCCGGAGCCGGCGGCGAGTCCTCTCGTCATCCGCGTCCCGGGCGGTGAAGGCTCCGACGGCAAGCATCTGGCCATCTGGGGCGCGCCGCGGTTCGCACAGGGAGAACGGGCGCTTCTTTTCCTTGTCAAAGAGTCAGGCGGCGTGTACCGGCCTCTCTTCGTGAATCAGGGCGTCTTCCACTTGACGTCAGTGGAGGGAAAGCGCGTCGCCTGGCGGTCCTTCGCGGAGTCGGAAGAGATTGAGCTGCCAGGCCGGACGATCGAGCCCGAGCGCCCGCGTGATCTCGATCGCTTCGGCGCCTGGGTGCGAGCTGTCCAGACCGCGAAGTCAGCGGAGGCTCCGGCCGCCGACTATTGGCGCGACGATCTATCGGTGGACCAGCTCGAACGGCCGAAGAAGTTCACGACCTTCCTGCTCAACGGCTTTCCGGGCCGTTGGCGTCAGTTCGACTCCAACGCGCAGGTGACGTTCTTCGCCCAAGAAGGTGGACAGCCTGGTCTACCGGGCGGCGGCTTCAATGAGGTCCGCACCGCGCTGGCCGCCTGGACCAACGATCCCGGGACGCCGATTCGCTTGCGCTACGGCGGGACCACGACTTCCACCGGGGGCCTGCGGGACGGGGGAAGCGACAATCTCAACACGGTTCTTTTTGCTGATCCGAACAACAATCCGAGCTTCGACGGGCCGTTCTGCCCAAACGGCGGCGTGATCGCAATTGGCGGGCCGTGGTTCACCTCGGCGCGACATGAATTCGACGGACGCACCTTCACGACCATCATTGAAGGCGATGTCGTCACGAACGAAGGTCTGGAATGCTGGTTCGCGTTCAACCGGCGGGCGGAGGAGACGTTCGCCCATGAGCTTGGCCACACGCTCGGCCTGCGACATTCCTGCGGCGATGCTGACTCGGGCTCGTGCAACACGGCGGAGAAGAACGAAGCCTTGATGCGCGCGCAAATCCACGGTGACGGGCGCGGCGCCAGCCTCCGCGTCGACGATCGCGCGGGTCTTGCGTTCCTCTACGGCTCGACGCAGGCCCCAACCCCGCCCGCCGCGCCGAGCGGCCTGACAGCGACGCCGGGCTTCGACTCCGTGGCTCTGAACTGGAACGACAATGCCTCGGACGAGCAGAGCTATCGCGTCGAACGCGCGCCGGGGACGTCCACCAACTTCTCGACCATCGCCACGCTCGCCGCCAACGCCCAGAGCTTCACCAACACGGGCCTGCCGGGCGGCACGACGTTCTCCTATCGAGTCGTGGCGGTGAATTCGGCCGGCGCCACAGCGTCCAACGTGGCGGCGGCGACCACGCTCGGTGTGGTCGCGCCCAGCAACCTCGATGCCCGTCCGCTGTCGTCCAACTCAGTGCGGGTCACGTGGAGCGACAACTCCTCAGACGAGCTTGGATTCGAGGTCGAGGCGCGACTCTTCGGCGACTTCGCTGTTGTCGTGACGGTACCCGCCGGCACGCGCCAGGCCGACGTTCTCGACCTCTTCCCGTCGACGACCTATCAGTTCCGCGTGCGGGCGCTGGGCGTCACCGGGCCGTCTGCCTACTCCAACATCGCGACCGCCACGACCTTCGTCGGCCAGGTCGAAGCGTGCGTGCCGGGCGCGGAGCGTCAATGCCTCAACGAGGATCGGTTCAAGGTTGAAGTGCAGTGGCGCGACTTCGCGGACGGTGCCGGCGCCGGTCGCGCGGTGCCCGTGCCGGCGCCGGTCGATGCCGACGACTCCGGCCTGTTCTACTTCTTCGACGAAGACAATTGGGAGCTTTTGGTCAAGGTGCTCGACGGCTGTGGCCTGAACGATCACTTTTGGGTGTTCCTGGCGGCGACGACCGATGTCGAATACACCTTGATCGTTACCGACACGGCGAGCGGCTTCGTGCGAACGTATTTCAACCCTCTTGGTGTCGCCTCGCCTGCCGTGTCCGACATCGAGGCGTTTCGAACCTGCGCGGTGCCGTTGCAAGGAAGCCCGCAGGCAGCGACGGCACCGCCGAGCCCGCCGGATGCGCTGCGGGCGCTCTCCGATGCGTCGATGTCGACCGACGCTCTGGCCGAACCCACGGCTGCCGCAGCCGCCGGCGTCGAGAAGATGGGCACCTGTGTCGAGTCGGAAACGACGCGTTGCATCGGCCGCGACCGGTTTGCTGTCACCGTCACCTGGCAGGACTTCGACTTGAATCGAGGCGACGGCCGCTGGGTCGAGATCGAGTCGGAAGATTCCGGGCTCTTCTACTTCTTCAATCCCGACAATTGGGAGCTGCTGGTCAAGGCGCTCGATGGCTGCGCGTTGAACGACCGGTTCTGGGTCTTCTCGGCGGCGACCACCAACGTGGCCTACACCATGACGGTCACCGACACGGTCACCGGTGCCGTCCGTGTCTACGAGAATCCTCTCGGCCGGCTGGCAGACGCGATCACGGACACGGACGCCTTCGCCTGCGAGTGACGACCGGCGCCGGGCCTTGACGTGGACCACCGCGCGACGCCGGACCGGCTGCGTTGCGGTGATGTTGAGTCAGCCGACCGTGCGCACGGCCAGGCTGGTCGCCGGCAGGCCGATCGTCTGCAGCACCCGACGGAACGCGTCCACGTCGACAAGACCCTGGAACGCTGGCTCGACGCCGATCCAGATCAGGTCGGCGGCGCGCACCTTGACCGCGCGTTCGAGCGAGGCGATGGCGAGATCCTGATAGTCCAGGATGGCATAGGCCTGCGCTAGAAGAGTCGGCGGCACGTAGTGCCGATTGGACAGCTCCGGCAGGCGGTCGAGCAGGCTCGAGGCCCGCTCGAGACGGCCCGCGGCGGCATGCACCATCGCCAGCGTCACGAGAGCTTCCGGGCGTCCGGGCTCCATCTTGGCGCCGATGGTGCCGATCTCGAGAGCCTCGCGGTCATCGCCGATGCGGGCCAGCAGGCGAGCGAGCGAGTACCGGGCGAGGGAGAATTGATCGTCCGCCTCGACCACGCGCCGCAGCTCTCGCTCTGCCTGCTCGTCGCGCCCGGCGTAGGAGAAGAGCAAGCCCAGGCACGTCTGCACCGGGAGCGAGAGCGGATCCAGCTCCGCAGCGCGACTGAGCTGGTCCAGCGCCTTCTCGAACTGCAGTCGCGGTACCAGGACGTTCATAGCGTGCCATTGGTAGCCGAGCGGATAGTGCGGATCGATCATCAGCGCGCGCTCGAAGGCTTCGGCGGCTGCCTCCAGGTCCCAGTCGTAGCAAGAGAGCACGCAGCCGAGTGAGGTCAGGGCCTCGGCCGACTTCGGATCATGCTCCAGGGCCTCCATCGCCGCCTGCTTGGCGCGCGGCATCACCCGCATGGGCGGCGCCATGCCGTAGGCGCCGAGCATCGCGTAGGCATCGGCAACACCGGCACGGGCGCGGGCGAATCCCGGCTCGCGCGCCAGAGCCATCTGGAAGTAGTCGATCGCCCGCCGCATCTCCGGCTCGGAGCGGCGCATCCAGCAGTGGCGGCCTTTGAGGTAGAGATTCTGTGCTTCGAAGCTGCCGGCGCGGCGCGGCGGAGGCAGATCGCTGCGTTCCAGCGGCTGGCGATTCGGCGTTGCGAGCGGGGCTTCGAGCGCCTCGACGATGCGTTCGGCCAGCTCGTCCTGGATGTCGAACAGGCTATCGAGGCGTCGGTCGTAGGTCGCCGACCAGAGGATCGTGTCGTCTTCGGCGAGCACTAGGCGCGCCGTCACGCGCACACGGTCATGCGAGGTCCGAACGCTGCCCTGGAGCAAGAAATCGGCGCTTGGATGGCGCAAGGCGAGATCGACTCCGGTCGGCGTGCGCGTCGCGATGCGTAGGCCCTCTCGCGGTGTCAGGCGGGCGATCAACTCCTCCGCGAGGCCGTAGCAGAGGTGAGCTTGGTCGCTGTCTCGGCTGAGGTCGCGGAAGGTCTCGACCACTACGGTCGGGACCCGCGGACGCGAGGCGCCGCCCAGCGCTCGCTGATCGATGCGCGCGTCGGCGGAATCCGCCGGCACCGGCGTGCGCGTTGCGGGCGCCGGTCGCTGGGCGGCCGGATCGCCGATGAGCCCTGGGCCGCGCGGCGCCGAGTCCACCTCGCTCTCGAGGTCGGCGAGCAGCTCGGCAGCGTGGCGGTAGCGATCCTCTGGGTCCTTTGCCAAGCACCAGCGCAGAATCTGCCGCAGGCGCATGTTCTGCGGTGCGTCGTAGCGCAGTGTCGGCTCCGGCTCCTCCTGCAGAATCACGGCCTTCAGCGCCTCGCGATCGCGAGCTCGGAAGGGCCGCTCGCCGGTCGCCATCTGGTAGAGGACGACGCCGAGCGACCAGATGTCCGTGCGCCGATCGATCGCCTGCCGGGACAGCTGCTCAGGCGACATATACGGCATTGTGCCAAGCGCCGAGCGAGCCCGCGGGCCGGGCAGCTTGGCAACGCCGAAGTCGAGAATCTTGACCTTGTCGTTGTCGGTGATCAGCAGGTTGGCGGGTTTGACGTCGCAGTGCACGATCTCGCATCGATGCGCCTCGGCGAGGCCGTCGGCCACCTGCCGCGCGATCGACAGAGCGACTTCGTGCGCCAGCGGCCGACCCTCGGCGCGTTCCAGTCGCTCGTCGAGGGTCTCGCCGGCGTAGAACGCCATGGCGATGAACGGATCGCCCTCGGCACTCTCTGAGATCTCGTAGATCGTGCAGATGTTCGGGTGTTCGAGGGCGGAGGCAGCGAGCGCCTCCTGAAGGAGACGCTCGCGGGCGACATCGTCGCGCCGGCTCGGCGGCAGGAATTTCAGCGCAACCTGGCGGTCGAGACGCTCGTCGATCGCTCGATAGACCACGCCCATGCCGCCGCTGCCGAGCTTCTCAACGATGCGGTAGTGGTGAATCTTGTCGCCGATCACGAAGTGTCGCCGTCCCAACGGGGCAGCTCGCCGGAGAGAAGAAGGCGGCCGCGGGCGCCGCGTCGTCGCGGCATCAAAGTGTTCGAACCAGGGAGCCCGGCGATGATACCGCGCCGCCTTACGGCGTCAGAAGGCATGGCCGAAGCCGAGCGACAGCCGGTATTCGTCGTCATCCGGCCGTCGATCGAGCGGATAGGCGGCATCAAAGCGGAGAAGGCCGATCGGGGTCTGGGCGCGCACTCCGAGTCCGACCGAGTCGAAGAGGTCGAAGCCCGCGTCCGACGGATCCAGCCAGACGTTCCCTGCGTCGTAGAACGCGACGGCCCAATAATTGCCGAAGACGCGGTAGCGCAGCTCCTGATTGAGGACCAGCAGCGCCTCGCCACCGAGCGCCCGCAGCCGGCCGTTGTCGAGTCGTCGCGTCGGCCCGAGACTGCGGCTGTCGTAGCCGCGCACTGAGAACTGACCGCCGGCGAAGAAGCGAACCTCGAACGGCAGCTCACCGTCGAACACTTCTGCATAGCCAGCGCGAACACCCTGAGCCCACACGAGCCGCTCGCCGAAGATCGGCGGATTCCAATAGGTGCCGAGCTGCGCGAAGGCGCGGGCGTAGGTCGCATCTTCGCCGAGGAACTCCTCGGAGCCGGACAGGTCGATCGAGGCCAGGAGGCCGCCGAGCGGATTGAGAGGATCGGGCCGCGTGTCGTAGATGAGCTGAGTGCCGAGCAGCGGGCTCCGGACCTGCGAAACCACCGGCGGCGAGAGTCCGGTGTCGACATCCTCAGAGTCTCGGTACCGCGCATAAATGCGACCGCGCAGACCGTCGCGGATCGGCATCGACAGCTGGGCCTGGAGCTCGAAGCCGTCGGAGCGGAATTCTTCCTCCTGCTCCTCGAAGATCTCAGCGTAGAGCTCCAGGTCGGCGCGCGAGTTGAGAATGCGCGGCACCTCGGTGTAGAGGCGCAGAGACTGTTCGTCGTCATCGGCGTAGAAGGCGCGCAGCCCGAGCGTGATGCCGCGGCCGAGCGCGTTGCGGTCGGCGACGTCGAACGCAGCGCCGAGGCCCTCCGAGCTCTCCCAGCGCAGACCGTAGGCGACGCTGTAGCGTGGCTTCTCCCGCAGGTCGAAGGTGATCGCGGTGCCGTCCTCGCCGGTCGTTCCGTCCACCTGGACCGTCTCGAAGATCTGGGTCGAGAGCAGCGCTCGACGCGCGCGGGTGATCTCGCTGGCCTGCAGCAGCTCGCCCTCCTGAAGTGCCACCAGGTCACGGATCCAATTCGGACTGGTGTGGTACTCGCCGTCGATCTCGAGCCGATCGAGTTGATATCGCGGGCCGAGATCGACCAGATAGCGCACTGCGATCTCGGTCGCCGTCTCGGTGTCGGCGGTGCGCTGCCGAACGCGTGCGTCGAGCCAGCCGTCGTCGCGCAGGACCCGCTCGAGGTCGATGGCCAGATTGGCCAGGCGGCCGGCGACGAACGGATCGCCCGGCGCCGCGTCGATCCGGGCTTCGAGCTTTGCGCGCACCTCAGCGTCCAGAGACAGGTCCGGATCCTGCGGCTCCAAGTGGATCGAGGCGATGCGCTGGCGCTCGCCCAGTGCCACCTCCACCTCGAGACGACCGCTCTCGCGATCGAGTTGGCGGTCGACGAGGCGCGCCTGCGGGTAGCCAAGATTGGCGAGCGCGCGCAGCAGCCGACGGTCGCCCTTCGGGTCACCGATCGCCAGCTCGACGCGCGACAGAAGGCTGGCGAAGTCGCCGGCGACGACCGACGTGACCTCGCCGGGCAGCCCGCGGAGCGTCGGCGCTTCGACCTCGATCTTCTCCCCGGGCCGCGAATCGACGATGACGCGGCGGTCTCCTCGGGGTCGAGCCGGATCGAGAAGAATCCGGCTCACGTCGACCTCAGGCGACAGGTGGCCGCGGCTCCGCCAGACGGTCATCGTCTGCTCGCGCATCTCCTCCAGCGACGCATCCTCGAAGAAGTCCGCTCGATAGAGATTTCGGATGCCGTCGCGCCGAGCCCGCGGCGGTTTCTCACCGGTGAATTCGAAGGTGGCGTGCGGTCCGGCGTCGACGTCGACCTCGAGCCGGATGGTCTTGCTCGACCCGCCCGTCGGCACCAAGGCGGCGCGCACGGTCGGGTCTCCGTAGCCTTCGCGACGGAGCGCTTCGGCGACATCCACCTCGACATCGAAATCGATGCCGTCGGCGACGCGCTCGCCTTCGGCGTAGCTGATCGCCCGCTTCGCCCGGCGCTCGATGGTGCGATCGGCGCCGCAGGTCGGGCAGCTCAAGTCGATCTCGGTGAGGAGCGAACGCTCGTCGTCGGCGTCTTGATCGGGCGGTCGTCCCAGCTCGAGGACCTGCTGGAGGGTCGTCCCGTATTCGTTGTTCTCGTTGGTGAAGACGTTGGTCGACAGGCTCGGAACCGGCTCGATGTCATGGAAATCGAGGATGTAGACGCGGTCCTCCGAGTCACTCAGGTCCAGGGCGAGGGCGAAGGCGACGTAGGCCGACAGATCCCGCGAGATGACGAGTCGCGCCTGGGGGTCCGCCTCGCTGAAGAGGAACAACGGCTTGTAGTCGAGGCGGGTGCCGCCGAGCCCGCCAAGGCTCGAGGCCAGCCGCCCGCCGTAGTAGGTCGACAGGCCCGACTCGAGCGACTCTCGCGTCTGGCGCGCGCGCTCCTCGTCGCTCTGACCACCGATCTCATCTCG
>JBCBCF010000003.1:0-36675 GCA_038530905.1 Acidobacteriota bacterium
GATTTGGCTTGGTTTATGACCTGACCGACTTCTCAGCGACGATTTCCCGCCTCGGACGGCGCGAGCGCGGCGCCCTCGATCAGGCGTTTCGGTTGGCGGCTCAGTTTCAGCGCCACATCGACCGGCTGGCGGTCGCCCTGGGGCAGCGCTTCGAGAAGTATCTCGGCGATGGTGCGTTCTACTCGAGCCGGCAGCCGCACCAGATGCTGGCGATGGCGATCGGGCTTCAGCGGCTCTATCCGGAGTTCGTCTCGCGCGGTCTGCCCTTTGATTCCGGTATGCGCCTGGCGCTCAACTACGGCGAATACCGACTGCTGCCCCTGGATGGAGCGCGCGGCGACGAGCAGCGGTTCGAGTTCTTCGGCCACGGGCTCGTCGAGCTGTCGCGCCTGTCGACCGGGAAGAAGACCCAGCAGCTCGAGGCGTTCAAGACCCTGCTCGTTTCGAACGGCTATCCCGAAGCCGCGGTCAACAAATTCTTCGCTCCGATGCTGCGTAAGGACGCCGAGCTGGTGTCGAAGGTGGACGAGCGTCGACCCTTCTACGCCTACATCAACCAGACGAACACCCTGATCAACGAAGGGATCGTGGTCACGGAGGCGTTTCTCGACCGGCTCGGCGATTTTCGGCGCCTGGCCTACGGGCGGCTCGAGGGACGCGGCTTCGTCGCCATCGAGATCGCTGATTGGAACGGCGCGCCGCTCCTCGTCGGCCTGCGCAAGCTCGGCATGGCAAGCTTCAAGGGGCTCGAGCCGACACCGGTCTTCGAGGTGGTCGACGGCGGAGGCTGGCAGCCGTCGGATCTGCGGCCGATCCCGCGCCAGCCTCTTCTGTCCTCGCTCGAACGGCTGTTCACGCGCAATATGACCGCCGCGACGCGCCCGCGCGAGACCGTCACCGCGGGCGCTCAGCCGGCATCGCCCTGAACCGACTGCTCGCCGCGCGCGCCGCGGTCCCCGCCTTCTCAACGGACTTTCCGCCGGCGTTGCGAGCGAAGCCTCGCCGGTAAGGAGCGAAGTGATGACCGATCTCGTTTGGCAGACCGACCTTCCGGACCTCGGACCGCGCAAAACCGGCAAGGTGCGCGACGTCTACGACCTCGGCGATGCCCTTCTCTTGGTGGCCTGCGACCGCATCTCGGCCTTCGATCATGTGCTCCAGCCAGGCGTGCCAGGCAAGGGCAAGATCCTCAACCAGCTCACCGCCTGGTGGCTCGAGCGCCTGGCCGACATCGTGCCGCACCACCTGATCGCGATCGACGTGGAGGACTTCCCCGAGGCGGCGCGCCGGCATGCCGACGTCTTGCGCGGGCGTTCGGCTCTGGTCCGAAAGGCCAAGGTGGTGCCCTTCGAATGCGTGGCGCGGGGCTACCTTGCCGGCAGCGCCTTCAAGGAGTATCAGCGCACCGGAACGACCTGCGGCATCGAGCTTCCTGCCGGCCTCGAGCGCGCTTCGCGCCTCCCGGAGCCGATCTATACCCCGGCGACCAAGGTCGATGATGGACACGACGAGAACGTCGATTTTGCCTACCTTGCCGCACACGTCGGCGACGCTCTCGCCGATCGCCTACGCCAGCTCACACTCGAGCTCTATCGGCGGGGGCGCGACCACGCCGAGGGCGTCGGCCTGCTGCTCGCCGACACCAAATTCGAGTTCGGGTACCACGACGACGAACTGATCCTCATCGATGAGGTGCTGACGCCGGACTCCTCCCGCTACTGGCAGGCCGACGCCTGGTCGCCGGGCACCGAGCCGGTGTCGTTCGACAAGCAATTCGTCCGCAACTGGATCGAAGAGACCGGCTGGGACAAGAAGAGCACCCCGCCGGAGCTGCCGGCGGCGGTGATCGAAGGCACGCTCGATCGCTACGTCGAGGCCTATCGCCGCGTGACCGGCTCCGAGCCGGCCCTCTAGGCAGCCCGGCGCGAGCGAGCTCGGCAGATTGCCGGGCAGAATCAGGACGGCTCGTCCCGCTCTCACGGGCGCCGGCCCCGCCAGGTCAACAGCCGGCGTCGTCCTGCAAACTCCCTCCAGAGACCGCCGTATCCCCGACAACCCGGGGATCGCCTCTCCGATGACTCGAAACGTCGCGTGGACGTCTCGATCGGTGGAGTGATGCCTGGCGACTGGAGGATCGATCATGTTTCGACAGCAGATCGCTCGACGCCGCCAGTTCCCGCTCTGGTTCTTCGTCGTGCTCGCGTCCGTCGCTCCGTCGACGGTCTTCGCGCAGCTCGGATTCACCTTCCAAGACAAGTTGCCCGGCGCCGTGTCGTCTTACCGCGCGACGGCGGGCGACAACCACGGTCCGGGCGCCACCTTCACCGACCTCGACCACGATGGGTATCCGGATCTCGTGCTCGTCTCGGGTCCTGACAAGCCCGGATTCATCTACCGCAACGTGCCGCAGTCGGCGAATCCCGAGCTCCGCACCTTGGTCGAGGTGCAGCAGCTACCGGCTCGGCCGTACGGCTCGACGGGCGTCGTCGCTGGCGACTACGACGGCGACGGCGATCTCGACCTCTACGTGCTGAACCATCCCTTCTACAACCTAAACGTCATTCCCGGCTTCTCTTTCACGCCGCTTGATTTCGCGCCAAACGAGCTGTGGCAGAACCAGCACGCCCAGACCGGCGAGTTGACCTTTCTCGACGTCACCGCCGCGACCGATCCAACGCCGGGCACCGCCGACGAGCAATTCGGCCTATCCCACGCGCGGCGCGGAGGCATCGATCTCGACAACTCGCTCACCGCAGCGTGGGCCGATGTCGATCTCGATGGGGATCTCGATCTCTTCGTCGGCAATCACGACGGCACGGTCGGTGGGCCGCACGAGAACATGATTCCCGGCCAGCGGGACATCCTCTACCTCAACAACGGCGACGGCACGTTCACGGACGCCACGGAGGCCTACGGCGGCCACGGCTTCGAAAGCCCGGCCGGCGATGTCTGCGCCGCCAACCAATGCTTCAGCTCGGCGAACGCTTCGATCTTCGCCGACTTCGACAACGACGGCTGGTCGGACCTGTTGGTGGTCAACAAGCTGAACAATCCAGGTGTCGATATCGACACGCTCTATCTCAATCTCGGCCTCGACAGCGCCGGCCGCTGGCGGGGCTTCGATGTCGCCACCTATGACATGAGCCAGCCGTTCGGATTCGCTAGCGACAACGCAATGGGAGTCGACGCTGGCGATCTCGACAACGACGGCGATCTCGATATCTACCTCTCGGATTTGGTCTGCGAATACAACGGCGTCTGCGATCCGGACGCGCCGCCGAACGACCTTTTCACCAACCGCCTGGCACAGACCGGCAGCCTGGACTTCTCGGAGTCGACGTCGGCTTTCGGCGTCGCCAGCCGATTCTCGTGGGGGGTGCAATGGCTCGATGTCGACAACGACGGCCTGCTCGATCTGCACGTCGCGACGCATGAAGGGCATCGAGATCAGCTCTTCGTCCGCGAAGGATCGAGCTTCGTCGATCGCGGCCCGGCTCTCGGGCTCGATCAGCTCGAAAACTCACGCGGTTCTCTCGCCGCGGACTGGGACAGGGACGGCGCGATCGATCTCTTCGTCGTCAACGTCAATCCTCCCAACGTTGCGCATGGCGGCGGCGGCGATCGCTCGAAGCTCTACGAGAACGGGCTGGCGGCCGGCAGCTCTGGCCGCAACTTCCTGAGCTTCACCCTGAGCGCCGATCCTGACCTGCCGCCGAACGGCAATCGCTCGACCAGCCGCCACGCCATCGGCGCCCGCGTCGAAGTGACAGCGACCATCGGTGGCGAATCGGTAACGCAACTCCGCGAGGTGCGCTCCGGCAACGGCAACGCCGCCTCGACCGCCAGCCTCGATCTCGAGTTCGGCATCGGGTCGGCATCGAGCGCCACCGCGCGCGTCCTGTGGCCGAGCGGCCGCATCTCGAACCTCGGCACGATCCAGGCAAATCAATTCGTCGCGATCAGCGAGGCGGCTCTTTCCGCGCCGACGACGATTGGCGAGAACGGCCAAATCAGCCTGACCCACGTGGAGCAGACGATCTCGTTCGGACGCAGCTACACGAATCCGGTGGTCTTTGCGCAGCCGGTCGAGTTCCGCGGCTCGAACCAGGCCGTCGTGCGGATTCGCGACGTCACGTCGACGAGCGCCAAGCTGCGCATCGTCGAAGCGCCCGATCACGACGGCTCTCATATCTCGGAGACGATCCACTGGTTCGTCTTCGAGGCTGGGCGCTGGCAGCTCGGCGACGGCACGCGTCTCGACGTCGGCACCGTGCAGACCGCTGCGACCATCAGCGCCGGCGCCGGCTCATGGGAGCGCGTCGATCTGCCGGCACCGGTGGGTGCCACCGATGCGCGCCCGGCCGTGATGTCACAGATCCAGACTTCGGTGGATCCCGGCTACGTCAAGACGCGCCAGTCCCCCGTGACCGCGACGCGCTTCCTTGTCGCCCAGGAGTCTGCCGACTCGCTTGGCGGCTCGCAACCGCTCGAGACGATCGGCTATCTGGCGATCGAGCCGTCACGCGGCCGCTGGAGCGGCCGGCCCTACAGCGTCGGCCTCACACCAAGGGCCGTCACCCACGAGTTTTATCGCGTGGAGTTTGGCCACGACCTCGGCAGTTCGCCGCACGTTCTGGCGTCGATGGCGACCCGCTACGGCGCCGACGGCGCGGCCTTGCGCTACCGCAACCTGACGTCGAGCCACGTTGAGGTCAAGGTCGAGGAAGACACCACCGTCGATCCGGAAGTCGATCACACGACCGAGCAGGTGGCCTTCCTGGCGGTTGCTGGAACCGGTTCGCTCTTCGGTCGAGCCGCCACGACCGATCCGGCACCGAGCGTCGACTTCTCCGCGTCATGCGGCGGGCTCTTCTGTTCGTTCGTGCCGTCGGTCACGGACGACGATCCGATTCCGCCACAGAGCTGGAGCTGGCACTTCGGCGACGGCGAGTTCTCCGCCGTGCCGAGCACGTCGCACAGCTTCCCATCGGCCGGCAGCTGGGACGTCACGCTGCGAGTCACCGACCGCGACGGTCAGACCCGTTCCCGAACCCGCAAGGTGTCGACCACGGCGGCCAGTTCTCCGCCGACGGCGAACTTCACTGCCACCTGCACGAACCTGAGCTGCACGTTCGACGCCTCGTCGTCGAACGACGACTTCGCGATCCCATCGAGCGGCTATCGCTGGAACTTCAACGACGGATCGACAGCGGTCGGCCGCATCGTCAGTCATGCCTTCGAGCGCGCCGGCACCATGCCGGTCGAGCTGACGGTCGTCGACTCGCACGGCCAGGAAGACAGGATCTCGAAGGAGGTCACAACCAGCCTTTCCGTCTCGCTGCTGGCCACCTACAAGGCGAGCCTGTCGAATCCCAACCGAACGACCCGGACGATTCCGAACGCCGGAGCGATCGATTTCGACATCGCCTTCGATCCGAATCTCGGGCGCTTCTCTGAGCGTCCGGGGGCTGGATGCCAGCACGGCCGGCCCGAGAATCCGACCTATCTCAAGGTGGGTCTCGGTGCGCTGCCGGCAGGCGTCGAGATCAATCGCTGCGATGTACGCGGCTCGTGGGATGACGACTTCTTCGACTGCCCGCAGAGCACGGTCGACGATCTGAACCAGGGTCTCGAGCTAATCATCAACACGGACGACTTGCTGATCCAGGAATCCGACTGCTCGCCAACCTCGACGGTGCACGTGCCGTATGGAGCCGAGCAACAGCTCATCGTGACCCTGTACGTCAACAACGTCCCCTATATCCGTGAGTTCGGCTTCACTCAGACCGTGGAGATGCACTACGCGACGGCGGATCAGGACACCTGGGTGAACGAAGCGGCGCCGACCACCGCGTACGGCAACAACCAGACACTGTCGACACAGCCGGGGCCGAGCGTCGCCCGCTACGGCTTCACGCGATTCAACATCGGATCGCTGCCAGGGCCGGTCGCGTCGGCGCAACTCGGGTTGTGGACGGTCAACGGCATGAACGCTGGGACCTCGCTCGAGGTCTACGACCTGGCGAACGACAACTGGAGCGAGAGCGCGCTCACCTGGAACACGTGGGCTACCCAAACGGGCGGGCCGCGCGGCGGACCGATCGCGACGCCGAGTGGCTGGGCGTCCAATCGCTATCGACGCGTCGACGTCACGCCATCGCTGCCAACCGGTTCGCTCTGGTCGTTCGGCCTGGTGCCCGCACCGCCGGGAACCTCGGACGTTGTGAGCTTCGCCTCTTCCGAGCACCCCAACCTGCCGAAACCGCGCCTGGCGATCGCCGTCGAGCGCTGACCCCTGCGGCAGGACAAGGCCGGGCGGGTCGCACGAGCCGCGATCCGCCCGGCCTCCTCCCTCTCAATCTCTCCACGCGACGGTCGGGCGGCCGTCGCGCCTTTTTGCGTCCTGGCCGGAGCGTCAGGCGCGGTCGACGGAGAGGAGGGCTTCGGCGAGGCCGGCGAGGTCTTCGACTTCCACGACCTCGAGATCGTTTGGCCGGGTCACCTCGTCAAGCGGTGCGGTGACGGCGCGGGCAAAGCCGAGGCCGGCGATCTCGCGCAGGCGCGCCGCCGCGTGGGCGACCGGGCGCACCTCGCCGAGGAGGCCGACCTCGCCGAAAAACGCGGCGTCGGGCAGCGGTCGCTCGGAGGCGGCCGAGATGAGAGCCGCGGCGACGGCAAGATCGGCAGCCGGTTCCTTGACGCTCAAGCCGCCGACAACGTTCAAGAAGAGATCCTGCTCGCCGAACGCCATCTCGCCGAAGCGCTCGAGCACGGCGACAAGGAGCGTGACTCTGCCGCTATCGAGGCCGACGGCCAGGCGGCGCGGCGACGGCAGTCGGCTCGCGGCAACCAGGGCCTGAATCTCGACCAGCACCGGTCGCGCGCCGTGCAGCGTTGCTGCCACCGACGAGCCCGGGCGTCTCCCCCGCCGACGCGCCAGCAGCACACGCGACGGATCGGGCACCTCCACCAGGCCGCGATCGCGCATCTCGAAGAGCGCGACCTCGCCCGTGGGACCGAAGCGGTTCTTCTGAGCGCGCAGGACGCGGAAGCCGCTGGCTCCCTCTCCTTCGAACGTCAGCACGGCATCGACCAGATGCTCGAGCGACTTCGGGCCGGCAATGCCGCCGTCCTTCGTCACGTGGCCGACCAGGAAGAGCGCGATCTGCCGCGCTTTGCACAGCTCGACCAGACGGTCGGCACCGTGGCGGACCTGGCCGATCGACCCGGGAGGGCCGTCGAGCTCGGCCGAGCGCAGCGCCTGGATCGAATCGACGAGGAGAAGACGCGGCGCCTGCTCTTCCACCGCTGCGAGAATCGATTCGAGGCGCGTCTCGCCGACCACCATCAGGTCGCTCGCTGCACAGCCCAGCCGCTCGGCGCGGAGGCGCAGCTGCGGCGGCGACTCCTCAGCCGAGACGTACAGCACGTCGGCACCGAGCCCGGCAGCAGCGTGGCCGACCTGCAGCAGCAGTGTCGACTTGCCGATGCCGGGTTCGCCGGCGAGCAGCGTCGCAGCCCCCGCCACGAGGCCGCCGCCGAGCACGCGATCGAAAAGATCGAGGCCGCTGGGCGCGCGCGGCGCCGAGGCGTCATCGACCTCGCCCAGCGTCACGGCCTGCGCGGCCCGCACGGTGCCCGAAGCCCGGCCCTTCGGCGTTGAGCGTTCGACGACCTCCTCGACCATCGAGCCCCAGGCGCCGCAGCTATCGCAGCGTCCGAGCCATTTTGCGGAGGTGCGACCGCAGTCCTGGCAGACGTAGCGCGTCGTCGTCTTCGCCATCAGTTGTCGACCGATGCGGCCACGCTCAGAAGTCGTCGTCGCCGTGGTGCTTGTCGAAGTTGCGGAAGCTCGCCGTCTCGCCGAGAAAGACGAGATCGATGGTGCCGGTCTGCCCGTTGCGATGCTTGGCGACAATCAGCTCGGCGAGCCCTTTCACCTCGGGATCGTCCTTGTTGTAAACCTCGTCGCGATAGATGAAGCACACCATGTCGGCATCCTGCTCGATGGCGCCCGACTCTCGCAGGTCAGCAAGCTGCGGGCGATGGTCGTTGGCCCGTCGCTCGGTCTGGCGTGACAGCTGCGACAACGCGATCACGGGAATCTCGAGTTCCTTGGCGAGCTGCTTGAGGCCGCGGCTAATGGCGGCAATCTCGAGCTGACGGCTCTCGTATCTGCCGCCCGCCTGCATCAGCTGGAGATAGTCGATCACCACCAGACCGAGGCCTTTCTCGGCCTGCAGACGCCGGCACTTCGAGGCGATCTCGAGCAGCGTCGGGTTCGGCGAGTCGTCGATGAAAAGGGGCGCGGCGCCGATCGAGCGGATGACGTCGTAAAGCTGCGACCACTGCGCCTCAGAGAGCTGTCCCGAGCGCAGCGGTCCGAAGGGCAGGTCGCCCTCTGAGGACATGATGCGCTGCGCCAGCTCCTGCTCGCCCATCTCGAGCGAGAACACCGCCACCGGCCGCTGCTCACGAATCGCCACGTTCTGCGCCACGTTGACCGCAAACGTCGACTTGCCCATGCCCGGGCGGCCAGCGACGATGATCAGATTGCCGGCGACCAGGCCCTGAGTCAGTCGATCCCAATCGTAGTAGCCCGTGCGCAGGCCGAGCATGCCGTCGGCGCGCGCCTCCAGCGCCTCGAGCGTCGCATCGAAAATGTCGCCGAGCACCGAAAAGCCGCGCGTCAACGCCTCCTGACCGAGGCTCATGACCGCCTTCTCGGCCTCGGCCAGAGCGTCGGCGGCTTCCTTGCCGCCCTCGAAGCATTCGAGGATGACGCGCTGCGAGGTCTCGATCAGCCGACGGCGGATCGAGCGCTCTTTGACCAGCTCGACGTACGACTCGACGCGCGAAAGATCCGGCAGGTCGAGATCGAGGCCGGCGAGATACGCCATGCCGCCGATGCGCTCGAAGACGTTCTTCAGCTCGAGCCGCCCCTGCAGCGTCCGCAGGTCGATCTCCTCGCCGCGCTCCTGCAGCTCGAGCATGGCGGCGAAGATGAGCTGATGCTTCTCGAGATAAAAGTCGTCGGTGACCAGGCGAGCCGTGATGGTCGGCAGAACGTGCGGCGCCAGCAGGATGGCGGCGAGCACGGCGCGCTCCGACTCCTCTGAATGCGGCATGGCCCGTTCCAGGGCCACCTGCTCCGCCGCAGGCCCTGGTGGACGCTCAGTGCCCGGTGCACGACGCGGTCGGAACTCACCCACCGGCCCGGCCGGCGACGTCATCGACTGGCCTCCGGGGCCAGTGCGGCAGGGTCCGAGCAGTCACCCCATCGATAGCTGTCCGGCGCCGCAAGCGGCTGAACAGGACGCGCCAAGGGCTCCCTCACCTGCTCGCTCCAGCGTACCTGGCGCCGCCCGCGCCGATCGCTGAAGACCCCCTCGTCGCCTTCCAGGCTCCACCAGGCGACCGGCTCTCCGGCCTCAGTGACGGTCCATCGACGGAGCGTTCCTGCTTCGATCTGACCACTCCACAGCCGCGCGCGGTCATCGAGAAACGACACTCGATCGGCGGTGCGCCGGAGGTCGTCGCTCGGCTCGGCGGGGATCAGGCCAAGCACCAGGCGCGGCAGGGCAGCGATCGGCAGATGGGCGAGCGGCAAGAAGCTCTGTTCGGCCGCTGAAGCGACGCGACAGGTCGCGCGGCCGCGATGATCGACCCAGAGAGCCGAGCCGCCAGGCTCGAGCGCCAGGCTCCAGGCTTTGCGACCCAGGCTGTCGGCCGCATCCATGCGGTAGCGGTCGGAGCGTTCGAGGTAGAGCGTGAGCTTGAAGCTGACCTCGCCGTCGGGTCCAGCGTAGTGCACGCGGTAGAGGCGCTGGGTCGGAAACGCGTCGCCTGGAATGACCCACGGCTCCGGCAGGCCCTCGTTGGTCGAGCGCAGCTCGCCGATCGTGCCGCCGATCGAGCTCCCGCAGCCGGTGACCAGGAGAGACGCTCCGGCCAGCGCGACGAGAGCGACGACGCGGATCAGCCGGCGCGCGGCGAGAAGAGCGTCTCCGCAGCAGACCGCCCGGACGCGCGGCGAGCCGTCGACGAGCATGTTGCTCAGAGCGGTGGCAGGCCGTCAGATTCGAGCTCTGCGGCGTCTGGCTCGGAGGGGGCGCCGAGTGCCTCGAGCTTCGACTCGATGCTCTGCGGGTCCTCGGCGCCGAGGTCGAGCGCCACCCGATACTGCTCGATCGCCTCATCGGGACGGCCGAGCGCGCGATACACGTCGCCGAGATGATCGTGCACCGTCGGATCGGTGCCGCTGAGTCGAGCCGCCCATTCGAGATGCGGCACGGCCTCGGCGTCGCGACCCAGTTTGTGCAGCACCCAGCCGAGCGAGTCGACATAGGCAGCCTGATCGGGGGCCGCCGCCACCGCGCGCTCGATCATCTCCAGCGCCCGCTCGAGATTGCGACCCTGCTCGGCCCACATATAGCCGAGGTAGTTGAGCGCCTGAGGGTCGTCGGGTGATTGGTCGAGCAGCTTCAAGAAGGTCGATTCGGCAGCGTCGAGCTGGCCGGTTCGCTCGTAGGCCGCCCCGAGCGAGAACAGGGTCGCCTGATCGTCAGGGCGTTCGGCGAGGACAGCCTCGAGCATCGGCACCGCGTCAGCGTGGCGTTCTTCGCGCTGGAGAACGCGAGCGAGGAAGAAGCGTTCGTCGAGGTCCCCCTCGGCGGCCAGCGCTTCGATCATGCGCGCCGCCTCGGTTTCCCGACCGCCCTCGAAGAGGATGCGCAGGCGCTCGGCGAGGATCGGCCGCGCGTTGGAATCGCCCACTTCGTCGAGCACGTCGAGTGCCTCATCGACCTCGCCGAGACCGGCCAGGGCACCCGCGCGCAGCTGCAGAACGGCTCGCTCTTGGGCTGGATCCGGCAGCGGCGGAAGCGCGTTCAGACGCTCGAGCAGCTGGTCGTGCTGCTCTTCATCCGCCAGCGCAACCAGCAGACTGAGCGTGAGCTGGCGCGCGACATCCTCCTCGCCAGCCGTCGCGAGCTCTGACTCGACCCGATCTGCGATCGCGAGCGCCTCGTCGACCGCTTCCGCATCGAGCTGCTGCTCGACCAGCACCTGTGCCACTGCCGCGCGGCGGACAGCGGGGAGCGTCGCGTCGGCGAGCGCCTCTTCGAGCACCGAGCGGGCGGCAGCCGGGCGACCCCACCGCTGGTGGATCCCGGCGAGACCGAGACGCAGCTGACCTCGTTCAGTGGCCGGCGCCACGCTGATCGCGTCGTTCAGGCGGGTCACGGCATCGGCGTCGCGTCCGGAGCGCTCATAGACCCGCGCCAACAAGAGATCGTCCTGCGCCCGGCGTTCGAGCCCGGCCTCGGCCTCGAGCTCGAGAGCGCGTTCGAGCTTGTCGGCCGCAAGATCGTGGGCAAGCAGGGCACCGAGCACGGCCGCGCGCAGGCGATGGAATGCCGCTGAATTCTCGTAGGTCTCAGCGAGGCCGTCGAGGATCTCGGAGGCCTCGGCGGAGCGGCCCAGGAGGTGCAGCTCCCGGGCGATCGCCTGACGGAGGCGGGGACGCTCACTGAGCTGCTCTGGCGCCTCTTGCAGTGTTGCAAGAGCCTTGGCGTGATCGCCGCGTTCGCCGTAGAGCTGCGCCAGTCGCAGGCGTGGGTCGAGGCTCTCTGGCTCGAGCTGCAGCAAGCGCAGCATGGCGTCGGCGGTCTGGTCGGGGTTGTCGCTGGCAAGCTGCGCCTCGACCAGCATCGTCTGGACGATGCGATTCTCGGGGAAGCGGCCTGCAGCGTCGCCCAAGACCTCCAGGGCCTTGTCGTGCTGCTGACTCCACAAATAGATCTGACCGAGCGACGTGAGCACGTTGAAGTCGGCTTCGCCGGCCTCGCGCACCGCTTCATAGGCGCCCTGAGCAAGCGCCATCGACGCCGGGCGCTGGCGGCCCAAGCGGAGGTGGACGTCGGCATAGGCCCGCAGCACGTCCGAGTTGCCGGGTGCGAGCTGGCGGGCCTGCTCCACGTGGTCGGCAGCCAGATCGAGGTAGCGCTCTTGATACTGCGGCGACCGACTCAACTGTGCCAGGTTGGTGTCGAACCGCGCTGCCTCGATGAAGATGTAGGGATCCTGCGGATCGAGGTCCAGCGCCTTCTCGAAGGCCTCGAGGGCACCCTCATAGTCAGCGCCTTCGGCCAGAAGCTTTGCCAGGGCGAAGTAGTAGGCGGCGCGTGCCTCGGCGAGTGGCGATGCAGCGTCGATCGATTCGGCCGTCGATTCAGGGAGGTCGACTCCCCACGTCGCCGACGGCATCACCAGCGCGAGAATCAGCAGAACAACCGAGATTCCGAGGAAGCCGGCTGGGGATTGAAACACCCGACGGCTGGGAGGATGGACCGACGAAAGGAGCGATGCGGAGCGGCGACATCCGAACATGAGTGCCAGCATAACGCGCCCGAGGGGCTTCGGGCCGCCCGGGGCTGCCTTTACAGCCCACGAGTCGCGAGCTATCATCAGCCTTTGCCGTACCTTACGGCGATTTCTCGGGCGGAGTCCTCGCTGACCTCAACCGTCGTTCAGGCGCCTCTGAACCTCGATGATCCGGCATCCGGCCCGCCCAGCCTACGATCCCGCTTCTCGACGCGTCGTTTCACACCACTCTCGAGAGCGTGCTCATGTCAAGTCGAGCCCAACCCCGCTTCCAGGCTTCTCCCGCCGGCCCGAGCGCCCCGACTGTCGGAGGACTGCCCCGCGGTGGGCCGCCGTCCAGACGCAAGAAGCTCGGCCAGCTTCTTGTCGAGCGCGGCCGCATCACCGGCGAGCAGCTGATCCGCGCGATCCAAAGCCAACGAGTCGTTGGTGGCCGGATCGGAACTTGTCTTCTCGAGATGGACGTCCTCTCCGAGGACCAGCTTCTCGATGCGCTTGCCGATCAGCTCGGGGTTCCGTCGGTCGAGGTGGAGCGCCTTCGGTCGATCAGCGACGAGACGCTGGCGATGATCCCGCAGCGCGTCGCGAGCCGCTGGCGCGCCGTCCCCTTCTGGTCCGACGACCAAGAGATCAAAGTAGCGGCTCTCGAGGTCGGTGACCTCGTCTTGCTCGACGAGCTGCGCTTTTGCACCGACAAGAGAGTGCAGCCGCACATCGTGAACGAAGTGAGGCTGTTCGAGGCGCTCGACAAGTATTACGACGTCGAGATCCCGCGCCGCTATGGCTATCTCCTCGATCGACTGAACCGCGCGCGCTATTTGTGGGCCGACCGCAGCGGCATGGAGCTGGGAGGGACCGGGCTGCCGACCGAGACGCCAGCCCCGGACGCAGCCGACTGGCGACAGATGGGCTGGGACGAGCCCGATTGGAGCTTCCCGGACTTCGCCCTCGATCTGCCGACGCTGGCGATGCCGAACCTTGAGCCAACGAGTGGGCGCCCGGAGGCGCTGCGGGACGCCCTCGTGCCCGGTCTGATGCAGTCGCCGGCGAGCCACTCGCCGGGTGAAGGATCGGGCGTAGCGACCAGCAGCGCCGCCCTGCCCATGAAGGCACCCCTCAGTCTGCCGGACCTGGCCGCCGTCGATGCTCGTCTCGGCGTCGCCGCCGGCGTCGACGAGATCGGCGGGCTGCTCCTGGCCTACATGCGGTCGCGCTTCACGCGCTCCGCTCTGTTCCAGGCGCGACGCGACATCGTCCAAGGATGGCGCCTAGAGGGGCCTGGCGCACGCGAGGGCGACTTCCGGGCGTTGACGATCTCGATCGGCCAGCCCTCGATCTTCGCTACGCTGATGAAAGGTGCGTCGTTCTACCTCGGGCCTCTGGCACCGCTGCCGGCTCATCGTGCACTGGCCGACACCTGGGGCGGTGAGCTGCCTCGACAGTGTTTGGCGATGCCGATCCGCATGCGCGATCGCCTCGTCGCCGTGCTCTATGGAGATTGCGGTGCCGACGGACTCGGCGACATCGATCTCGCTACCTACCGTCAGCTCGCAGACAAGGCGTCGAGCGCATTCGAGCTGTGCATCCTGCGCAAGAAGCTGCGCCACGCCTGAAGAGGGTCGCCCAACCCATGATCAAAGCCGACATCGTGAACCGCGTTGCCGAGGTGTCGAATGTGCCGCGCACGAAAGCTGCGCTGGCCGTCGACACGATCCTCGAGGCGATGAAGAACGCACTGCGCGAAGGGAAACGGATCGAGCTGCGCGGCTTCGGTGTCTTCCAGGTCCGAGATCGCAAACGCGGGGTCGGCCGCAATCCGAAAACCGGCGTCGAGGTGCCGATCGCACCTGGCAAGACCGTCCGCTTCAAGCCCGGAAAGGATCTTCGCGATCTGTGAGCCGGACGACGCGCGCGGCGGTCGACTCACACGACCCGTCCGTCGCGCACGTCGAGGACGTACGTGACGGGTCCGTCGTTCACCAGCTCGACCTGCATCTCGGCACGGAAGCGGCCGGTTTCAACCGGTGCACCGAGTCGACGGAGCTCCGCCACAAGCTCCTCGATCAGCGGCTCGGCGACGTCGGGAGGCGCGGCGCTGTCGAAGGACGGACGGCGGCCTCGCCGCAGACTGGCGGCGAGCGTGAACTGCGACACCACGAGCAGCGATCCGCTCACCGCTGCGAGATCGAGGGTCATCTTGCCGTCGGCTTCGAAGGTGCGGAGGTGGACCAATTTGTCGGCGAGTGCGACGATCTCGGCGCGGGTGTCATCGCGCTCGGCGGCGACCAGCACGAGGAGCCCGCGCTCGATCTCGCCGACCGTTTCGTCACCGACTCGCACCGCCGCGCGGCGGACTCGCTGGAGAATTGCGCGCATGGTTCGCGTCTAGCCCTTTTAGTCGTTCTTCGAGGGGGAGCGAGCGCTGCACGGAGCGGCGTTGTTCACCTCGATCGTCCTCTCGACCCAGGAGACTTCGATGCTCAACAAAGTCATGCTGATTGGCAACCTCGGGCGCGATCCCGAAGTGCGGTCCACGTCATCCGGCCAGCCGGTCGCCAATTTCTCTATCGCGACCAATCGCCGATGGCGTGATCGCGACGGCAACCGTCAGGAGCAGACCGAATGGCACAACATCGTCTGCTTTGGTCGCCAAGCCGAGGTGGCCGGACAGTACCTGAACCGCGGCAAGCAGATCTACGTCGAGGGTCGACTCCAGACCAGCTCGTGGGAGGACCGCCAGACCGGCGAGAAGAAGTACCGCACCGAGATCATCTGCGACAACTTCCAGATGCTCGGAGGCCGCGGTGGTGACGGCGGCGGCGGCGGTGGCGGCGGTGGCTACGGAGGTGGTGGCTACAGCGGCGGCGGCGGCGGTGGCGGGAGCTATGGCGGCGGCGGCGGCGGCGATCAGGGGGCCGGACGCGACGAGTTCTCGCCGGACGACGACGATATTCCGTTCTGACTCGGGCCCGCGCGGATCCGCGCTCACGCCGCAGAACGCGGCGCGAGCGCCCTTCGAAGATCAATGCCGGCTCAGCCGCTCATCGCAGCGGCTGAGCGATCGTCATTCGGCCTGTCGACCCTAGATGTTGAGGCGACGACCGGCGACTCCGAGCGCCGCCTCCTTGACCGCTTCGGCCAGCGTCGGATGGGCGTGCGAGGACCGCGCCACGTCTTCAGCACAGGCGCCAAACTCGATCGCCACCGCGACCTCTGCGATCAGATCACCCGCTCTGGGACCGATGATGTGGGCGCCGAGGATGCGATCCGTTGCAGCATCGGCCAGGATCTTCACCTGGCCGTCCGTCTGCGCCAGAGCCCGCGCGCGGCCGTTGGCCAAGAACGGGAACTTCCCGACGTTGTAGTCGACCCCCTCATCCTTGAGCTGCTCCTCGGTCTTGCCGACGGCAGCGATCTCCGGATGCGTGTACACGATGCCCGGAATCGCGTCGTAGTTGACGTGGCCGTGGCCCGAGACGATGCCCTCGACGCAGGCAACGCCCTCGTGTTCGGCCTTGTGGGCCAGCATCGGGCCGACGATGACGTCACCGATGGCGTAGACGCCGCGCGCCGAGGTCCGAAAGCCGTTCTCGATCGGAATCCGACCGCGATCGTCCGTCTCGATTCCGACGGTCTCGAGACCGAGGTTGTCCGTGTACGGCCGCCGGCCGACCGCCACGAGCACGCGATCACAAACCACCGGATCTCGGCCGTCCGCCTCGACCGTACACGTCTCGCCTTCGACCGACACGCCCGTGACCCGCACGCCGAGCTGGAAGTCGAGGCCCTGCTTTGAAAAAAGCCGCTTCGCTGCCTTCGCAGTCTCGGCGTCCATTCCGGGAAGGATCCTGTCGAGATACTCGAGCACGGTGACCTTGGAACCGAGACGCGCCCACACCGAGCCCAGCTCTAGGCCGATGTAGCCGGCGCCGATCACCACCAGATGCTCCGGCACGGCGTCGAATGCGAGCGCACCCGTCGAGCCGACGACGCGTTCGCCATCGATCTCGACACCGGGCAGGGTCGCGACGTCGCTCCCGGTGGCGAGGATCACGTGCTCGCAGGCGATGCGTACCGTCTCCTCTCCGTCGACGACCACGGCTCCTTCGCCATCCAAACGACCGTGACCGCGGTAGGTCGTGACGTTGTTCTTCTTGAACAGACCCGCGACGCCGGTGGTCAAGGTCTTCACCGTGCCGGTCCGATGCTTGTGCATGCCTGCGAGATCGAGCTCGACCTCCCCCACCTGAACGCCAAATCGTTTGAGCCCTGAGCGGGCCTCGTCATAGCGCTCGCTCGCTTCGAGCATCGCTTTCGAGGGAATGCAGCCAACGTTCAGACAGGTGCCGCCGAACGTGGAGTCTTTCTCGACGCACGCGACGTCGAGACCGAGCTGGGCGGCACGGATGGCAGCGATGTAGCCACCGGGGCCAGAGCCGATCACCACCAGATCGTGGGTCGCCTCACGCGGGTCGGTTGATGCTTCAGCCATGAGATCTCCTCACCGGGCGCGCCGGCGCGCCGATCGACGGAGGGCCAATCGGCGGGTTGATCGATCGGATGGAGGGGGGTCGCTCAGATTTCGAGCAGGATCCGCTGCGGATCTTCGATGCGCTCCTTGACCTTCACAAGGAAGGTCACGGCCTCGCGGCCGTCAATCAGCCGGTGGTCATAGGTGAGCGCGACATACATCATCGGCCGGATCACCACCTCGCCATCGACCGCCACGGGGCGCTCCTCGATCTTGTGCATGCCGAGGATGCCGCTTTGCGGCGGATTGACGATCGGTGTGGAGAGGAGCGAGCCGTAGATGCCGCCGTTCGAGATCGTAAAGGTGCCGCCGCGCAGCTCGTCCATCGTCAAGGAGCCGTCTTTGGCACGCGACGCGAGGTCTGCAATCGATGTCTCGACGCCGGCGAACGACAGACGCTCGGCGTTGCGAATCACCGGCACGACCAGGCCCTTGCCACCACCCACCGCGACACCGATGTCCTGGTAGTTGCGATACACGATCTCGTTGCCGCGGATCTCGGCGTTGACCTGTGGCACATCCTTCAGCGCCTCGACGACGGCCTTGACGAAGAACGACATGAAGCCGAGTTTGATGCCGTGCTTGTCGACGAAGATCGGCTGATACTGCTTGCGCAGCGCGATCACGGCCGACATGTCGATCTCGTTGAACGTCGTCAACAGGGCCGCGGTCTGCTGAGCTCCGACCAGGGTCGCCGCCACGCGTCGCCGCAGCGGCGTCATGCGCACGATTTCCTCCGCCCGAGCTGTAGGCGCCGGGGCCGCTCCGGAAGCGGCTGGCGGCGGCGCGGCAGCTGGCGCCGGAGCCGCCGCCGGAGTCTCGGCGGCGTCGAGGTGACGCTGGACGTCCTCCTTGAGCAGGCGCCCGCCCGGGCCGGTGGCCGCGATGTCGGCAGCGTCGAGGCCGTGGTCGGTCAGCAAGCGTCGAGCGGCCGGCATTACCCGCACCTCGTCGCCTGCGTTGTCCGACGGCTCCGGCGCTTGATCCTCGGAGGCTGCGTCGGCGCTCCCGTCGGCCTCGGCCGGGGCCGCCTCGCCTGCAGGTGCATCCGTAGCATCCGCCTGCGCGCTCTCGCCCCCCGCCGCCTCCGGCGCCGGCGCCGAGCCGTCGGCCGCCTGCAGGATCGCGATCACTTCGCCGACCTCGACGTCGTCGCCGTCCTGCTTCCGGATCTCTTGGATCACACCAGCGGCCGGCGACGGGATGGTCTGATCGACCTTGTCGGTCTCGAGCGTGACCAAATCCTGGTCCTCTTCGACCCGATCTCCCTCGGCGACCAGCCATTCGGTGATCATCGCCGCGGTCACGGACTCACCGACACTCGGCACTTTGACTTCGATGGCCATCGATCTCTCCTGCGGTCGCAGCCGCATCAGGACCGCGAGCGACGCGCCGGGGTGGCGCGCGGTGCTCGCGCTCGACTTCAATTCAAGGAATTCAGCTCAGGGCGCGCTCGATCAATTCATCCTGCTCACGGCGGTGCGACGCCGCCGAGCCCGTCGCCGGGCTCGCTGACTCCGGACGGCTGACACAGGAGATCTGCCAGCGGTCGAAGATCCGGCCACCGTCGGTCAGACGCAGCTTGAGGAAACTCCAGGCGCCCATGTTGCGCGGCTCTTCCTGCACCCAAACAACCGGCGTGTCGTCGGCGTACGGCGCGAGCACCTCGAGCAGCCGATCTCGGTCGAGCGGGTAGTACTGCTCAAGGCGAATCAGCGCGACATCGGCGACCTTGCGTTCCTTGCGCGCAGCGTCGAGATCGTAGAAGACCTTGCCGCTCGTGAGGAGAACCTTGCGGGTCGCCGCCAGCTCGGGAGCGTCCGGATCCGCCAGGATCCGCCGGAACGAGTGGTCGGTGAAGTCTTCGAGCGGGCTTGTCGCCTCCGGCAGGCGCAGCAGGCTCTTCGGCGACATGACGACGAGCGGCTTGCGCAGCGGGCGCACGATCTGGCGCCTCAGACAGTGAAAGTACTGCGCCGGAGTGGTCAGGTTGACAACCTGCATATTGTCTTCGGCGCACATGTTGAGAAAGCGCTCAAGGCGGGCACTCGAGTGCTCCGGCCCCTGCCCTTCGAAGCCGTGCGGTAAAAGCATCACGAGGCCGGAGAGTCGCCCCCATTTGTCTTCGCTCGAGCTGATGAACTGGTCAACGATGACCTGTGCAGCGTTGACGAAGTCGCCGAATTGCGCTTCCCACACCGTCAGCCCGTCCGGGGTGTCGAGGCTGTAGCCGTATTCGAAACCGAGCGGTCCGATCTCCGACAGCGGCGAGTCGAAGATCTGAAACAGTGTCTCGCCGCCGTCGTCGCCGACATGCTGGAGCGGAATCCATCGGGAGCCGTCTTCGGTGTCATGCAGCACCGCGTGACGATGACTGAAGGTACCCCGCCCGGCGTCCTGGCCCGACACGCGAACGCGCACGCCGTCGGCCAGCAATGAGGCGAAGGCGAGGGCCTCGGCGCTTCCCCAGTCGAGCGGCCGGTCGCCCGCCGCCATCTCGCGCCGCTGATCGAAGAAGCGGCGCAGCTTGCGATGCAGGTGGAAGGTGTCAGGCACGTGGGAGGCGCGGCGCAGCAGCTCAGCGAGCCGCTCGCGGTCGAGCGCGGTCGACTCTTCCGCCGTGTCGGCGTCGAGCCCACCAGCGTAGCCTTCCCACAGGCCGGCGCCGGAGTCTTCAGAGCGATGATCGCCCTCCTGACTGGCGTCGAGATGTGCCTGCAGCTCCTGCTGGCGGGTCTTTCGAATCTCTTTCGCCTCGGCGCGAGTAACCTCTTCGAGCTCGACCAGACGGTCGAGGTAAGCCTCGGGAACCGACTTGTGCTTGCGGATCACGTCGTACATCAGCGGCTGCGTGTACGACGGCTCGTCCCCTTCGTTGTGTCCATGCTTGCGGTAGCAATACATGTCGATGATGACGTCGGTGCCGAACTCGGCGCGATAGGCCATCGCGAGGTCGACGACCCGCGCGACCGCCTCAGGGTCCTCGCCGTTGACGTGGAAGATCGGCGTCTGAAGCATGCGCGCCACGTCGGTGGCGTAGCGGGTCGAACGAGCGCTTTCGGGCGAGGTCGTGAAGCCGATCTGATTGTTGACGATGATGTGCAGGGTGCCGCCGGTCCGATAGCCCTCGAGCTCGGACATGTTGAGCACCTCCTGCACCACACCCTCTCCGGCAAACGCAGCGTCGCCGTGAATCAAGATGCCCAGGCAGCGGCGGTGCTGCTCGTCCCCGAAACGATCCTGCTTCGCCCGAACCCGCCCCATGAGCACCGGATTGACGAACTCGAGGTGGCTCGGGTTGAAGCATAGGGACAGATGCATCGAGCGGCCGTCGGCGGCGCTGCGGTTCGAGCTGTAGCCGAGGTGATATTTGACATCTCCGGCGCCGCGAAAGCGTTCCGGGTCGTCGTCGGCGAACTCCTGAAAGACCGCCGCGGGGCTCTTGTCCATGATGTTGACCAAGACATTGAGCCGGCCGCGGTGAGCCATGCCGATCACCACTTCGTCCACGCTGTCAGCCGACGCCTCTTCGAGCGCCAGATCGAGCAGCGGGATCAGCGTCTCGGCTCCCTCGAGCGAGAACCGCTTGGCGCCGAGGAATTTCTTGTGGATGAACTGCTCGAATGCTTCCGCGTCGACCAGCTTGGTGTAGATCCGCAGCTGCTCGTCACGATGCAGGCGCCGCCGATTCGGCTTCTCGAGGCGATCGATCAGCCAGCGCTTCGGCTCGTAGGCATCGATGTGCATGAACTGCACGCCGATCGCGCCGCAGTAGGTCGCGCGCAGGCGATCGAGGATCTGGCGCAGCGTCAGCACCCCCGAGCCGCCGCCGATGTCGGTGGCCGAGAACAAGGAGTCGAGATCGTCCGCCGACAGCCCGTAGGACTCCAACTCGAGCTCGGGAATCGACTCGCGGCGGCCGAGCAGCGGGTCGAGATCGGCCAGCAAATGCCCGCGCACCCGATACGAGTGGATCAGGCGATCGACGCGATCCTGGCGCGAGCTGCGCAGCCGCATGCGGCCGGCCAAGACTTCGGCGATGTTGCGCGACAGCGTCGGCCAACCGTCCAGCAGGCGGTGGAATGGCTCGTGGTCGAGCCGCAGGAGGCGCACCGGCCCGTGTGCGACGACGTCCGCTGCGCGCGGCTGTCGATCGAGCACCGACAGCTCCCCCACCACCTCACCGGAGTTGATGGTGGCGATGGTGCCGCCCTCGCGCTGAATCACCAGATGGCCTTCGACGACCAGGAAGAGCGCGTCGCCAGCATCTCCCTCGCGAAAGAGGGCCTCGCCGTCGGCGAGGTCGATCTCGACCGTCAGTCGAGCGACGGCCTCGAGGGTCTCCGGGCCAACCGTGCGCAGGAGCTTGATCTTGCCGAGAAGCTCTAGGCGCTCGGTGCGCGCCGCGTCGGAGATCTTGGGCAGATCCGCCGGATCAAAGACCGCCGGCATCTCGACCGATGGTGCGGCCGCCGCCGACGGCGGATCGAAGATACTCGACGGGCGAAAGCTCGGTCCGTCCACCGCGCGGCGGGCCGCGACGCGATCGCCGTCCTGCGTCGCGAGGCGAGCGAAATACTCACGCCAGCTCTCCTCGATCGAGTCGGGATTGTCGAGGTAGCGTGCGTATTGCTCCTCGACGAACGCCAGATTGCTGGTCGCGAATGGATCGGTGCTCTGCATCATCTCTCCTCGTGCGGCGAGGGCCGAAGACCGGAGGCCGGCGAAACATCGCTCGCCACGATTCTTTCACGGCTCCGCGCGCGCTGCGGGCCGCTCGCCGAATGGTGCCTCGGACCTCGGACCGCCGAGATAGCGAAGGCGGGCGCCGAGATAGAACCGCGGCGCTTCGATCTCAGCTGCATCCGCGCGCCAGGCCGGCAGCTCTCCGAACGGAATGTGGAACCGCAGGCGGTACACCTCGAGATCATAGAAGCGCTCCGGGTTGCGTCGATCCCGCGGACGCCGCCGGATCGTTGGGGCATCCGGCTCGAGCGTCACGGTTCGAGGCTGCGGCGCCACCTCGACCGAACGACAGGCGTCTGCCAGGCAGAGGTTCATGATCTGGCGCCGCGGCGCCGAGATCTCGAAGACCGCGCTCTCGATGGCCGTGGCGCTCATGAGCCAGGCCTCGCCCTCGACGCCTCCTCGCAGCCACATGGTGTCGCCGGCCGGCCTCAAGAGATCCTTCCGCCCCCAGAGCCACGCCTCGCTTTGGACGAGGCCGTGAGAGCCCGGAATCTCGTTCAGCGACAGCTCGATCGGCAGCTGTTCGTGAAGCGCCGAGCGCACGTGTGACTGCAGAGTCGGCGAGACCGTCACGAGGCCGTAGGGTGACCAGACGAGCGGGCCGAGAAACAGCGCGCCCATCGCCCAGCCGGCGACGAGAAGAAAGCGCGGTCGCAGACTCGGCACCAGGAAGAGGAAGGCCGGATAGGCCATGACGAAGTAGCGATTGCCGACAAACCCACCCCCGCCGTGCCAGTTGAAGGCGATGAAGAGCAGGAAGAACAGGCCGATGACCAGCGCCGAGAGCAAGATCGTCCAGCGCAGCGGATCGCGCGGCGCGTGGATCAGGAACAGCAGCAGCGCGAGCACGCCGAACGGCTGGTAGAGAACGAAACCTGTGTGGCGCCCTGTGGCGAACGCGACGAGCGACTCGCTCAGCTCGGTCCAGGTGGTCTCGGGGACGCGCAGCAGCCACCACCAGCCGGCACCGGCGACCGCTGCGCCGTCCTCGGCGTCGTCTTCGACGGTCGATTTCTCGCCGAGCGCCGCGCCGCCGGCCCCGACCGGCGCCTCGGGCGTGACCACCTCGACCTCGAGCGGAATCGGCTCGACTAGACGCCGTGATGGATCGGTGACAGTGAACCCGGCGCGCGCGTCGACCAGATACGCGGTGGGCTGACCCGTGGCCAGGAGCGAGCCGCCTGCCAGACAGGCCATCGATGCAATCGCCGCCGCGAGCCAAATCGCCAGACCGCGCCAGCGCCCGCCGCGCGCCAGCGCGAAGAGCACCGGCACTCCGAAGGCAGCGAGCATCGGCTTGTTGTAGACGCCGACCGCGAGAATGGCAGCCGACGCTGCGAGCGCGGCGGTCGTTCGCGTCGAGGACAGCGGCGCACGCGCTCGTGCCGCGGATGCCCAGCGATCAAGATCTCCGGTCGCCAGCAGGCCGAAATAGAGACAGCCGGCGGCCGAGGCCATGTTGAAGACCTCGGGATGCAGCCAGAACACGTACGACCAGGCGGTCGACAGGCCGAAGAAGCCGACCGAAAAAAGCGCCGCAGAGCCATCGTCGGCCACCCGCCGCACGACATCGAAGCCCATCCACAAGAGGCCGACGAAGAGCAGCATGTTGAAAAAGACGACGCCGTCCGGACCAAAGAGCGCGGCGAACGGCGCGGCACAGAGCGAGTAGATGTAGGGCTTGCCGTAGAACAGCGTGCGCCAACCGTCGCTGCTCATCACGATCAGATTCTTGACGGAGAGGAAGGGGTAGCTCTCGAACAGCCGCTCGAGATCTCTCTCCTCGACCTGCAGGTCGCCATCGAACGCCAGGCTCAGGGCGGCGAGGACATAGGCCGGCTCGTCGGCTTTCAAGGTCGCCGGCAGGCCTGGCTTATGCGTCGCGATCGGCAGCGTCAGCAACACGACCGACAGCGCGGCGAGCGCCGCAGCCGCCATCGAAATTGGCGGTTTGCGGCGGTCGGCGGGCGGACTCGCGACGGCGGTCGCGGCGGTCGCGGCGTGAAAGGTCAAAGCGCGGAGCGAAAGCGAAAGGCGGCGCAGCAGATCGACGCCGCAGATGGCCGACAGAACGAACTCAGGACTCGTCCTCGGTCTCGAGGAATGCCTCCACGTCGGATTCGCTGCCGAACTCGCCGATCGGATTGTCGTAAACCGCCGACTCCCCGGTCACGCTGTCGGTGACCCGCACGGAGTAGCTGACGTTCGACAGCGCGCCGTAGAAGACCCAGTAGTGCCCGTTGACGCCCCGTCCGTCGAGTACCTTGAGCACCAGCTCGAGATTCTGCGGATCGAAGAACCAGAACGAGCCGGTGTCGGTCGTCTGCGGGACGGTGCGGCCGACGCCGGTGTTGCCGTCGAAGTCTTCCCACTCCACCTCGACTGCGAAGCGCCCTTCGCCCAGACACAGCGTCGTATCGTCAGCGACGCAGGTCTCCATCTTCGCGAGCTGCTGGAGCGTCGGTGCGCCGGCGTCGACCGATGAGAACGGCAGCGGCACGGCATCGGTCGCGAAGGCGCCGGACGCCTCGGTCGACCCAAGCGCCGGCACGGCCGAAGCGACTGCAGAGTCGCTCCCGCCGATCAGACCTGCGATCTGCGACTGATTCGGAAACGCGACGGTGTCGCCAACGCTCGCCAGGTTGCCCTCGGGATTGAAATACGTCCGCCTCGGCCCGACGAAGGTGTCGACCACGGTGATCTCGTATTGAACGTCCGACAAAGCGCCGTAGAAAACCCAATAGGCGTCATTGAACTCACGGCCGTCCAGCACCTTGATCAAGAGTTCGAGGTTCTCTTCTTCGAAGAAGTAGAAGAACCCGCTGTCGTCCGTTCGCGGCACGGCCTGACCGTCGCCGGTGTTGCCTTCGAAGTCGCGCCATGCAACGCGCACCGAAAAGCGGCCTTCATTGAGGCAGAGCGTCAGCTCATCTGGTGCGCACGGGACCGGCGGCAGTGTGACCTGCCGACGCGCCTCGCGTGCGGGGCCTTCGAAGACGTCGGTTGCAAAGTCGTAGCCCCGGCCGTCGGTGTGAAGGTCGTCGAAATAGAAGTTAAACAGGTTCGGGATGGCCAGCAGGCCGTCGTAGAGATCGACAAAGAGCACACCTCGCTCGGCGGCGTCCTGCTCCAGCGTGAAGCTGAGGAAGGCCGTGCGATTCTCCGCGGTTCCCCCCGAGCGACGGGGCGGCGGAGCCACCAAGATCGGCACCTGACCGGCATCCAGCACCTTGTCGACCATCTGCCACAGTCTCGAGCGGATGCCCTCGACGCTGAGGCTCGGGCTGGAGAGATCGTTGGTGCCCTCGTAAACCACCACGATGTCGCCGCCGCGGGCGATCACATTGTCGATGCGGCTGAGGCCAGCCTGCGTGCGCTCGCCGCAGAGTCCGAAATTCTCCACCGCGACATCCAGGCCGTCGCTATTCATCCGCTGCCGCAGGCGGGTGGTCCAGCCGCCGGTCGGGCCAGGGCCGACACACGGAACGCCCGGGTCGCCGAAGCCGACCGTCAGGCTGTCGCCGAAGGCCATGAAACGAGTGGTCTGTGCCTCAGCCGGCGCGGAGCGAAGACTGGAGATGACGGCCAACGCCATCGCCAGGCCGAGAAGCGGTCGGAGAAAGGTCGAGATCGAAAGACGTCGCATCGCGGAATGGTCGGCGTGGAACCGTAAAAGGTCGATCCAGTGAGAGTCGATCCAGTGAAACGCAGTCAAGAAGATCGGCTCGAAAGAGTCTCCCGGCCGTTCAACCTGACGCCTTGAGGCTCCGGGAACGAGGAGAGAGCACAAAAAATTGCCAGACGGCACGATTCAGCGAAAACGGTCGACACCGTGGCGAAGCGGCCGAAGCTTAGAGCGGGGCGTCGGCGGAGCGACGAATGAGCCTCGACCGCGGCTGGCGCATGAGGATATCGCATATCTTTCATCGCCCGCCGAGCCGCCGACTCTTGACACCGCCCGGGCCACCGAAGACGATGCGACGATGCAATGTCCTACGGCGCGTCCAAGCAAAGACGCGTGAGCCAGCGCGTCGGTCTCGACTCTCTTTGCACCGAATGCAGCCGGGGCGAATGCCGCCTCGACGAAGGCGGGTCAGGCCTCTCCTCTCCCTCGTTCGACCGTGTCCTCTTTCATCCGATCTGATGTCGACCGATCCCGCCGCGTCTGAGCCCCGAACCGCCGAGCCCCGCGCCACGGTCCTGGTGGTCGACGATCTCGAAGACAACCGCGACATCCTGGCGCGCCGGCTGCAGCGCCAGGGCTTCGAGGTCGTGACGGCGGACAGCGGCCGCGCCGCCCTGGCCCAGGTTGCCAGCCGGCGGATCGACCTGGTGCTTCTCGACATCATGATGCCCGACCTCGACGGCGTCGAGGTGCTGCGGCTGCTGCGCGCCGAGCACGACGCCAGCCAGCTGCCGATCATCATGCAGACCGCGCGGACCGACAGCGCGAGCGTCGTCGAGGCACTCGACGCCGGCGCCAACGACTACGTCACGAAGCCGATCGACTTCCCGGTCGCCCTGGCGCGCATCGAGAAAGAACTGCGCGCTCGCGGCGACGTTCCGAGTGAGCCGCCCGCTCAGCGCTCGTTCGGCGAAGGCTCGCTGCTCGCCGGGCGGTATCGACTCGGGCCGCGGCTCGGCGCCGGCAATTTCGGGGTTGTCCATCGCGCCCGCCATCTCGAGCTGGACCACGATGTGGCGATCAAGATCCTCCAGACTCGCATCGAAGAAGACGACGAAGCCCTCGAGCGCTTTCGTCGCGAGGGACGCTCCGCATGCGTGGTGCGCCATCCGAACGCGGTAGCTGTCCTCGACTTCGGCACCACGCCAAGCGGCGTCGCGTACCTGGTGATGGAGCTACTCGATGGTCGCACGCTGGCCGAAGAGCTGATCGACGACGGTCGGCTGTCTCTCGCCCGCGTCGCCGAGGTGCTCGGGCCGGTCTGCGCGGCCCTCAACGAAGCCCACGTCGGCGGCGTGGTGCATCGCGACGTCAAGCCGGAGAACATCTTCCTGCATCGAGGTCGCGCCGGCGAGGTCGTCAAAGTGCTCGATTTCGGCATCGCCCGGATCGTCGGACGCGAGACGCTCGGTCGCCGCCTGACGGCGGAGGGCTTCATCCTCGGCACGCCGGCCTATATGGCACCAGAGCGGCTGCGCGATGAGACCTACGACGGTCGCTCGGACGTGTACTCGCTCGGCGCGACGCTCTTTCAGCTTCTCGCCGGCCGCCTGCCGTTCGAAGCCGATCAGGCAGATCCGATGGCGCTCTTGATGAAGCATCTCCGCGACCCTGTGCCCTCGCTGCGGCAGCTGGCTCCAGATCTTCCACCCGAGGTCGACGACCTCGTGCAGCGGGCGATGGCGAAGAAGCCCGATGCACGACCGGCGGTCGGCGAGCTGGCAGAAGAGCTGCGCGCGCTCGCCGAACGATCGGTGCGGCCGGCCGCAAACGGCGATCCTGCGGTCGACCAAGAGGCGCCCACTCAGATGTTTCGCTCGGACCAGCTCGAAGCGACGCCGCGCTCGCGCCTCGGCCGGCTGTGGCACCGACTCCGACCGCGCTCCGGTTCTCGATCATGACGCTGCGGCTGCGCCTGGCGCTGGCCTTCTCGGTCGTCGTTGCGCTCTTCGCCGCCAACTTCCTCGTCTGGAGCTGGAACGCGCGACGCAGCGCCGAGCGCCTGACCAGCTTCGAGCGCGCCGTGGACGCTCAGCTGCAGGTGCGCGAGGTCGAAGAGCAGCTGGATGAGCGCTGGCGTCAAGTCCGCGGCTACACGATCTTTTCGGCAGGCTCCGACTCAGCGCTGACCGAAGACGAGCGCAACGGCATGCTCGAGGCATTCACCGAGACGCGCACGCAGGTCGAGCTTTTGCAGCGGCTTTCCGAGGCGGAGGCCGACGATCGGCGGTTGGCGGACAGGGTTGCCGACGTCTGGACGCAGCTCGAGGCCTTGTGGCAGCCCGACTTCGCACCCGGTGCCGCCACTCGCTCCGCCACCGAGCTCGACACCGCGGCCGAGCGCGCTCGCACCCTGCTCGACTCAGCCCACGTGGACCTGGCGACCCTGCGCCGCCTAGAACGCGATCGGGTCGCCGTCGCGCGCGCCGACATCGCGGGCGCCCGCGATTTGGCGCGGCATGTTTCGCTGGCCAGCGTGAGCCTGTCGGCGATCGTCGCCGTGGCGCTCGCGGCTCTGCTGGCTGCGGGCATCACGCGGGAGCTGCGACGGCTGGCCGGCGGCGCGCGACGCATCGGCGAAGGGCACCTCGACGAAGCGATCGCCCCTCGCGGCGGGCCGGAGCTCGCAGCGGTCGGCATGGAGCTGAATCGCATGGCAGCGCGTCTGCGGGAGGCTCGGGACGCGCGCGAGAACGCGCTGCGCACCGCCGAGGCCGCGTCGCTCGCCAAAAGCGCATTCCTTGCCAACACCAGTCATGAGCTGCGGACGCCGCTGAATTCGATTCTGGGCTACGCGGAGCTGCTGCTCGAAGACGCGCGGGCGGCTGGCGGCTCGGACTCGATCGCCGATCTCGAACGCATTGTCGGCGCCGGCCGACACCTTCGGGGACTGATCGACGATGTCCTCGATCTGTCGAAGATCGAGGCCGGCAAGATGACGCTGACCACCGAGCGCTTTGCGGTCGCGACTCTGATCGACGAGGTGCTCGACACCGCCGCTCCTCTGGTCGCCGCGCGCGGCAACCGCCTCGAGCGGAAGGCGGAGGATCTCGGCGTCGCCTGGACGGACGGCGCGAAGCTGCGCCAGGTGCTGCTCAATCTGCTAGCGAACGCGGCCAAATTCACCACCGACGGCGTCGTGACTCTGCGCGCCGAGCGCGGGGCCGCTCTCTCCGAGGATGACGGCGACCTGCTCGTCTTCGAAGTCATCGACAGCGGCATCGGCATGACCGCATCGCAGCTGCGTCGGGTCTTCGATCCGTTCACTCAAGCCGACGGATCGACCACGCGTCGGTATGGCGGCACCGGTCTCGGGCTCGGCATCGCGCGCGAGCTGGCTCGGCTTCTCGGCGGCTCGCTCGACGCCGAGTCAGCGCCGGGCCAAGGCAGCACGTTTCGCTTCACCGTGCCGGCGATCGCACCGCGCGAGGCGGCGGATGAGGCCCCGGAAACCCACTCGATCGAACGAGCGCTGCCCGCCTCCGACATCGAGACAACGGATCGCATCGAGCGTCCGGAGCCGGCACCGCGCGGCTCCTGAGCGCACAGCTCCTTAGAGCAATGGCAGGAGTCAACCACCCTCGACGAGTGCCTGCTTGAGCTTCTCGAGCGCCTCGTCCTTCGCCACGATCTCGGCCCGCGCCGCCGCCAGCTCTGCCGATAGCGCCTTGAGCTGTCGACGCAGCGCCTCGACCTCCTCCGGCTCTGCTTCGGGCGGCGGCGTCACGTCCGCGTCGGGATCACGCGGCGCCGGATCGCTTCTGACGATCGTGACGACGCGCTCATCGGCCGGTGGTCGCGCCAGCGCTGCATGCAAGGCTCTGGCAGCGGTGGCCCGGACGTCGCGCGCCGTGCCCATCTCAGTAAGCAGTGTCGACAGCCAGCCGCGGGCCGCGTCGAAGTCAGGTTCCGGACGCTGCAGCTCGGCCGTCGCCGCACCGTAAAGGCCCCGCGTCCGATGGTCGCTTCGCGCCGGCCGCCCTTCTGCCACCCGCCGGAAGATCTCGACCGCCCGGGCCGAGTCATCCTGTTCAAGAGCCAGGCGCGCGTCCGCCAATAATCCGCGCGCGGCCCACCAACCCAACGTCTCGGCGCCGTCGGTGTCGCCCGTTTGGGCAGCGGCCGGCGAGACCGCCAGGGTGCACAAGAGCACGATCGCCAGGCTCCCGAAGAGCCAGTGGGCTCCGGAGCGCCGCGCGAGGGCGGAGAACCTGGCGGCGAGACCGCGGTCATCCACGGGTTGCCTCGCTGTCAGATGCATCGATCGGTGACGGGGTTTCGGGGGCTGCAACGGCGTCGATCGGTGGGCAGGCAACATCAAGGGAAAGCTCCTGGAAATCGCGGCTGGGCATCGAGGTCGACCGCGTGGTCCTTGCCTTGCCATGATGCGCCGGTGGACGCGTCGCGCGCAGGCCTCGGAACCGCCGTCGGTCCGGCGTTCGGAGTCTACGCCGGGTGGATGCTCTGCGCCGTTGGATCGACGGCTCCTGCCAATCCGGCAGCGGCCGCCGGGATGCTGGCAGCCTTCGGGTTCGCGGCCTTCGGCGCAACGGCCGCGGCGCGCTGGGGAGCCCGCGCGGTCGATGTTGTGCTCCTCGGCGCGCTGGCAGCGACGGTGATCTGGGCCGAAGCCTCGCCGGCCGAGCGACCGAACGAGTTGGCGGCCGGTCTCGCGCTCTTCTGGCCGGCGTTGTTGGTGCGAGCGGGGCCGGCCGGGATGCCGCTCGAGCGGATTGGCTGGACCGGCCTGGCGACGGTCGTAGCAATGGCGATCGTCGTCACTCAGTCGCGCGGCGGCCTCCTCGCCGCGGGCCTCGGTCTGTCGATCCTGTGTGGTTTGACGGCCCATCGGCCGACTTCTGCGGCACCCCGACGAGATCGACCCCTCTCGACATCTCGCCGACGGCTCGTTGGAGCATGCCTCGCGTTCGTCCTGCTCGGGGGTGCCATCCTCGGCGCGATCGTTTCGCCTCGCCTGCCAACACCACTCGCGGTCGATCGGTGGCTGTCCGGCCGCCTGACCGTGTGGAGCCACGCCTGCCGCCAGCTGGCCGACCTGCCCTGGCTCGGGGCCGGTGCAGTGACCTGGCCAGCAAGGGTGCCGGACCTTTGGCCCTGGCCGGTCGGCGCAGCGGTTGATCGGCCGCTCGACGACGCGCATCAGCTCGGGCTGGACGTCGCGCTGGTCGGTGGCCTGCCGGCGCTGGTCGCCCTGGCGGCAGCCGCTCTTCTGGCCGGGCGGCGCCTTCTGCAGTCGCGGCGCCACCTGCCGAGGCCGGCGCTCTGGCGACTCGACGGCTGGAGCGCCGGTCTGGGCGCACACCTCGCGTGGAGCCTGGGGGACTCGCTGGCGCCTGGCTCGCTCGGCCACATTCTGCTGTGGCTTGTTGTTGGCCTTGCCCTTGGTGAGACAGCCACCGTGACCCCGCCGCTGACGGGATGCACCTCGCGGAGGCCGAACCGCGCGACCGCTCTCGGGCTCGCCGCGGGATGCGCGGCAGGCCTCGCCATCGGCCTCGCCTTTCAGACGTTTTTCGATGAGGAGCGAGCGCGACGCGACACGTTGGTCGCGGCTGTTCTCTCGGGAGCGGTCGCAGACGGAGCGCGTCTCGAGACGACGGACGGCCAGCATCTGCGCCTCGCCGCTCGCGTGCTGCAGAACGATGGCGAGGACGGCGCCGCGCGATCTCTCTTGCAGCGGGCCATCGATCACGACGCGGACAGTCTCACCCTCGCGGAGGCGGCGTTCCCGGCCGACCTCGAGCTTGCCCGTCATGCAACGGACCGCTGGCCCGCATCCGCTGTCGCCTGGCGCTGGCGGGGGCGCGCCGATCCGTCCCACCGCTCCGTCGGCTGGCTGCGTCGATCCCTGGCGCTCGATCCATCAGATCCGCACGTGTGGCTGGAGACAGCTCGCCGACTGGACGGCGTCGAGCCGCTGGCGGCGCTCGATGCCTGGGCTGAGGCCTGCCGCCTCGGCGACCCGGGCGCCGCCGCTTGCCTGGCCGCGGCGCGGCGCGCGGTGCCTCTCGGTCAGCTCGAGCGGGCGCAGGGACTTCGCGGCGCGGCCGCCTGGCCGCCGCTGCGCGATCGACCCCTCATCGGTCTCGATCCGGCAGCAGATGCCTTCGACTGACCGGCGGCTCAGCCTGGCGAGCGCGCCGCTGCGGCGGGTGTGGTCGAAACGGACTCGACCAGCGGCCGCAACGAGGAGGTGACCAGCTCGGCGATGAGCGCCTGCCCCTCGGCCGTCGGATGGATGCCGTCGGCCTGGTTCAGCTCCGCGACTCCACCGACGCCCTCGAGCAAGAACGGCAGCAGATCCACATCGAGTTCTGCCGCCAGCCGCGGAAAGACCGTCTCGAACTCCAACGCGTAGTCCTCGCCATAATTCGGCGGGATGCGCATCCCCGCCAGGAGCACTCGCGCACCGGCGTCGCGCCCCTGCTGAACGATCCGGCGTAGATTGTCCTCGGTCGACGCGACCGGCAGGCCGCGCAACCCGTCGTTGCCGCCGAGGGCCACCACCAGGACATCCGGATCCTGGCGCAACACCCATTCGAGCCGGCGCAGGCCACCCGCGGTGGTGTCGCCGCTGACGCCCGCGTTGACCGCGCGCAGCGGTTGCCCTTCGGCCTCGAACTGCGCTTCAACGAGATGCGGAAAAGCCTGCTCAGCGTCGAGCCCATAGCCGGCGGTCAGGCTGTCGCCCAGGAACACGACCAAAGGCCCGTCGTCGGCGTCGACTTCGGTGACCGAGGTGTCGGCCGGAGTGGGCGGCACCTCACTCGCGATCGGTGACGTGTCGACCGGCTCCGGAGCGTCTCCGGCACACGCAAGACAACACCACGCAATCGCGAAGCTTGCCAGCAGTCGGATCCCGCACGCAGCAAGACTTTGGCGAGCGGTCATCGATGGCCGCGAGGAGACAATTGGACGAAAGGAAACGGCGAGAGGTCGGGAGGCGGGCGGCACGATCGGTCGATCCATCGCGTGATCCTACTTGCCACGCGGTTGGCGCGCTCGAGCATAAGCTCGGAGCATGAAGCCGCTCGACGATCGATCCGCTGCCGGCGCGGCCGGCGCCGATCCGTCGGCCCGCCGCGCCGCGATCGAGGAACGCGCGCCGAGTGCGTTCTCGATCGGCCTGCCACAGTGGGCCAATGACGCCTGGCGGGGCAGCCTCTATCGACGCGGAGGGCGCGATCACCTGCGTCAATACTCCGAAGTCTGGACCGCAGTCGAAGGAAATACGACGTTCTATAGCCTGCCGAGCGCGCGGACTGTCGAGTCGTGGCGGCAGGCGACTCCGCCGACCTTTCGATTCGTCTTCAAGCTCCCCCGCTCCCTCACCCACGACGCACTCCTGCAAAACGCTGCCGGCCCGCTCGACCTCTTCTTCGAGCGACTCGATCCACTCGGTCCGCGGGTCGGCACGACCATGGCGCAGCTGCCGCCTTTCTTCGGCCCGGATCGCCTGGGGGACCTCGAGCGATTTCTCATTCGCTGGCCTTCAGGGCGGCCTCTGGCCGTGGAGTTACGCCATCGTGCGTTCTTCGACCTCCCTCGGGCGGCCACTCGCGCAGACGACCTCCTGCGCTCCCACGGCGCTGAACGCGTGATGCTCGATGCTCACGCCGTGTGGGAAGGCGACCTCGAACATCCTGCGGTGGCGACCGCCCGGCATCCGAAGCCTCGGCTTCCGATCCGCGCAACGCCGCTCGGCCGGCATCCCATCCTCCGCTTCATCGCCCATCCCGAGCCGGCAACGACCCTGCCTCGTCTGGACAGGTGGGCCGAGCGCCTGGCGCAATGGATCGGCGAAGGTCTGCGACCGACGGCCTTCGTCCACTGTCCGGTGGATCGACGAGCACCGGAACTCGCGCGGCGGCTGCACCAGCTGGTCGCCGCACGGACACCTCTGGGCCCGCTGCCAGCCTGGCCCGGTGAGCGTGAGGCGCGCGCCGGGCAGATGACGCTGCCAAGCCTCGGGCTCTCGTCCGACGCCCAAGACGGCTGACCGGCGCGAGCACCACGCCTCCGAGGAGGAAACGTTTGCGGAGCAGCGGCGGAGACACCCGTCGAGCAACGTTCGCGCGATGTGGCGCGCCCGGACACATGCTAGGTTGATCGGAAATCGCACCCCTTTTCGAGCCATGCCCAAGCCACCTTCATCCAACGAGACCTTCGCCGCGCGCATCCGGCGGGAAACGGCCCCGGAGCACGAAGCGATTGAGGGCGTCGTCGACCTGATGCGACCCGACATCGACCGTGCGGCATATCGCGGCTACCTCGAACGTGCCCTCGGCTTCATCGAGGCGTCTGATGCGCGCGTGCGCCAACACCTCGGCGCCTGGCTCGATCTCGAGCTGAGGACGCACGCTCCTCGCCTGATCGCTGACCTGCGCGCACTGGGCGCCAGCGACGATGAAATCGCCGCGCTGCCGCGGGCCGAAGACGCCTTTTCAGACTTCGACTTGCAACGCACCTGGGGCGCCGCCTATGTGATCGAAGGGTCGACGCTCGGCGGTCAACTCTTGCGCAAGCACCTCGCCTCAACCCTCGATGGTGAGCCGCCGCTGTTCGCTTTTCTCGACCCGCACGGCCCTCAGACCGGCCGCCGATGGCGCGAGTTTCGCGCGGCCCTCGAAGCCGCCGCGGAGCGGGAGGATCCGGATCGCATCGTCGACGGCGCTCGCGAGACGTTCGCGCGCTACCGCCGCTGGCTGGCCCAGCCTCGGCTGGTGCCCGCGGCAGCCGAGGCCTAGCCCGAGAGACCCGCCCAAGGCGTGGTCTCGGCGGCTCCCGGTCGCATCTCCCGCGCGACTGACGATCGACGTCATCCGACGCCCGGCCGACTGCCGCTGAGCGTCACCTGCCAGACCACTCCGGCCGATCTCACGGCGCCTGCCTCGACGTTCGAGGCTGGCCTATCCCTTGCAGCCGTCGATTTCCAAAATTCGCTTATCGCCAAATTGGAATGTCTCGCCACCGGCGCGCGTTCCTCGCGACATCGCCCGACCGAATTGATCTCCTCCGGAGGCCTCATGACGACGTCCCGCCTCAGCCGCAAGGTGCCGCCGAGCGTCCTGCATCAGCTCCAGGCCGAACTCTTCTCGGCCCGCGCCGAGGGCGCAGCGCCCGAGCCCGACGGCGTGCCGGCGCCGTTTCTTTCGCCGCACGTCGCGATGCGCGATCCGCATCGCCCGGTGGCGCCGGCCCGCGCGCCGGCTCTGCCTGCGGCCGGCGTGGTCGTTCACAACCGCCTCGCCTACGGCCCGCGGCCGGGCGATCTGCAGGCCTTTCAGGCGCTCGGAGGCAGCGATTCGGCGCGCCTGTCTGCCTGGCTCGACGAGCAGCTCGACCCGTCGTCGATCGACGACTCGGCGCTCGATGCGCGCATCTCGGCGCTCGGATTCACGACGCTCGGCAAGTCCCTGCCCCAGCTCTGGCTCGACCACATGATCAATTACGTCGAGTGGGAGGACCACATCCGGCCGATCGAAGAGATCACCCGGCTGAAGTTCGTCCGCGCGATCTGGAGCCGCCGTCAGCTCTTCGAGGTGATGGCCGAGTTCTGGCACGACCACTTCAGCGTCCACGCCTGGGAGTTCGCGATCGCACCCGTTTGGGTGCACACCGATCGGGATGCGATCCGACCCCACGCCCTCGGCAACTTCCGCCAGATGCTCGAAGCGGTCACTCGCACGCCGAGCATGCTTTTTTATCTCGACAACGCCGAGAACTCGCTCGAAGATCCGAACGAGAACTTTGCGCGCGAGCTGCTCGAGCTGCACACGCTGGGATCCGACGCCTACTACGGCTCGATCGACCCTGCCGACGTCCCTCGCGACGGCGCCAACCGCCCGCTGGGCTACACCGAGTTCGACGTGGTCGAGGTGGCGCGCGCCCTCACCGGCTGGACGGTCAGCGCGCGGCCCTGGGACGAGAACATCGGCAATACGGGCGAGTTCCTGTACTACGACCCGTGGCATGACCACGATCCGAAGACGGTCATCGGCATGTCGCTCCCGGCCAACCAGCCACCGATGCAAGACGGTCGCGACATCTTCGATCTGCTCGCCGAGCATCCAGCGACCGGACGCTTTGTTGCCGGCAAGCTCTGCCGGCGGCTGTTTCACGACTTCCCACCGCAGGAAGTGGTCGATGCGGCGGCGGCCACCTTCACGGCGCAGGCCGCGGCAGCCGACCAGATCGCGCAGGTCGTGCGCGTCATCGTCGAGCATCCGCTCTGGCTGCAGACCTGGGGCGAGAAAGTCAAGCGCCCGTTCGAGGTCCTCGCCTCGCACTTCCGAGGTGCGCAAGGCGAGCTGGAGTTCCAAATCGCCGACGAGGGCAACAGCGACTGGCTGAACTGGATGTTCTACCAAACGGGTCACTACCCGTTTAATTGGGCTCCACCGAACGGCTATCCGGACGTCCGCGCGGCCTGGAACAGCACCTCACCGCGCGTGATGACGTGGCGAGTCGCCAACATGCTCGTCCAGGCCTATGACGACGTGGCGGACCGCTTCGCCTTCGACTTCCTCGGCCAGACGCCGGCGAACGTCCGGTCGGCCGAGGAGATCGTCGATTTCTGGACCGGCCGCCTGCTCTCCGATGCCCTGCCGAGCGACGAGCGACAGAGCCTGATCGCCTTCATGGCGCAGGGCCACAACCCGGGATTCGACCTGCCGCTCGCGGCCGATGAAGAGACCCAGGATCGCCTGCGCACGCTCGGTGCGATTCTCGCCATGACGCCCAGCTTCCTCTGGCGCTGAGCCGACGCCAGTTCTGACGACTCGAGATCTCAGAAAAAGGACGATCCAGATGAATCTCTCCCGACGCGGATTCCTCGCCGGCTGCTCAGCAGCCATCGCCGGCATGGCCGGCTCACGCTTCAACACGCTCGCCTTCGCCGGCGACGCTGGCGGCAACGACGATGTTCTGATTATCGTTTTCCTGCGCGGCGGCATGGACGGCCTCAGCTTGGTGCCTCCAATCGGCGGCGCCGATCGTGGACACTACGAAGCGGCCCGCCCTGGACTGCAGATCCCGACGAGCGGCCCGGGCGCCGCGCTGCCCCTCTCGGGCCCGTTCGGCCTCCATCCGTCGGCGGCACCGCTCCAGGGCCTGTTCCAAGACGGCCATCTGGCGATCGTGCACGGCGTCGGCATGCTCGACGTGGTCAACAAATCGCACTTCGACGCGATGTCGTTCGTCGAGCTGGGCACGCCGGGAATCAAGAGCGGCACGTCGGGCTGGCTGACCCGACACCTTCTCTCGGCATCCAATCTGCCGCCGGAGATCATCATGCCGGCCCTCT
>JBCBCF010000004.1:0-35452 GCA_038530905.1 Acidobacteriota bacterium
TCCACAGGGACGCGACGCGCGACGAGGCGTAAGCTCTCGAGACGCTGTCTTCCCTCCCTCGCGCCCGGGCCCGGCGCTATCATCGCCGCATGACGACGCTCGACGTGTTGGCGATCGGAGCCCATCCGGACGACGTGGAGCTGGGCTGCGGCGCGACGCTGGCTCGCCTGGTCGAGGACGGGCGGCGCGTCGGCATCGTCCACCTGACGCGTGGCGAAGCAGGAACCCGCGGCACGGTCGAGCAGCGACGCCGCGAGGCGGAAGGGGCCGCGGCGGCTCTTGGCGTTGAGGTCTTGACGTGGCTCGACTGCGGCGACGGCGGCCTGCGCACCGGGCGCGCCGAGGAAGACGACCTGATCGAAGTGATTCGCACCTGGCGCCCGGACGTGCTGATCGGCCCGCCGCCCGCGGAGCGCCATCCCGACCACGTGCGGGCGCACCACCTGGTCGCCGACGCGGCGTTCTACGCCGGCCTGCGCGGCCGGGCACCGGAGCGAGGCGAGCCGTTCCGGCCCGGAGCGGTCTTCTGCTACATGCAGAACGATCAATTTCAGCCCACCTTCATCGTCGACGTGTCGTCGGTTTGGCAGCGCAAGGTCGACGCGCTGGACTGCTACCGCACGCAGCTGTACGTCCCGGCGACCGACCACGGCCCGGACGCGGCGGGGCCCGCGACCAAGGTGGCGAGCCGGGAGTTCCGCGAGGCGGTCGACGGTCGAGCGCGACACTACGGGCTGCTGATCGGCGTCGAGCGAGGCGAGCCGTTTTGGAGCCCTCGACCATTCGCGGTCGGCGATCTCGCGAGCCTGGCGATCAGCGGTCTTCGCTGAGCCAGCCGGCGGCTCGCCCGACGCAGAGACGACGACGAATCGCGGACCGATCGGGTCGGATAAGCTTCGGCGACTCGGTCGATCGATCGTCGACCGTGCGCCATCCTCAGCTGTTCGACCCGACGATGGCGATTCCAAGAAGACGCGACGCGCGACCTGCTTTCCCGAGCCCATGGTGGACCAGCGCCCGCCTGTCGAACGGATGACCGATTCCGCCCTCCCTCTCGGCGATCCGTCGAGCGGCAGGTCGATCGAATCTGGTCCCACCGACCAGGAGACCGACGATGAGTGACCTGTCGCAGACGCCTCCACCACCTCCGGGCGGTCCGGCGCCCGGCGGACCTGCTCCGCCACCCCCACCCGGGCCGGCCGCACCGCCACCGCCGGGACCGGGCACCCCGCCGCCCGGCCAGGCGGCGCCGAACCGCACGATCATGCTGGTGCTGTCGTACCTCTGGGTGCTGGCGCTAATCCCGTTCCTGGTCGCCAAGGACGATCGCGAGGTGCAGTGGCACGCGAAGAACGGCCTGGTGATCTTCGTCGCCGAGCTGATCTTCATCATCGGCCTGACCCTGGTCGGAATGATCCTCGATACCTTCCTGACCTTCGGCTGCTTCGGCTGCTTCGTGACCATGCCGGTGGTCATCGGCCTGTGGGTGCTGCACATCGTGGCGATCTATAAAGCGACCCGCGGAGAGCGGCTCGTCGTGCCTTACGTCAGCCAATTCGCAGATCAGTTCTGAGCATGTCGTCCGGCAATGGGTCAGTCGCTGCCGCTCAGGGCGCTGAGCGCCCTGAGCGGCGTCGACATCGGTGGGTGGCGCTGGCGATCGTGATCGCTTTCGTCTGTCTCGACCTGGCCTGGGGACCGCCGCCAGAGAGGCCGAGCACCCGCCTTGCCGTTGCCGCGATCGATGGCTACCAATTCGTGTTGTCTCCGGTCTTAGCGAAGGCCGGAGCGCGCTGCCGATTCGAGCCCTCGTGCAGTCACTACGGCGAAGGTGCGATCCGAGCGGTCGGCGTTTGGAGGGGCGTCCCGCTTGCGTTCTGGCGCATCGCTCGATGCGGCCCCTGGACACCGCACGGAACCGTCGACCCGCCGCCGCAGCCGACCAGCCAACGCATCGACCTGCCCGCCGCCAGCTCATCGCCTGTGGGGTGAGATCACCGAGCCGACGCCGTGAACCGCGATCTGCTGTCCCCCCTCCAGCGTCCGTCGCCGATGGACTCGCCATGCTGAGCCGCCCACCGTCGACGGTCTTCCCGGCACCGGCCGACCGCGCGACGGCGACCGCGTCGAATGAGGTGCGCGAGCTGCGCGACGCGGCACAGTGGTACCGCAAGCTGATCGACGGGACCGACAATCTGATCCTTCAGCTCGACGCTGGCGGGCACATCCAATTCGCCAACCCGGCCAGCCGCTCGATCTTCGGCGCCGAGCCCTCCGAGCTGATGGGTGGTGATCTTCTGGCGCGCATCGACAAAGACGATCGATCGGCCCTCGCCGCTCGCTTCCGGCGCTGGCGCGAGAGCGCGCGACGACCAGCGGACGGCGCCGCGCAATTCCAGCATCGGGTGATCTCGAGCGGCGGCAGCGTTCGCGACGTTCTGTGGACGGCTAACCCTCGCCACGAGAACGGCGAATTGGTGGCCATCTATCTCCTCGGCCAAGACATCACCGAGAGACGGCGCGCTGCGCGGGTGCACCAGGTGCAGTCGCAGGTGCTCGAGAGCATGGCCGAGGGCGTCACCCTGACCCACGGCGGTTACATCCTCTACACCAACCCGGCGCTCAACGAGATGTTCGGCTATCGGGCCGGCGAGCTGATCGGCCGGCGGCTGGCCGCGTTGTCGGCTGGTGACGATGCCCTGCGCACCATCGGCAACGGCCTGGGCCGGGACGGCTCGTGGGCCGGCGAGGTCGAACAGGAGCGCAAGGACGGCGCGCCGATCCTGACCCGCGTGCGCATGACTGCCATCGAGATCGACGGCCGCGTCCATTGGGTGTCGGTCTTCGACGACATCACCGAAGAGCGCCGCGCCGCCGAGGAGCGTCGGCAGCTCGAGCTCCGGGTCCAGCGCGCCCACCGGCTCGAGGGGCTCGAGCGCATGGCGGGCGGCGTGGCGCACGACTTCAACAACCTGCTGATGGTGATCCTCGGAAACACGAGCCTCGCCCTCCAGGGTCTCGACCGCGACGACGCAAGGCGGCGTGATCTCGAGCAGATCGAAGAGGCGACTTTGCGGGCCACCGAGCTGACCCGCCAGATGCTTGCGTTCTCGGGCACGCCGCCGTTCGCCGCCGAGCCGGTGCGCTTGTCCGACCTGATCGCCCGGATGGAGCCTCTCGTGCGCAGCTCGATCCCAAGATCTGTTGGTCTGGAGCTCGACCTCGACACCGACCTGCCGCCGATCGAGATCGACGTCGGTCAGCTTCGCCAGGCGATTCTGGCGCTCGTCACCAACGCCGCCGAGGCGATCGGCGACGCGCCCGGCCGCGTGCGCATCACGGCCGGACGCCGCTGGCTCGAGGCTGGCGAGCTGGGCGAGCTGCCGGCGGCGGAACCTCTCGCCGCGGGTGACTATCTGGCCATTGCGGTGCACGACGACGGAGACGGCATGGAGCCTGAGGTCGCGACGCAGATCTTCGACCCGTTCTTCACCACCAAATTCACCGGACGGGGCCTCGGGCTGGCTGCCGCGCTCGGCATCGTGCGCGGGCACGGTGGAACCATCGCCGTCGACAGCGCACCGGGTGACGGCTCGACCATGACGATTCTGCTGCCGATGCGCCCACGCTCTAGCTGAGCAGCACCTTCAGATCGTCGGCCGAGAGGTCGCCGATCAGGCTCTTATCCGCCGACAGGATGGCATCGGCGAGCTGCTTCTTCGAGCCCTGCAGCTCCATGATCTTCTCTTCCACCGTGCCGCGGCTGATCAGGCGATAGGCGAAGACCGGCCGCAGCTGCCCGATTCGATGGGCGCGGTCGACCGCCTGGGCCTCGACCGCCGGATTCCACCACGGGTCGAGGATGAAGACGTAGTCCGCGGCGGTCAGGTTGAGGCCGACGCCGCCGGCCTTGAGGCTGATCAAGAACAGGCCGCAGTCCGGGTCGGTCTGGAAGCGCTCGACCCGATCCTCCCGGCGCCGCGTGCGTCCGTCGAGGTATTCGTAGACGACGCCGCGTGCGTCGAGATGCTCGCGCAGGATGGCGAGCAGCGAGGTGAACTGCGAGAAGACCAGCGCCTTGTGGCCCTCGTCGAGCACCTCCTCGAGCTGTTGCAGCACCACCTCGAGCTTGGCGCTCGGGCCGTCGGTGCGCTCTGGATCGATCAGGCCCGGGTGGCAGGCCGCCTGGCGGAGGCGCAGCAGCGCCTCGAGCACCTGAATCTTCGACTTCTTGAGGCCGACCTGTTCGATTCGCTCCTCGAGCGCCGCGCGATAGTGATCGCGAAGCTCGTCGTAGAAGCGGCGCTGCTCGCCCTCGAGGTCGCAGTAAATCGTCGCCTCGGTCTTTTCGGGCAGGTCGTCGAGCACCTGCTCCTTGGTGCGCCGAAAAATGAACGGCTTGAGCGCTGCCGAGACGGTGGCGAGCGCCTCGCTGTCGGCGGGCGCGCCGACGAGATCCTTGAGCACAGACTGGCCGAGCATGCCCGGGTTGAGGAACTCGAAGATCGACCACAGCTCGCCGAGGTGATTCTCGACCGGCGTGCCGGTCAGCGCCAGGCGATGGGCCGCGCGCAGTCGACGGCAGGCCTTCGCGGCCTGCGACGACGCATTCTTGATCGCCTGCGCCTCGTCGAGGATGGCGTAGTCGAACTCGATCTGATCGAGCGACTCGATATCTCGCCGCAGCGTGCCGTAGGTGGTGACGATGACGTCATAGTCGTCGAAAAAGTCGATCTGCTCCTCGCGGCCGGGCCCTGTGTAGTTGAGCATCTTCAGCTTGGGCGTGAAGCGGCTCGCCTCGTCAATCCAGTTGTGCACCAGGCTGCGAGGCACGACGATGATCGACGGCACGCGCTCCCAGGCCTGCAGCGGCCGCAGCCGGCGGATCTGCAGCAGCGCCAGCACCTGGACGGTCTTGCCGAGGCCCATGTCGTCGGCCAGGCAGCCGCCGAAACCGTGCTCCTTGAGGAATTTCAGCCAGCCGAGGCCTTCCTGCTGGTAGGAGCGCAGCTCGCCCTTGAAGCCCCGCGGCTCCTTGGCGGGCTCCAGGTGGTCGAATCCCTGGAGCTGCTCGCGGATGCGTTCGTAGTTGCGATCGGTGTCGACGTCCTCGTCTTCGAGAAGGCTGTCGAGCAGCAGCGCCTGCGACGGCAGAAAGCGCACCGAGCCGCCGCTGTCGGCCGGCGCCTCGGCCGTATTGACCGCCAGCGAGGCGTAGCGCTCGATCCACTCCTCGGGCAGCAGGCCGAGCGTGCCATCGTCGAGGCGTACGAACATCTCTCCCTGACGCACCGCCTCGAGAAGCGACGGCAGCTCGGCGAAAGCGACCCCGTAGTCGATCTCGCCTTCGAGCTCGAACCAATCGACGCTCGACGAGACGCTGAGCCCAATGGCGCTCTGCGAAGGCTTGCGCACTCGCTGACCTTGCGCTTCGACGATCCAGCCGTCATCGATCAGGGCCTGGGCGACTTCAGGGAAGTCGCGGAAGCTGACGCGTAGCGTGCCGTCGAACGGCCGGCCATTGGTAGCCACCTCATCCTCAGCCGAGCGGCCGGGCTGGCGGCGGACCAAACCAGCCAGGCGGCCGACCGCGGACCGCTCGCGGCCGAGATCCCGCTTGACGAGGCGTCCGTGGGGCCGATCGACGATGCGATCGAACGTGCCGCGCGGTGACGGTTGCCCGGGCTCGACTTCGAGACCGTCGTAATCGAAGCGGGTCGTCACCTCGAACGCCAGCGGGCCCTCTCCAGCGTGCTGGAACAGGGCCATCGGCTGCGGCACGACGTGGGGCTGGTCGAGATCCCACTGCACCGGCATCTCGAGCCGCGGCACCGTCGGCATGCTCCACAGATCTTCGAGCATGGCATCGACATCCGACTCGTCGACCTCGATTTCACCGTCGCGGCGCAGCGCCGAGGCCCAGCCGAAGGCGTCGCCCTCACCGAGCCAGCCATCGGCCTCGAAGAGAGCCACCGAGTCGCTGAAAATCACGACGCCTTCGGGCAAGAGCATCAGGGGGTCGGAGAGTTCCCGCGCTTCGGTGCCGCGTTTCAAATGGCCGCTGAGGCGAGCGCTGAGATCCTCGTCCTCGCGCCGTTCGACCGAGAGGACGAAGCTCCAGGGCCGCTCGCCGTCCCAGGCCAGCGGTCGATGAACCACCTGACCCTCGTCGAGGCCGTTGATCCATCCGAAGCGCCCCGTGGCGCACAGGCTCGGTAGAAGCGAGCGATACAGAACCGGCGGCAGCACACCGGACGCTTGATGACTCGTTTCGGCGGCGCGCGCCTCGGTCCCGTCGACGCCGGCGAGCAGGTCAACGAGTCCGCGATCCTCGGCAGACAATGCATGCTGACCATCGCGATCGGTCTCCAGCGGACGCAGAACCGACCCGGGGTCGCGCCCCATCTGCTGGAAGAGATCGACCACCAGCTGCTCGCGATGCAGGCTCTTGAGGACGTTCAGGCGGTAGTGCACCGGCCGCTCGGCATCGAGCCGCGGCGCCGAGTCCGCGTTGGCCTCTTCGAGCGCCCGCCGCAGCGTCTGGAATTGCTTCCGCCACGACGATTTGGGAGCGGACGCTGCGATCGGCACGTGCATCGTGCCGTTCGTCGATTCGAGCGCGTCGGCGGCTGCTTCACCGGACTCGAGGAAGACCTGCAGAGGTCCTTGCCCCGGGATCCGCTTGGCGATGCCCCGCTGGTCGGCGGTAAGAAGGGTTGCCCAAATATGTTTGCAAAGGCGACCGGCGCGATATCCAGGGCATTGACAGGAGGCGGTCAGAACACCGGAATGCTCGGAATCGAACCAGTCGATCTGCACCTCGTAGGTGCGACCGGCGCCGCGCACCGTGGCGTTCAGGCCGTGATCGTCGCTGGCGTCGATCTTGACGCGGCGCTCGGCGAAATATTGACGGCCGCGATCGCGATCGGCCGGTGCGACCTCGTCGAGACAGCGTTGTTCCAAAGACACAGTGAAACCTCTCGGGCGAGGCCCGCTCTGCCGCGATCGGGCGGTGCGGGCGAACGTGGCGACTCTCGGCTTCCAACCGAATGTGGGTCGACACCGGCGCCGTTCTGAGGGAACGACAGCGCCGTGATCGATCACCCGGCGACGGGCGACCGACATCAGAAAACGACGAAAACGTGCCTCGGATTCGACAGGCGACCGGCCGGGCGACATCGGCTGGTCGATCGAGGGAGCGAGACGAATGTTGCGCAGCCGGACCACCGGGCGTTGCGCTCGTTCGAAATCGTTTTCGAAGCGCCCGGTTCGAACCTGTCGCGGTCAGGCCAACAAGATCACATTATCGCACAACCGGCGCAAGAATCCGAGCCCGCTCGAATGAGGGGTGGATCAGCGCAGCGGCACGTAGAGCAGGTCGCCGATCGAGGACGCGCCGTCGGGAAGCGGCCGGGACGGATCGGCTTTCGTCACGAGGCGATGCGCGATCTCGCTGGACTCCGAGATCTCGACGCCGGGACCGATGATCGAACCGGCGATGCGGGCGCCCGCGCCGATCGTCGCCCCCTCGCAGACGAGTGAGTCTTCGAGCCGGACCCCGGTGCCGAGCCGGCTCGAGCGCTGCACGCTCGAGCGAACGATCTGAAGGTCCTCCTGCGGGTCGAGGAGCGCCAGCGGCGAGACATAGCTGTCCCTGCGCCCGCGCAGCCGCGCGCGCAGGCGGCCGAGCGGCGGCTGCCCATCGGTTTGCAGCCAGTCAAGGATCGCCGCATGGTAGCGCTGCGGCGTGCCGAGGTCGTGCCATCGCACGCCGGGGGTGACCTCGCCGCGAAGCATCGCGCCCTCCTCCATCAGCGGGATGTAGAGCGCCTCGACGATGTCGGCGAAGCCCGGCTCAGCGCGGTCGAGGAGGTGAGGCGACAGCAGATGGAGACCGGCGAAGATTCGTCGCTGAGCGGGTTCGCCGATGCTTGCGTCCCGCAGCGAGACGATCCGCCCCGTCGCATCGACACCAACACCGCCGCCGAGCTTCTCGTCGGGCTGGCGATCGAGCAGCATCAGCGTGGCGTCCGCGGCCGCCGAGAGGTGCCGCTTCACCAGCCGGCGAAGCGGCCAGCGGCACAGGCTGTCGCCGTTGACCAGAATCACGACATCGGCGGCGCGGAGCAGATCGCGCGGCTGCCAAAGAGCGCCGAAGGTGCCCTGGATCTCTTCTTCCTCGACGTATTCGAGGTCCAGGCCGCGGTGGCGCCGCCCGAGATGGCGCGGGATCTCGGCGCCGCAGTGGTGCAGGTTGAGGATCGCCATGCCGCAGCCTGCTCGGCCGAGCTGCCCGAGCGTCTCACCGACGACGGTCTCCCCGGCGATTGGCAAGAGCGGCTTGGGCAGCGTCCAGGTCAGCGGCTGGAGGCGCGTGCCATAGCCCGCGGAAAGGACCAGCGCCCGCAGGTGCGGGGAAGCGTGGGACATGGGTCCACCTTGTCTCGCGGCGTGGGGCCGCGGCTCGGCGAGGCCTGCGCGATCACCCGTCGATCAGCAGATCGCGCGGTGTCTCCGGATGCTCGCGCCGATGATCTGTCAGCAAACGCAGATAGTCGCGACGTTCGGCGCGCGCTGGATCGAGGCCGGCACGCCGCGCCACGGTCTCGCAGCCATCGCCCTCGAAGCCAGCAAAGTCGCCGACCGGCGTGTGGTCGAGAGCGATCACGATCGATCCGAGCAGCCACTCCTCGCGATAGATCTGGTACCGCTCGACCATCTCGAACTCGAGCGCCTCGAGCAGCGCCCGCGCCGCGACCTCGTCGCCGACCGAGGTCGCGATGTCCTCACGCACCTTTGTGCGCCCTTCGAGGCTCGGTCGGCCGCGATAGATCAGCCGCGATCCGTGCTTGTCGACGCAAAGCCGCAGGGTGCGGCCGGCTGCCTGCAGCCGATCCTCTCGATCGAAGAACCAGTGGTCTTCGAGCACGGGCGGGCCTTGCTTCTCCGCCTCGATCTCGGCGAGGCGCGTTCGCAGCTCGCCGAGATCGACGTCCGCGAACCGCAGCTCGCGCACGAGGATGGCGCTCACGTCATGTCGCCTCGACGTCGGCGAGACGGTCGAGGAAGCGCACGAGGGCCCGGATGCCGCCGTAGAACTGCGGGATGTCGAATTTCTCGTTCGGTGAGTGCAGTCGATCGTCCTCAAGGCCGAGACCGAGAAGGATCACCGGCTTCTCGAGCACCTCCGCGAACGTGCTGACGATCGGGATCGAGCCGCCCTCGCGCACACGATAGGGCCTCGCCCACTCGTCCGCCATTGCCTGCTCGGCGGCCTCGACGATCGGCCCTTCGAGATCGACGAGCACCGCGCGTCCCCCGTGATGCCGCGTGACCGACGTGCGCACGCCGGCGGGCGCGTGAGCCTCGACGTGGCGCACGAACGCGTCCTCGATCTCGACCGGATCCTGGTCGGGGACGAGCCGCATCGAAATCTTCGCGGCGGCATAGGCCGGGATGATCGTCTTCGCACCCTCGCCGAGATAGCCGCTCCACATGCCGTTGACGTCGCAAGTCGGGCGCGCCCAGCGGCGCTCGATGGTCGAGTAGCCGTCCTCGCCGACCAGCTCGGTGACGTCGATGTCGGCGCGCATGCCGTCCTCGTCGAACGGCAGCCGTGCAGCCTCCGCGCGTTCTGCATCGGAGAGATCGAGGACGCGGTCGTAGAAACCCTCGATCGCCACCCGACCGGTCGTCGGGTCGTGCAGCGACGCGATGATCGAGCAGAGGGCGTTGGCCGGATTGCGCACCTGCCCGCCGTAGCCGCCGGAATGCAGATCGTGACTCGGCCCGTCGACCCGCAGCTCCAGATACGCCATGCCTTTCAAGCCGTAGATCAGCGACGGCTGACCTTTGCCGAACATCGCGGAGTCGGAGATGAAGACCGCATCGCAGGCCAGGTGCTCGCCGCCGTCGGCACGCACGAAGCACTCGATGTGTTCACCGCCCGACTCTTCTTCGCCCTCGATCAGAAATTTGACGTTGCACGGCAGCGCGCCGCGCTCGGCAAGCACAGCCGCCACCGCTTTCAGATGGACGTAGGACTGGCCCTTGTCGTCGGTGGCGCCGCGGGCGATCAGGCGTTCGCCTTCGATGGTCGGTTCGAACGGCGGATGGCGCCACTCGTCGAGTGGATCGGGCGGCTGCACGTCATAGTGACCGTAGAAGAGGATCGTTGGCTTGTCGGGGCCGGCTCCGAGGTGCTCGCCGTAGACCAGTGGCTTGCCTTCGCCTTCGATCAGGCGGGCGTCGAGGCCGGCGTCGCGCATGCGTTCGAGCAGCCAATCGGCGCAGCGGCGGACCTCGGCGTCGTACGCCGGATCGGTCGAGATCGACGGGATCCGCAGGTAGTCCTTCAGCTCGTCGAGGTAGGTCTCGCGCTCGCGCTCGACGCGGTCGAGCACGTCTCGGCTGTCTTGCATGATGGTCGTCCTTCGTGTGGGGAGTCTCGGTGGAGCGGCAGCATAGCAAGGCACCGACGGTGGCCTGGGGGCGGCTTCATCTCGCGGTGTCTTCGCCAGCCGCTTCCGCGGACTCCTCCGCAACGCGGACCATGCGCACTAGATGGATACCGTTGACCGTCGCGTGCGCCAGCATCGGCGCCAGCAGCGCACCACGCCACGCGGCGAGGGCGGCAAAGAGGCCACCGGCGATCAAGGCAAAGAGAGTCCACCACGGGAAGAGCGGCGGTGGTCCGCTGTGCAAGACGGCGAAGACCGCCAGCGCAGCGAGCGGTCCCCAGCTCATCTGCATGGCGCCGCGGAACAGCAGCTCCTCCGAGAAGCCGGACAGCAGGGCCAGCCCGACCGCTTCGTCGGACCGCACGCCAACGAAGCGCTCGGCGAGCGAGCGCTCGAGCCGGGCGAGGGGCTCGAGCCGTCGACCGAGCGACCAGGCACCAACCAGAAGCAGCCCGGCCGCCAGGCCGATCGCCACGTCAAGCGCCGCACGCGCGGGATCGAGTGGCACGAAGAGCGCCCAGCTGAGACCATCCGCCTCGAAGCCCAGCCAGACGACGCCGACGATCGCGACGAGCAGGTAGAAGACCCAGGCGGCGCGATAGACCTCGCTCGGGCCTTCGGGAGGATCAGGCGGCACACCGTCCCGTGTCCGGGCGAGCGGCGGCCGCCCTTGCTCCGAGCGCATGGTTCAGGTGTCGTCGAAACTGCGGCCGGTCGCTCGCCAATCGGCCAGGAAACGCTCCAGCCCGGCGTCGGTGAGCGGATGATGGTAGAGCGCCTCGAGCGTCGCGAACGGCAGCGTCACGACGTCGGCGCCGATCCGCGCCGACCGCTCCACGTGATCCGCGTTGCGTACCGAGGCGACCAGCACCCGCGTGTCGGCGTCGTAGTTGTCGTAGATCTCGACGATCGCCTCGATGAGCGCCATCCCGTCCTCGCCGCGATCGTCGAGCCGGCCGACGAAAGGCGAGATATAGGTCGCGCCGGCCTTGGCGGCGAGCAGCGCCTGATTGGCCGAGAAGCAGAGGGTGACGTTGGTGTCGATTCCTTCGTCGGTGAGGCGATCGACGGCTCGCAGGCCGTCCGGAGTCAGCGGGATCTTGACGACGACGTTGCTCGCAAGATCGGCGAGGCGACGCCCCTGGTCGAGCATGCCGTCAGTCTCCGTCGCCAGCACCTCACCCGAGACCGGTCCGGGCACCAGGTCGGCGATCTGGCGCACGGTCGGCAGGTAGGGAAGTCCGAGCTTGGCGATCAAGCTCGGATTGGTGGTCACGCCATCGACCATGCCCCATGCGAGGCCCTGCTCGATCTGGCGGATGTCGGCGGTATCGAGAAAGAAATCCATCGCTCGGTCTCCTGGGAATGAGGGCGACCCACCGGCGGGAGGGCCGGAGCGAGCGTATCGGATCCGTCGTCGCGAACGATCAGTTGATCGGCTCGTCCTTGTCGGCTTCGGTCTCGACGCCACCGAGGGCGGCTGGCAGCGAGCCTTCAGCCGCGGCAGCTTCTGAAGCGGCGGCCTCGAGTTCTTCGGCGTCGTCTTCGTCGACCACCTTGGCGATCGCCACCACCTGATCGTCGCCGCCGAGATCCATCATCTTGACGCCCTGCGTCGAGCGCCCGATGACCCGCACGTCTTCGACCGTCGTGCGGATCAGCTTGCCCTGGGCGGTGATCAACAACACGCCGTCGCTCGAGCCGACCTGGCGCACACCGACCACCTCACCGTTCTTGTCGGTGACCTTGAGATTGATGATGCCGAGACCGCCGCGGCCCTGCAGGCGGTATTCCTCGAGCGCCGTGCGCTTGCCGAAGCCGTGGGCCGTGACCGTGAGCAGGTCACCCTCGTCGTCGAGCGAGACCAGACTGACAACGCGGTCGCCGGCGCGCAGCCGAATACCGCGCACACCGCGCGCGGTGCGACCCATGGCGCGCACGTCGGACGTCGGGAAGCGGATCGCGGTGCCCGCGGCGGTGGCGAGCACCATCTCGCCGTCGGCCGTCGACAGCCGCACATCGAGCAGACGGTCGTCGTCTTCGATGTCAATGGCGATGATGCCCCCGGCGCGCGGCCGGGAGTACGCCTCGAGGGCCGTGCGCTTGACCGTGCCGTTCTCGGTCGCGAAGACGAGGAAGTCTGATTCGAAGTCCCGCACGGCGAGGGTGGTCGCCACCTTCTCGTCTTTCTCGAGCTCGAGCAGATTGACGATCGCTTTGCCGCGCGAGGCCGGCCCGAGCTCGGGGATCTGATGCACCTTGATCCAGTGCACACGGCCGCTCTCGGTGAACACCAGCACGAAGGAATGGGCCGAGGCGACGTAGAGATGCTCGACGAAGTCGTCTTCCTTCGTCTCCATTCCCTTGCGACCTTTGCCGCCGCGCGCCTGCTCGCGATAGAGCACCAGGGGCGATCGCTTGATGTAGCCGGTGTTGGTGACGGTGATCACCATCGGCTCGTCGGCGATCATGTCCTCGATCGTGATGTCGTTCATCGCCGGCACGATCTCGGTTCGCCGCGCGTCGCCGTACTTGTCTTTGATCTCGAGCAGCTCGTCGCGAATCACCTCGAGCAGCAGCTGATCCGAGCCCAGGATCGAGCGCAACCGCTCGATGGTCGCCATCAGCTCGCGGAACTCAGCGAGCAGCTTCTCGCGCTCGAGGCCGGTCAGCCGCTGCAGGCGCATATCGAGAATCGCCTGCGCCTGCACCGACGAGAAGGTGAAGCGCTCGACCAGGTTCGACCGCGCCTCGTCCGGCGTGGCGCTCGAGCGGATCGTGGTGATGATCTCGTCGATCAGGTCGAGTGCTTTGAGAAGGCCCTCGAGGATGTGCGCGCGCGCTTCTGCCTTGCGCAGATCGAAGCGGACCCGACGGATGACGATCGTCTTGCGGTGATCCAGGAAGTGACCGAGGATCTGGCGCAGATCAAGGACCCGCGGCTGGTTGTCGACAATCGCCAGCATGTTGATCCCGAAGGTCATCTGCAGCTGGGTGAGCTTGTAGAGCGTGTTGAGCACGACCTCGCCGACCTCGCCGCGCTTCAGCTCGATGACCATGCGGATGCCGTTGCGGTCGCTCTCGTCGCGCAGCTCCGAAATGCCGGTGACACGCTTCTCGCGCACCAGCGCGCCAATGCGCTCGAGCAAACGCGCCTTATTCACCTGGTAGGGGATCTCGTGCACCAGGATGCGCTGGCGGTCGCCCTTCATCTCCTCGATCTCGGCCCGCGCGCGCAGCTGGATCGCGCCGCGGCCGGTGGCGTAGGCCTGATGGATACCGCTCGTGCCGTGAATGAAGCCGGCGGTCGGGAAGTCGGGCCCGGGTAGCACCTCGATCAGATCGGCCAGCGTCGCCTCCGGCTGCTCGATCAGCAGCACCACCGCGTCGATGACCTCGGCCAGGTTGTGGGGCGGGATATTCGTCGCCATGCCGACGGCGATGCCCGCCGAGCCGTTGACCAGCAGATTCGGCAGGCGAGCCGGCAGCACCATCGGCTCGCTCTCCGAGCCGTCGTAATTCGGCGCCCAGTCGACGGTCTCCTTGTCGATGTCCTCGCGCAGCAGCTCTTCCGCCAGGCGCGTCAGCCGCACCTCGGTGTAGCGCATGGCCGCCGGATTGTCGCCGTCGACGGAGCCGAAATTGCCCTGGCCGTCAACCAGGAGGTAGCGCATCGAGAAGTCCTGGGCCAGTCGCGCCACCGTGTCGTAGATGGCGTTGTCGCCGTGTGGGTGGTACTTGCCCATGACGTCGCCGACGATGCGCGCTGACTTCTTGTAGGCGCGCCCGGCGCGATTGCCCGATTCCCACATCCCGTAGAGAACCCGGCGATGCACCGGCTTGAGACCGTCTCGCACGTCAGGCAGGGCGCGCCCGATGATCACGCTCATGGCGTAATCGAGATAGCTGGTCTTCAGCTCGTCCTCGATGTCGACGGGCTGAATGTGGCGGTCGCGAAGATCGTCGCTCATGAGATCGGGTCCATCGTCGGTGGCGGCATGCGGTTCGCGCGCCCGGTCATTCGGCGTAGCCGAGCGCACGCAGGCGCTGGAGGTCTTCTTCGGAGAGGCCCTTGGCGCCGCCCTCTGAGGTCACTCGGACCGGGCGGTGTGCCGCCAGCGAGGCGCTCGAGCGACAGCGCAGGCGGTGCAGGACGGCGGGATCCTCCACCGCCGCGCTCTCGCGCGGATCGCGGGTGAGGTCGAGAGTGCGGCCAAGCTCGTAGTCGGAGAGCGGCCGCGGCGGCGGGCCGTAGCGCACGGCGAAGAGCTCGACGAGATCGCTCACGGGCGTGACGCCGTCGCTCAGACAGAGACGGTCGTAGGCCTGCGAAATCGGACCGATCATCTTGGCTTCCGGTGTCCGATACGCCACTTCGACGAGCGACAAGAACGACAGGCCCTCCTGAGCCTCGACCCGTTTCGACGTCTGGAGCGGCGTCCCGGCGAGGCCGGCAAAGGCGTTCTTGCGGCGGACGCCGGCGGCCCAGAGAGCGGTGGGCGGCACGTCGATCAGCCGCGCCTGGCCCTCGATCCGCGCGCCGGCGGCGAAGCCCGGCCCGGCGGCGATGAAGGGGACGCGGATCAACTCGTCGTACAGGGTGTGGGAGTGCAGCATGCCGCCGTGGTCGAGAAATTCTTCACCGTGATCCGCGGTCAGCAGAACGAGGGTGTTCTCGAGCGTCGCATCGGCGGCCTCGAGCCCGTTGAGCAGGCGACCGATCTGCAGATCCGTGAAGCGAATCTCGGCGTCGTAGCGCCCCAGCAGATAGTCGAGTTCCCCGGGCTGGAGCGTTCTCGATCCGTCGGCAAGCGCCTCGAAGCGCGCCGTTTGGTTAGCGACCGACAGCGCCCGATATTCGGCGTCGAGCGCCTGCCAGGGCGCCGTGTCGATCGGCTCCCAAGGCGCCGCCTCTGCGGGCTCGTAGGGATGGTGCGGATCGAGCAGGTGCAGCCAGAGGAAGAACGGCCGATCATCGACCCGGCGGCGCAGCCAGCGTAGGGCGACGTCCGTCGCCTCGGCGGCGTTGCGCGTCCGGCCGACGCGATCGTGCCCGAACACCGTCGACTCGTCGAAGAATTCGAATCCCTGGCCAAAACCGTTGGTTGCGCGCAGGTACGGGTTGGTGATCACACCGGCCGTGGCGTAGCCGGCGGCGGCCAGGCGTTCGGCCAGGAGATGAAAGCCATCGGCGACGAAGGCACCGCCACCTCGCTGGCCGCGCTCGATCTCCAACACGTGCGGGTAGAGGCCCGCGAGCATGGACGCCATCGAAGCGCGTGTCGCCGGCGCTTGCGCCAGCCCGTGCTCGAAGATCGTGCCCCGCGCGGCGAGGGCGTCGATCTGAGGCGAGGTCGGCCGGTCGTGCCCGGCGAAGCCCAGACGATCCCAGCGCAGCGCGTCGATCGTGATCACGACGACGTTGACCCGATCCGGGTCCGACGAAGCGTCGATCGCGTCGCCAACCTCTTGCCACGCCGGATAGACGGCGAGGGCGGCGGCGGCGGCCTCACCGGGTTCGAGGGTGGTGGCGTCCGACGGCGGCCGATCGGTCGCCGATCGAGCGTCCGCCGCATCGCGCAGGCCGAGGAACCCCAAGGTCAGCAAGACGAACCCGCCGCCCGCCGCCAGCGCGAGGCCTCGACGGCCGCGGACCACGGCGGCCAGAAGCCCGGCGGCGAGAGCGATGGGCAACGCCGCCAGAGCGCCGGCGATGAACCACGGCCCGAGCGCCGCGAGGCTCACCTGCTCGAGGTACGGGTGCAGCCCCCGCCGAATGACCTGCGCCATCAGCAGGCCCGCGAGGGCGGCGGGAGCGAGCAGGCAAACCGCAGCGACGACGAGCCCGCGCGCGAGCGCGCCGGTCGTCCGATCAGACATCGAGATTCTTGACCTCGAGCGCGTTGTCGACGATGAACTCACGACGCGGCTCGACTTGATCGCCCATGAGGATGGTGAAGATCTCGTCCGCCATCACCGCATCGTCGATGCGCACCTGCAGCAGCGTGCGCGCCTCGGGATCCATCGTCGTCTCCCAGAGCTGGTCGGCGTTCATTTCGCCGAGGCCCTTGTAGCGCTGAATCGCGAGGCCTTTCTTGGCCCCCTCGAAGAGCTGCTCGAGGGCCTGGTCGAGATCGTCGTGCTCGCTCGACGCATCGCCGTTGGAGAGCACGAAGCGTTCGCTCTCGAGCGCCTCGAGACCCTCCGCGTTCGACGCCAGCGCTCGATATTCTGCCGAAGACAGCAGATCCCAATCGAAGCGCACATCGCGGTCGACACCATCCTGGCGGCTGGAGAAGACGAGGCGGAAGGAGGCGTGTTCGAGGTCGTCCTCGACGCGAACATCGCTGAACCGATCCGCCGCATCGAGGCGCTCGGCAATCCGCTCGAGCGTCACCCGATCGGCGAGGTCGTTGCGCGCCAGCAGCTTCATGCGCAGCGCGGTCTCGATCGCCGCCGCCGGGACTCCGCGGCCGTCGAGTCGCCACAGGTTGTCGCGGAAGCGCCCGAGACGGTCGAGGAACCGACCCAGCTCGTCACCCTCGATCGATCGGCTGTCGAGATCTAGGCGCCACGCGTCGCGGATGCGACGGATCAGATACTGCTGATACTGGCGATCGTCTTTCAGATAGGTCGAGCGCTTGCCCTCGGCAACCTTGTAGAGCGGCGGCTGGGCGATGTACAGGTGGCCTCGCTCGATCAGCTCGCGCATCTGGCGGAAGAAGAAGGTCAGCAGCAGCGTGCGGATGTGCGACCCGTCGACGTCGGCATCGCACATGATGATCAGCTTGTGGTAGCGCAGCTTCGCCGGATCGAAGTCCTCTGGACCGATGCCGGTGCCAAGCGCGGTGATGATCGTCTTGATCTCCTCGGAGGAGAGCATGCGGTCGAAGCGCGCCCGCTCGACGTTCAGGATCTTGCCGCGCAGCGGCAGGATGGCCTGGAAGATGCGATCGCGCCCCTGCTTCGCCGAGCCGCCGGCGGAATCGCCCTCGACCAAGAAGAGTTCCGATTTCGCCGGATCGCGCTCGGAGCAGTCGGCGAGCTTGCCGGGAAGATTCGAACCGTCGAGCGCACCCTTGCGGCGGGTCAGCTCGCGCGCCTTGCGGGCCGCCTCGCGCGCCAGCGCTGCCTCGATGCATTTATCGAGGACGCGCCGCGCGACCTTCGGGTTCTCTTCGAAGAAGGTCGAGAGCTTCTCGCCGAGCACCTGCTCGACCCAGCCCTTGACCTCCGAGGACACCAGCTTGTCCTTGGTCTGGCTGGAGAACTTCGGGTCGCGGATGCGCACCGACACAACCGCGGTCAGACCTTCGCGCACGTCCTCGCCGGTGAGGTTCTCCTGCAGTTTCTTCCCCAGGTTCTGCTCGGCGATGTAGTTGTTGATCGTACGCGTCAGCGCGGCGCGGAACCCCGAGAGGTGGGTGCCGCCATCACGGTTGTTGATCGTGTTGGTGAAGCAGAAGGTCTGCTCCTGGTAGCCATCGGTCCACTGCAGAGCGATCTCGATCGTTTCGGCGCCCTCGCCGTCGTCGCGCACGTCCTCCAGGTGGATCGGCTCGGCATGCAGCGGCGTCTTGTTGCGCGTCAGATGCTCGACGAAGCTGCGGATGCCGCCTTCGTAGCGAAACTCGGTGCGCTTGTCCGTACGCTCGTCGAGCAGCTCGACGTGGACGCCTCGATTCAAGAACGACAGCTCGCGCAGGCGCTGGGCCAGCGTGTCGTAGTTGAAGTCGAGAACCGAGAAGATCTGGGCGTCCGGAGTGAAGCGGATGCGCGTGCCGCTGCGCTCGCTCGTGCCGATCGGCTGGATCGCCTTCTCCGGGACTCCACGATGGTAAATCTGATGCCAGACCCGGCCGGCGCGTCGGATCTCCAGCTCGAGCGTTTCCGACAGGGCGTTCACCACCGAGACACCCACGCCGTGCAGGCCGCCAGAGACCTTATAAACGTTGTTATCGAACTTTCCGCCCGAGTGCAGCTCGGTCATGATGACCTCCGCCGCGGAGCGCTTTTCGGTCGCGTGCTCGCCGACCGGAATGCCTCGACCATCGTCCTCGACCGTGCAGGCGCCATCCGAGTGCAGGATCACCGACACCTTCGACGCGTGCCCCGCCTGCGCCTCGTCGATCGAGTTGTCGACCAGCTCGAAGATCATGTGGTGCAGGCCCGAGGCATCGTCGGTGTCGCCGATGTACATGCCCGGGCGCTTGCGCACCGCTTCAAGGCCCTTGAGGACCTTGATCGAATCGGCGTCGTAGTCGACGCTGGAGGCACCGCGCGGGCGCCCGTTCTCGACCGGCTGCTGGGACGCCTCGACCGAGGCGCCGTCCGGGCGATCGACAGACGCCGTGTCGCGCTCACTCGTTTGGGGATTGCTCATTCGGCTTGCGTCTCCAATTCCGCCATGCGCCCGCACGCCGCCGAGCCGGGACTCGCGGGGGCGTTCCCGGAGGCTGGGTGTCACTCGAGAGGTCGGGTGGTGGGCGCCGCCATGGTGGACGATGTCCACCTCCCGGCGCATGGCCGATCTTATCAGTTCGGCATCGACCTTGCAGCATCGCCAGACCGAGACCGTGCCGCCGCGCGGCAACCGTCGGCCGGCGCGCCGCTCAGGCGTCGCGCTGGAACCGCCCGGAGCGACAGCTCCAGCGCCCGGCGAGGGCGACATCGCCCCAAACCTGTGGCCGGTTCGAGGTCGCAAAGAGCTGGCGAGCCGAGCCGAAATGGCGCCACAGCCCCGCGAGCCGCTGGGCGTCCAGCTCGATATCAACATCGTCGAGCAGGTAGACCGGCTCACGATCCTGCGCTTCGAGCACGCGACCATGCGCGGCCACGAGCGCCAGGCCGAGCATCTTGCGCTCGCCGGCGGACGCGACGCGCCTGACCTCGTGGCCGGCCCAGCGCAGCTCGAGCTCGTCGCGATGCGGCCCGGCGAGCGGCTGGCCGAGCGCCCGCTCCCGCTCGAGCAGGCCAGCGAAGGCTTCGTGCAGGTGCTCGGTGGCCCGCTCTCGGCGCGTCGCCTCCTCATCGCCATCGGAGCGGCGCTCCATCACGTCAGCCAGCGAGGCAGGCGACGGGCGATGGCGGATCGAGATCGCCGGCAGCTCCAGGTCGGTCGCCTCGAGCACCTGCGCGAACGCGACGCGCAGACGTTCGACGTAGGTCGTTCGGCGGATCGCCAGGTCGGCGGCCGCCGGCGCCAGGACCGCATTCCAACTCGCCAGCTGGTGGCGATCGCCGCCGTCGTCGGCCAGCAGCCGGCGCTTGGCGTCGAGCGTCTGTCGATAGCGAGCGATGGTCTCGATCGCCGCCGGCCGCTCGCCGACGATGCCGCGATCAAGAAATCGCCGACGATCTGCCGGTGGGCCGCTGGTCAAACCGCCGTCCGCCTGCGTCCAGCCGATCACCGGCAGCGCGGCGAGATGCTCGGCGAGCGACGAGCGATCGCCGTTGCGCCGGCGCTGGCGCGTCGTGCCGGCGACCGCCAGCTCGAGCTGCACCCGCTCGGAGGTCTCGGCGCGCAGCAGGAAACCCTCCGTAGGCGAGGCCTCGACGCTCTCGGCTGAACGATGGCGCACGCAGTCGAGCAGGCGCGCAGTGCGAAAGCTGCGGGTCGTGGCGACTGCGTAGATCGCCTCGAGGAAGCTTGTCTTGCCGGCGCCGTTGGGCCCGAGGATCAGGTGAGCGCCCGGCTCAACATCGACGGCGAGCGGCTCGAGGTTGCGAAAGCCGCGCGCCTCCAGGTGGACCAGCACCGCGCGATCAGCCGACGGCTCAGAGCCGGATCGGCATGATCACGCAGAGATAGCGGTGGTCGGTCCCATCGATCGGCTTGGCCACCATCTGCGACGCCTCGTCCTTCAGCTCGAGACGCACCCGCTCCGTATCGACCGCGCTCAGGAACTGCGCCAGATAGTCCGGATTGATGCCGAGCGCCAAGGCACCTCCGTCGATGTCGCACGGTACGTCTTCGCGCGCTTCGCCGAGATCCGGATTCGCGGCCGACAGCGTCAGCTTTTCGTCGTCGACCTCGAAGCGCACGGCGCGCGAGCGATCGCCGGTCAACAGGCTGACACGCGACACGACACCCGAGAGCAGTTTGCGATCGACGGCGACGATCTTGTCGTTGTCGGTCGCGATGACCCGCTGATAGTCGGGGAACGTGCCCTCGAGGATGCGGCAGATGAGCTGACGCCGGCCGACCGTGAACGAAAGATGGTGCTCGCCGCGACGCAGCTCGAGCGCCTCGCCCTCGACCCGACCGAGCTCCTGCAGAGCTTTGCGCGGTACGAGGACGCTCTCGATCTCACCGACGCCGTCGACTGTCGATTCGACCAGCGCCAGGCGGTGACCATCCGTCGCAACCAGCGAGAGCAGATCGCCCTCTGCCTTCATCAGGGCACCCGATAGCTGAAACCGGCTCTCTTCGCTCGAGATGGCGAAGAAGACCTTGCCGATCATGGCGCGAAAAAGACCGAATGGAACGGTCGCCGGCGCCGCTTCGCCGATCGACGGCAGGCTCGGAAAGTCATCGGCCTCGAGACCGCGGATCTTGAAATGCGACTGGCCGACGAGGATCGTCAGCACGCCGTCCTGATCCATGCGCAAGACGACGTCGTCGCCAGCGCCAGCACGCACGATCTCGAGCAGCTTCTTCGCCTGGATGGCGATTGCGCCGGGTTCCTTGACATCGCCCTCGCACCACGAGGTCAGCGACACCTCGAGATCGGTGGCGGCCAGATGCAGTCGGCCGTCTTCGGCCCGCAGCAGCAGGTGCGAAAGCACCGGAATCGTCGTGCGCCGCTCGACGACGCCCTGCATCGGAACGAGCTCGCTCAACAGCTCGGCGCGGTGGACACGGATCTCCATCAGGTCTCCTTCGGTAACGGATCGGAAGGTATCAGATGTCTTCGTCGTCGGAAGTCGGAGGTGACCGTCCGAGGCGTGGAAAACTGTCGATCAGGCTGCTCCGAAGAGGCGATCGCTGCCGCAAAATCCGGCGGAGGATCTTGCGGATCTCTGGCCTCGATCTTGTGGACGCGCTGCGGAGATCAGGCGGCCGGTCGATTCTCCGCAGCGCCTCGACAGCCCGTCCACAGCACTCTCCACGGGTTCTTCACAGGGTCTTCATATGTCGGATGGAGAGGCGGGGTCGTCTTCGGCGAGGCGACGAAAGACCTTCTCGTACATCGCCGAGATCGGCAGACTCACGCGCTCCGCCAGCGCGACCCAAGCCGCGGCGCGCCCCTGTGCGACCTCGCCGGCCTCACCTGTTGTCGCGCGGCGTCGCGCGGCGAGCACTTCCAGCTCGATGGCTCGATCGGTGACGCTGTGGCGCACTCCCAGAAGACGCCGCTCGACGGTGAGGTGGAGACCGAGATCCGCTTCGAATTGGCGCTCCAGTCGCGGCGTTGCCGTGGGGTCGATCGGATCGTCGGTGCCCGGCGGGAGCTCGACGGTCGGCAGCTCCCAGAAGCCGGCGAAGAGCTCGGCGTCGCCCGGACGCTCGAGCATCAGAACGTGGCCGTCGTCCCGGCGGATCCAGGCCGCTGCGAGGCGAACGCGGCGTTTGGCGCGCCGGGTCGGCCGCTGGGGATAGCGTTCAGGATCGAGACGCCCGCGGCAGCCGATGGCGAGTGGGCAGACGAGGCAGCGAGGCTTCTGCGGTCGGCAGATCGACGCACCCAGCTCCATGAGAGCCTGATTCGAATCGCCTGGACGCTGGGGGTCGATCCAGCGTGCCGCCTCGGCGAGTAGCTGGCGGCGCCCGGCTGCCCGCTTGGGATCGAGGTCGAGCGCCAGGCGCCGCGCCATCACCCGCTCGACGTTGCCGTCGAGCACCGGCACGGCGACGCCGAAGGCGATCGACGCAACGGCGGCAGCGGTGTACGGGCCGATGCCCGGCAGCTCGAGCAGGCCCTCAATGGTCCGCGGCAGCTTGCCGCCGCCGGCGGCGACGCGGCGCGCGGCGGCGTGAAGCTGGCGCGCTCGCCGGTAATACCCGAGTCCGGCCCAGGTGGCGAGGACCTGCTCGATCGGCGCATCCGCGAGCGCCTGGACGGTCGGGAAGCGCTCGAGAAACGCCTCGAAATACGGCGTCGCGACCGCCACCTGCGTCTGCTGCAGCATGATCTCGGAGATCCAGACGCGGTACGGATCGGTGTCGCGCCGCCACGGAAGATCGCGTCGCGCGCGGTCGTACCAGGCGAGGAGGTCGCCGGCGGTCGGCGAATCGACAGCGGAGTGGCTCATGCCGTCAGGGGTCGGGTGAGCGGTGGAGAAATCGACTGCCGAGAGGGTGGGCGAGGAGCTGGTTCGGATGCGATGATCGGAGATGCGCTCGCCGCGGATCACGGTGGCGAGCGGATCGGCACTGCGCCCATTGCGGATTAGAGAGATCGAGCACGTTTTCGTCCTAATAGCTCTTGGGAATTCTCGGAAGCAGATGCTAAGCTACAGTTTCCCACTTCGGAATATCGCCTGCGTCGTCTCGACCGCCGTCGGACCGCCTGCCGCGAACCCTCTCCGACGGGGCAAGACGCGACGCGATCGTCCGCCGGTTTTCCGCAGATTGCGGAAAACCTGTGGAAACGCGTGTGCGCTGATTGGCCTTCGTTCAATTGATCGCTTTTCGGGATCGTCACGACAGCTCGACCGCCACCGTTGGATTTTGCCGTGCAGCCATCTGACTTTGCGTTGCGGTTCAAGGGAGAGACGGCGCCGATGAGCGAGCCCTCCTGGAGTGATCTGCGTTCGCGTCTCGCGACCCATTTGGACGCTGAGGAAGTTGCCACCTGGTTCACGCCGCTCCAGCCGCGCTGGGAGCGCGATGGCCGGCGGCTGGTGCTGGTGGCGCCAAACCAGCATTTTGTCCACACGCTCGAGCAGAGCTACCGGCCGGTGGTCGATCGCGCGACCCGCGAGCTCGGGGTCGAGCACCTGGAGATTCTCTTCGCGGTCGACGACGCGGGCGAGGACGCCGAACCGCCGCCGACCCCCTCCGCATCGCAGCAGTTTGATCCGCGCTATCGATTCGATGCCTTCGTCGTTGGGTCGTCCAACCAGTTCTGCCACGCTGCGGCGCGGGCCGTGGCGGAAACACCGAGCCGCTCGTACAACCCGCTCTTCCTCTACGGGGGGGTCGGCCTCGGCAAGACGCATTTGATGCACGCGATTGGTCAGGAGATCGCCGAGCGCCATCCGGAGCTGCGGGTCCTCTACATCCCGACCGAACAATTCGTCAACGAGCTGATCAATTCGATCCGCTTCGACCGGATGCCGCAGTTCCGCGATCGCTACCGCACGATCGACGTGCTGCTGATCGACGACATTCAATTCATCGCCAACAAAGAGCGGACGCAGGAAGAGTTCTTCCACACCTTCAACACGCTCTACACGGCACAGAAGCAGATCATCCTGTCCTCCGACTCGTCGCCGCGCAACATCCCAACTCTCGAGGAGCGTCTGCGATCCCGCTTCGAATGGGGCCTGATCGCCGACATTCAGCCGCCCGAGCTCGAAACCAAGATCGCGATTCTCCGGCGCAAGGCTGAGGAGGAGCGCCTGGATCTGCCGGACGACGTCGCCCTCTTCATCGCGCAGCATGTCAAGACCAACATCCGCGAGCTTGAGGGCATGCTCAACCGGGTGCTCGCGTTCGCCTCGCTCACCGGCCGACCGATCTCGCTCGAGCTGGCGAAGGAGACGCTCAAGGACATCCTCCCGCAGGGCCGTGGCGTGACGGCGTCGGACATCGTCAAATTCGTCGCTCGGCACTACGGTCTCAAGGTCAGCGAGATCAAGAGCCGCAACAACTCGAAGCACATCGCCTTCCCGCGCCAGGTCGCGATGTATTTGTGCAAGCAGCTCACCGACCTGTCTTACCCCGACATCGGCAAGCAGTTCAACGACAAGCATCACTCGACGGTGATGTACTCCGTCGACAAGATCGAGAAGCTGCGAGCCAAGGAGCCCGATCTCGACCGCGAGGTCGAGGGGCTGATCAACCACTTCGCGTAGGCGGCGCATAGCCGCCGGCGGATCAGGCGGGTCGGTCGGGCGTGCCGAGGGTCTGGCCGGAGCCGGCCGAGAAAATGAACCAGCCAACGAGTTTGTCGTCGATCTCGCGCAGCCGCTTGGCGATCAGCGCGCAGAGCAGCTGCAGCAGCCGGATCGACGACACCTTCTGGATGTCGAGGATGCCTTCGAGCACCTCGCGCGAGATCGACAGCACCACCGCTCCACCATCGGCGGCCTTGGCGTCGGCGGAGCGGGGCTTCTGATCGATGAGGGCCATCTCGCCGAAATAGTCACCACGGCCGAGAAAGGCGAGCGCCTCCTCGCCAGCTCCGACGATCACCTTCGAGATCATCACCCGACCATCGAGCACTACATAGAGCTGATCGCCGGTCTCCCCCTCGCGGAAGATGTATTCGTCGGGGCCGTACTTGCGCTCTTTCGACAGGGTCGCCAGGAAGTTGATCTCCATGGGCGACAGCGTTTGCTCGCGGAAGAGCTGCTGCTTTGCCGTCAGGCCGATCTTGAGCGGTTCGGCGGTGCTCGGAGACGGCCGGTCGGCCGCGTCGGTCGCGCCCTTCTTGGAGAAGAACTCGGCCAGCGCCTTGTTCGTCAGGCGCAGCTTCTGCGACAGGCTCTTCCACAGAGCCCAATAGAACGCGATCGCGAGGCGTTGTTCCGTCGTGAAGACTCGGTCGAGCGCCTCGAAGCTGAGCGGAAAGACGATGACCTCGGTCTTGGCGAGGGCGTCTCCAGAGCGCGGATGGCCGTCGAGGAAGCTGGTTTCACCGAACAGCTGCTCGGGCCCGAGCTCGGCAAGCTTGTAGACCCCGTACGGCGTCATCCGCTGGATCGCGACCGTGCCCGCGTCGATCAAATAGGCATCGCGGGTCTCCTCGCCTTCGACGAGAATCTTCTGGTCCGGCGCGTAGCGCACCGGCGAAGTGTGCTCGGCAAGCATGTCGAGCAACTCCCCGGAGAGGTGCGACAGCACCTCGAATTGGCGCAGGCGATCGAAGGCGTCCAAGGTGGCGTCAGCTTATCAGCGGCCGATCCCTCAGCGGCCGCCGCCGGGCATGAGCTCGAGCTGGGTCGGGCCGAGTCGGCGACGCGCCGCCGCGGACGCCCGCTCGAGCCATTCTTCTCGCTCGACGCCGCGCAGATCGAGAACATCGAGCCGGCGCGTGGTGATTTCGCGCCGCAGCTCCTCGTCGACCGCGCGTTGAAACGTCGGGTCGGTCGAGCGCAGACCATCGGCGCGGAGGCCGCCGACGATCGGCACATGAACGAGCAGGTCGTAGGTCGACGTCCACCACGACACCAGGCGGTCGAGCTCGGCGTGCGGGCCGCTTGACAGCCGGAGATAGACGAAGTTGTCGAGCACGCTGCGGTCGCAGATCACCAGCTCGGCGCGGCTCGACGCCACCAGCTCCTCGGCGATCTGCGTGTGCAGGATCCATTGCTGTGCGGCGGCCGTCGTGCGTCGATTGATCGGCAGCGGCGATCGACGCGCGATCTCGCCGACCACGTCGAGGGCGACATCGGCCGCCTTCAGCTGCGCGGCGAGGCCGTAGCAGAGCGTTGTCTTGCCGACACCATGCGTGCCGATGAAGGCGACCTTGACCGCCGTTCCAGGCGTCGTCGCGGGGCCAGCGGCGCCTGCCGCGGCCTCTGCCACGGGCACCGACAGGTTCTCAGCCACCGTGGCTCCGAGGGTCGGCCGGTCGATCGCTCGGTCCCCGGAACGGCACCAGACGGTGCAGCTCGTCGAGGTCGGCGAGCACGCTCTCGAGCACGCGCAGCGCGAAGTCGAGCTGTGCGTGGGTGATGAGAAGTGATGGCGCGAGCTGGGCGACCCGGCCTTCGGGGCCGCCGGCAAGCAGCAGGACGCCGCGGGCGCGGCAGCGGTCGACCAGCTCCGCGGCGACCCGCGCTTCGAGCAGCTCGATGCCCCACAGCATGCCGCGACCGCGCACGTCGGAAACGACGGCGTGGCGATCGACCCAACGCTCGAACCGCTGGGCGAGGGCCCGGCCGAGATGCTGGGCGCGCTCGATCGGCGTCGCGGCTTCCTGTGGGTCGTCACCGGCCGGTGCGGCCTGGGGCGTCGTGAGCGCCTCGAGCGCGGCGAGGGCGGCAGCGCAGGCCACGGGATGGGCGACGAAGGTGGCGGTGTGCAATGCCTCGCCCGGACTGGCCCAGGCGTCGAGCACGGTGCGCCGGCCGAGCACGGCGGCGATCGGATAGCCGCCGCCGAGGGCCTTGCCGCAGCACACGAGATCCGGGCGGGCACCGTCGGCGTCGACCGCCCACAGGCTGCCGACGCGCCCGAAGCCGGTGAAGATCTCGTCCACCGCCACCAGCACGCCGTGCCGGCGCGCTGCCTCGATCAACTCGGCGAGCCAGCCGGCCGGCGGCACGAGCACCCCCTCGCGGCCGACGATCGGTTCGAGCATCACGCCGGCCAGGTGCGGGTCGGCAAGCACCTCTTCGAGATCGGCAATGGGCAGGGCGAAGGGGCGACGGACGATGCGCTCGTGCAGATGAGCGGCGAACGGCTGGCGGAAGAGCGGCCGCGAGCTGGCCGCCAGGGCGCCGAGCGTGAGGCCGTGGTACGAGGGCTCGAAGACGAGCACGCGATCGCGTCCCGGGCGAGCCAGAAGCATCGTCTTGAGAGCGATCTCGACCGCGTCGGCCCCGGACACCGCGAAGTGCACGATCGCATCGTCGACCGGCGCGAGCTCGACGAGCCGTTCCGCCAGCTCGACCCGCACCTCGTGGGCAGCGGCGTCCCCGAGACCGTGAAGAAGGCGCCGCGCCTGGCGCTCGGCGGCCGCGATGATCGGTTCGGGCCGATGGCCGAGGGCGGCGACGCCGAAGCCGGCCGTGAGATCGACGTAGAGGTTGCCGTCAACGTCGAGAACGTTGGCGCCGAGCGCCTCGCGCCAGACGACGCCCGGCCGTCCGCGGTAGAGCGTGTTGATGCCCGGCGCCTCGGCGGCGGCCAGGCGCTGCGCCAGCGCTCGACTCGCCGGTCCGGGCGGCTCGACGAGGATCTCGGGCAGGAGATCGCCCTGCTGGAGGCGCGGGCGCTCGCCGGTGCTCTCTGTGGCGCTCACCGGCTCAGAGTGCGCGCCGGCCGGCCAGCGACCGGCCCAGCGTCACCTCGTCGGTGAACTCGATGTCGCCGCCTACCGGCATGCCGAACGCCAGGCGCGACACGTTGAGCCCGCGCTCCTTCAGAATGCGGGCGAGGTAGAGCGCCGTCGCCTCACCCTCGACGTCGGGATTGGTCGCCAGGATGACCTCCTCGACGCCGTCGAGGCGCCGCAGCAGCCCGTCGATGGTCAACTCGCCGGGGCCGATGCCTCGCTGCGGCGAGAGGGTTCCGAGAAGCACGTGGTAGAGGCCACGGTGCTCGCCGGTGCGTTCGATCGGCGGGATGTTGAACGGCTCTTCGACGACGCAGATGCGCCGCCGGTCGCGGCTGGGATCGCTGCAGATCTCGCAGGGATCGCGCGCCGTGATGGAGTTGCACTCGCTGCAGTGGAAGAGCAGCTCCTTGACGTCGAGGATGGCGCGGGAAAGGCGCGCCGCCTCATCGCTCGAGACGCGCAGGAGGTGGTGAGCGAGGCGTGTCGCCGTCTTGGGACCGATGCCGGGAAGACGCGACAGCTCGCTGACCAGTCGACCGAGCGGATCGCCATCGCGGGCGGTGCGCGCATCGACCGATGCCTCCAGGTCCTGCATCCGGCGGCCGCTCGGATCAGAAGAGGCCGGGAAGACCGCCGGCCATTGATCCGACTTTCGTCCGGAGCTGCTCATCCATCTTGCGGTTCGCCTCGTTGGAGGCGGCGACGATGAGGTCTTCCAGCATCGAAGGATCCTCGGGATCCAGGGCCTCGGGGTCGATCTTGACGGAGAGAAGGTGCTTGTGGCCGTCGATTCGAACGGTCACCAAGCCGCCGCCGACCGACGCTTCGGCGAAGGTCTCGCCCAGCTCGCGCTGCATCTTTTCCTGCATCTGCTGCGCCTGCTGCAGGAGCTTTTGCATATTCATGGGGTGGGCCTCCTCGAGTCGAACCGGCGGCCTCAGCCGCGCGGAGAAAGATCGTCAGTCGACAGGTCGCGTACCTGAAGGATCTTACTGCCCGGAAACGTCTCGAGGACTTTGCCGACGCCCGGCAGAGCGCGCGTGGTCGCAAGCAGCTCCGCGTCGAGGCCACGGTCGGCATCTCCAGCCCGACGCGACGAACGACCGTTCGAGGTCTGGGTTGCCGGCGCGTGGTTCTCGTTCCGGACGGCACGGGTGCGGCGGTGGCTGGGGCCGGGTGCCTCCGTGGGCCGCTCGGCCGTCGGCGGCGTGCTCGGCGGCCGGCCGTTCGGCGGAGCTGGATCGGCCGCCGGTCCCGGCGCCACGCCGTCGAGGTGCCAGGCCGCGCTCTCCCCCCAAATCTGCCGCACGGCGTCGTCGAGAGCGTGGCGATGCCGCGAGCGTGCGAGCGTGCGAGCGAGGAAGTCGTCGTCGGTGCGCGGGCGGATGTCGACGATGCCATCGTGAACGTCGAGACGCGCCTCGCGCAGCAACGCGGCGAGCGACTGATGGCGTGCGGATAGGAGGTCGACGAAGCGCGGCAGGAGCTCGCTGCCCCCCGAGAGCCGGGGTGCCTCCCGCGAGGAGTGCTCGTCGTGGCCGGCCGCCGCCTCGTGTCCGTCTCCATCCCTCCCCGCGGCGCCTGGAGGAATGATCGGTTCGTCAAGGAGGCGATCGTGCGCCTCCGAGACACCTTCCGGAGCCATAGCCGCCGGTGGTGGAGCGGCGTCGCGCGCCTCGGGGCCTTCGGGCCGTGGTGCCTCCACCTCGCGTTCGGGCACCGTGCCGTCGGACCCTGCATCGGAGGTGGTGCGCCGCCCACCGTGCGCCGTCGGCTCATCTCCCGCGCGCGACGCGGGCGCTCGTCCGCCGGACGATCGACGGTCCCGCGATCCGCCGTCTGAAGACCGACTGCCGGGATCGTTCGTGCTGCCGTGGCCGCCCTCGCCGAGCAGCGACTGGATGCGGGTGACCTTCGGCAGCTCCGCGGCGCGCAGCCAGGCGATCTCGAGTGCCAGCAGGCCGAGCTCGCTGCGCCGCACGGTCGCCTCGCTGCGCATCAGGAGGTGAAGAATCTGCAGCAGAGGCTCGTGCCCGCGGGGCCTGACCAGCTCGGCGAGGGCCTCGGCCTCTTCCGGCGGCAGGTCCACCGAGTCGACCGCGGCGCCGGCCGCCAGATGCAGGCCGTCGCGCAAATAGCCGAGGAACTGACTGTAGACGTGGTGCGGATCCCAGCCGTTCCGTTCGATGTCGGCGACTTGTGCGAGAACGTCGTCGACTCGGCCGCCGAGCAGCGCCGACGTCAGGTGGTGGAAGATCGCGGCATCGAGTCCACCGAGGAGCAAGCGCGCCTGCCCGTCGTCGATGGTGCCGCCACCGAAGGTCGCCATTTGATCGAGCAGCGCCACCGAGTCGCGGACGCTGCCCTCGCCCGCCCGGGCGATCAAGCGCAGCGCGCGGTCCGAGACCTCGATGCCTTCGGCGTTGCAGATTGTGCGGAGATGCGCGGCGAGCGTCGGTGAGGCGACGCGGCGAAACGAGAACTCCTGGCAGCGCGACAGGATTGTCGCCGGCACCGCGTCGATCTCGGTCGTCGCGAAAATGAACACCAGATGTTCCGGCGGCTCCTCCACGATCTTGAGCAGGGCGTCGAAGGCCTGCCGAGACAGTCGGTGCACCTCGTCGAGCACCACCACCTTGTACGGGCTCGACGCCGGCCCATAGCGAAGCGTCTCGGTCAACTCGCGCACCTGCTCGACTTTCGAGTAGGTCGCCGCATCGACTTCCAGGACGTCGAGACTCGAACCGCTGTCGATGGCCCGACAGGAAGCGCAGTCGTTGCAGGGGTCCGTGGCGCCCGAGGCGCGGCGGGGCCCGCAGTTCAGCGCTTTGGCCAGGACGCGCGCGGCGGTGGTCTTGCCGACGCCGCGGATGCCGGAAAAGAGATAAGCCTGGGCAACCCGATCGTCGGCGAGGGCGTTGCGCAGAGCCGTCGTGACGTGCTCTTGGCCGACGAGACTGGAGAAGTCCCGCGGACGCCATTTGCGAGCAAGCACCTGGTACGTCATGGGGAGGAGGACCGAGAGCCGGCGAAGGGTTCCGGCTGCTCTGCGGCACCCGGCGGAGACCTTATCGCTGCTCCCTTCCGGGCCTGACGAGGTTCGATATCCTGCCGGTGCACAGGACCCGAACCCTTCGCGGGCTCTCGGTTCGAATGCGCCGCCCGGCGCGCGACGAATGGTCATCCTACGGCCCTCTGCCGCGCTTGTAAAGGCGGCCGCGTACGCAGCGACCGCGCCCGGCGGACTAGGCCCCGACGCAAAGGGACTTTACGTGGACCACCTGTTCGGATATCATCCCGCGTCCCGGGCGTCCGCTTGCATCGCGATGGCGCCATGCTGAACGACGACGGACCTGATCTCAGCGCGTCATCACGCGACGCAGACGTCGATTGGATGCACCTCGCTCTCGCCGAGGCGCGTCGAGCGGCTGAGCTGGGCGAAGTTCCGGTTGGCGCTGTCATCGTCCGGGACGGCGAGCTGTTAGCCCGCGCGCACAATCGGCGCGAGCTCGACGGCGATCCGCTGGCTCACGCCGAGATTCTCGCCATCCGCGAGGCCGCTCGACGACGAGGCGACGGATGGCGGCTCGGCGGCTGTTCTCTTTACGTCACGCTCGAGCCCTGCGCCATGTGCGCCGGTGCCCTGGTCAATGCGCGCGTCGATCGCCTGGTGTTCGGAGCATCCGATCCCAAGGCGGGTTTCTGCGGATCGCTCGGAGATCTGCCGCGAGATCCCAGGCTCAACCATCGGCTCTCCGTCCGGCGAGGGGTTCTTGAGGACGAGAGTCGCAGGCTGTTGAAGAGTTTTTTCGCCGATCTGCGTCGGCGGGGTCCGAAGGCCTCGCGACGCAGCGATCTTTGAGCAATTCGCGACGGAGAGGTGACCGAGTGGCTGAAGGTGCACGCCTGGAAAGCGTGTGTAGGGGAAACTCTACCGAGGGTTCGAATCCCTCTCTCTCCGCCATCCGTCGCGACACAGCAGACTCGTCCCGGCAGCCGCCCGCCTTCGCACATACCATCCGTTCGATCGACGAAGGCTCCGTTCGCGCGCGCTCCGGGCGACACGATTTCGCGGAGAGGTGCCGGAGTGGTCGAACGGGGCGGTCTCGAAAACCGTTGATCCCGCAAGGGATCCGTGGGTTCGAATCCCACCCTCTCCGCCATGTTTCGAGTCTCGATCGACCGCCTGTCCCGGCCTCGACCGCGCCGGCCGGCGGCGAATTCGTCCAGGTGATCTGTCCCGGGCGATCATCACGCATTCACTCGAGCACGGGCAGCCGCATCCAGTCGAGGCTCGCCGCTCGATTCCCGAACGAAAGGCTCCGTCATGAAGCGCACGTTTCAGCCGAACAATCGCCGCCGCAAGAAGACCCATGGTTTCCGGGTGCGCATGCGCACCAAGAACGGTCGCGCAGTGATCGCCCGTCGCCGCCGCAAGGGCCGCAAGCGTCTCGCGGGCTGACGCTGGGCGCGTGTCGGGAGGGGCGCGCGACGAGCGCCTGCTTCCGTCAGAGCGCGTTCGCAAGAGCGTCGACTACCGCCTCTGCTATCGCGAGGGCCGGCGCCGGCGCGGCCGGCTGCTGACTCTCCACCACCGTCCCAATCGAGAGGGCGTCGCCCGCATTGGCATCACCGCAAGCCGCAAGGTCGGCAAGGCCGTCGTGCGCCAGCGCCTCAAGCGTCAGATCCGGGAGATCTATCGCCGCTGGCCCGAGCGCCCTCGACTGCCGGCGGTCGACCTCGTGGTTCATCTGCACCCGGCCGCGGCGCGTTCGGAGTTCGCCGAACTGCAGGCTGCTCTTCTCGCCGCCTTGGCTGCGGTGCTGAACATGACTCCGGACACTCCATGAAGACGATCCTCTTAGCGTTGCTCGACGCGTACAAGCGCTGGATCTCCCCGCTTCTGCCGCGCGCCTGCCGTTACTCCCCTACGTGTTCGGAATACGCGCGCCTGGCGATTTTGCGACACGGCGCCCTGCGCGGGTCGTTTCTCGCTCTATGGCGCGTCCTGCGCTGCCAGCCGATGTGCCCGGGCGGGATCGACCTTCCGTGACGCCTCGCCTCGGCCCGGCGCCGTCCGCCTATCCGCCCCTCGGAGGTCCTTGAGATCGTGGACAACCAACGTCTCTTCCTGGCGTTTTTTCTGTCGCTCATGGTCTTTGTCGGCTGGAGCATGTTGTTTCCGCCGGAACCCGCAGTGCAGCGATCCGCGGACCGGGCGGCTGAGTCGACGGCGGAATCCGGAGCCGACGGCGGCAGCGTTACCACCCCGCCAGACGCCGAGCGGCTCCGGGATGGACAAGATGGCTCGGGCACCGCTGTGGAAGCCGTGGAGGCGGTGGGCGAGGGCAGCACGGAGGCTGCCGAGACGGGGGCTGCCGATGCAGCAGCTGGCGACGCCGCGGCCCCGAATGCCGACACGCCGAACGAGGTGACGCGCGCGGAGCACGTGCCGATCGCCGCCGAGGAGGAGCGCGCCGTCGTCATCGAGACCGAGACGATGCGTGCCGAGCTGACGAATCGCGGCGGCCAGCTCCTCAGCTACATTCTCAAGACCCACGTCGACTCTGACGGCGAGCCGCTCGATCTTGTGCGTCAGCGCGGCAGCGATCTCTATCCGTTCTCGATCCTGGTCGACGGCCGATCCGCGGCGCTCAATGGCGCGCTGTTCGCCACCGAGGAAGCGACCACGGAGGACGGCCGGCCGGTGGTCTCCTTCCGTTACGCCGGGCCGGAGGGTGCCGCCACCAAGCGCTTTGTCTGGTCGCCGGACGGTCGGGTCGAGGTGGAGACGACGGTCGAGGACGTCGTCGGCTGGAGCATGCTGTTCGGCCCCGGCATCACCGACTCGTCGAGTGGCAAAGGCTACGGTCAGTCGGTCGGCCACGCCGTGGGGTACCGCCGCGCCGGCGAGGACAAGCTTCTCGAGGCCAAAGACACCGACGACGAGGTGATCCTCACCGCGACCGGTCTCGACTGGATCAGCCTCGAAGACAACTTCTTCTTGCTCGCCCTGCTGCCGCGCGAGGGAATCGCCGAGGCGCGGGTGCGACCGGTGTTCGAGCGAGAGAGCGCCGAGCCGGGCCGCCCGCGCTTCTTGCCGCTCGATACGGCCAGCGACACCGACGACTTGCGCCGCGAGCAGCTGGTCCTCCTGCGCGCCGCGCAGGACACGATGCGCTTCGACGCGCTCTTTTCTCCCAAGCAGTACCGGACACTCGCCGCCATGGAGGGCGGTCTCGAGCGGACCGTGCGCTGGGGCATGATGACCGTGGTCGCGAAGCCGCTTTATCACCTCCTGGCCTGGATCCACGACCACGTGGTGCCGAATTGGGGATGGGCGATCATCGTCGTCACCCTGCTCGTCAAGCTGGCGTTCTTTCCGCTGACCCACAAGAGCCAGAAGTCGATGAGCCGGATGCAGGAGCTGAATCCGCGCGTTCAGGCGATTCGCCAGAAGTACCGCTCGAAGCTGCGCGACAAGCAGGGCCGACCGAACGTCGAGGCCCAGCAGCAGATGAATCAGGAAGTGATGGCGGTCTATCGCGAGGCCGGGGTGAACCCCGCCAGCGGCTGCTTGCCGATCCTTCTGCAGATGCCGGTCTTCTTCGCGCTCTTTCGCCTTCTCGGCTCGACGGTCGAGCTGCGCGGCGCTGATTGGATGCTGTGGGTTCGCGACCTCTCCATCCCGGATCCCTGGCTGATCCTGCCGATCTTGGTCGCCGTGAGCGGCCTCGCCATTCAGCGGGTCATGCCCCAGTCGCCGGATCCGCGCCAGCGCAAGATCCTTCAGTTCATGCCGGTGGGCTTCGCCTTCTTCGCCGTCTACATGCCGGCGGGCCTGGTCCTCTACATGCTGACCAACAACCTATTCACCATGCTCCAGCAGGTGGTGATCAATCGGCTGGGTGGTCGTTCGCCCGCGGCCGCGCCGGCAAGCTGAGCCGGTCGCCCTTCAGGAGGTCTCGTTGATGGCACGCCAATTCTTCTCCGGAAACACGCTCGAGCTAGCGGTTCTCGCCGCGGCTCGGCATTTTCAGATCGAGCCGGAGCGCCTCGCCTACACCGAACGCGCCAAGAAACAGGGATTCACGGGAATCCGCCGCAAGGTGGTGATCGAGATCGACCCGGAGCATGCCGAGCTTGCCCCCGAGGCCATCGAGACAACCGCGGACTCTGCGGGCGGAGAGCGCCTTTCCGGCACGCGCATCTCTGAGTCACCGCCGCGCCGTGCCGGAAAGGCCGCTGCTGCCAAAGACGACGATCTCGCCGAGGACGATGCCGCGGAGGATGAGGACGACGCGGACGAGTTCGACGAGGCGGACGATCCTGCAGACGATGCGCTCGACACGGACGAAGACGAGGTCGACGAAGACGAGGCCGACGAAGACGAGGCGGCCGATCTCGACAGCGACTTCGAAGAAGGCGACGACGTCGGCAATCGCGTCGATCGCGGTGCCGCACCGGATCGTCGTTCCGGTCGCGGCGATGGGTCGAAGCGCGGTGGCAAACGTTCCGGCGGGCGGGGTGGCCGGGGCCGCGGCGGCCGCGGCGGCCGCTCGCGCCGTGGTCAGAGCGAACGGCCGGTCGCCACTCGCCACTACCAGTGGGAGCCTCTCGAACTCGACGCCGATGGCGAGACCAGCCGTGAAGCCGCGGCATTCGAAGCGGCGCTCGACCTCGTGCTCGACGTGATGGATCTCGAGATCGAGTACGGGCTCGAGGAAGGCGAGACGTTCGAGGTCGATCTCGAGGGCGACGACGCAGAGCTCCTCACCGCTGACGACGGACGGGTGCTCAAGGCCATCGAGCACATCG
>JBCBCF010000005.1:0-34876 GCA_038530905.1 Acidobacteriota bacterium
GCGCGTCCGCCGGGACGTGGCTCAGGCAGAGAATCCGACATAGAGGCAGGCTACCAAAAACCCCGGGGCTGACGACCGCCGAGGGCCGAAGGAGCGACCGGATCCCTCAGACGTCGACCAATGCCAGCGACGGCGGCGGCGCCACGGCGGACAGCGCGCCTCCCGAACGCAGCAGCTCATGAGCGATGCGCCCGAAGCGCTCCGCAGCATCGGTTACATGCAGGTGGATCGGTGGGGCTCCAGCCCCTGCACGCGGCGGTCGCAACAGGCCGCGTGACGCCAGGTCGTCCTCGATCTGAACGGCGACGGTCTCCGCCGAGTCAACCAACCGCACGTTCGGCCCGGTGACCGAGCGCAGCGTCGCACGCAACGCCGGATAGTGAGTGCAGCCGAGCAGAAGCGTGTCGACCCTGCACGCGAGGAGCGGTTCGAGGTAGCGACGAGCGATCTCGACAGCGATCGGATCGTCCGCCCACCCCTCCTCGACCAGCGGCACGAAGAGCGGGCAGGCGCAGGAGATGACATCGAGGCCTGGCCGGTGAGCGGCGATGGCCTCTTCGTAGGCGCCGGAGCGGACGGTGGATTCGGTGGCCAACACGCCGATCGGCCCACGGGCGCAAGCGTCGGAGGCAGCGCGTGCCCCCGGCTCGAGAACGCCGATGAGCGGCACGTCGACGCGGACCCGGTCCAGCGCCAGCGCCGACGCCGTGTTGCAGGCGACCACCACCGCCTTGACGCCCCGGGCCACCAAGAAGTCGAGCGTGCGCTGGCTGTAGCGCGCCACGGTCTCCTTCGACTTGGTGCCGTACGGAAGGCGCGCCGTATCGCCGAGGTAGACGATCTCTTCGTGCGGTAGCCGGCGGCGCAGCGCCGCGACGACGGTTAGACCGCCGACGCCGGAATCGAAGACTCCAATCGGCCGCTCCCTCTCGGGCGGACCGCCGTCCGAAGCCGGGTCAGCGCTCAACGATCAGCTCGGGCACCGGGCGAAGCGGACGGGTCGTATCGACATGGCCGGCAAAGGTCGGCTGCTGACGCCCGTTCCACATCAACACCACGCCTTCGACGCCGTCGACGTTGAGCGCCACCGTGTCGACCAAGCTGTACACCGCGAGCAGCTCCCGCTTCGAGCCGAACGACGGCGGCGGCTCGCCTTCGGGTGTGCGGAGATCGAGGTAGACGAGGTCGTCCATCGCGAACACCGAGCCGACACTGGTGCCCTCGGGCAGCGGCGCGCGCAAGGTCGAACCGGAGGCCGGTCCGGCAAGCAGCGCTTCGATCATCGCTCCCACCAGCTCCTGGGTCGTGCCGTCCGGGAGCTCCCGGCGTTCGGTGAACAGGCGTCCGCCAGCGCCCGGGAAATAGAGCGACCCTTCGAACACGCCGCGCTCGTCGCTCTGCGCCGACGGAGCGCTCGGCCCGTCGAGCTCGGTCGGCGCCGGGCGCTCGCTGCGCAGATGCATCGCGAGGGCGACGACGCCGGCCACGATCAGCACGACGAGGGCGAAGGTGATCCAGCTGGCCCGGCTCATGGCCCTGCGCCGTCGTCCGCCGCCGGTGGCGGCGCAGCCGGCGCCGGCGGGCCGGACGAGCCAGCCTCACCCGTCGTCGAGCCGTTTGGCGCGGTCGACGTTCCCGATCGGCGAGCCTCGACCTGCGTTCGGAACCGGGTGATGGCGCGCACCAGCGCGTCGGTCAACGCCGACAAATGGGCGGCGCTGCGCAGCTGGCGCTCCTCCTCCGGATTGCTCAAGAAGCCCAGCTCGACGAGCACCGCCGGCATGTCGGCGCCCATCAGCACGAGGAACGGCGCCTGGCGCACGCCTCGATCCCTCAGGCCCAGGGCACCGTTGAGCTCTTCCTGCACCAGGGTCGCAAAGCGCTGACTGTCGGCCAGATGCAGCGATTGGGCGAGATCCCAAAGGATCAGGTCGAGACCCTGGTCCAAGCGCTCACCGGCGGCGGCGTTCTCGCGCTCGGCCGCCGCCGCCGCCAAACGATCGCTCGCCTCGCGGCTCAGGAAATAGGTCTCGGCACCGTGGGCGCTGGAATCGAAATACGAGTTGAAGTGAATCGAGATGAAGAGGTCCGCCTTGTTCTGATTCGCGAAGGCGACGCGAGCGGCGTGCGGGATGTCGACATCGTCTTCACGGGTCAGAAGCACGCGCACGGGCAGACGCTGAGTGAGGCGGGTGCGCAGCATGCGCGCGACCTGCAGCGTGAGCTCGGCTTCGACCATGCCCCCGGGGCTGACGGCGCCGGTCTCGGAGCCACCATGCCCTGGATCGAGGACGATCGTCCGCACGCCGGCAGATCGTGTCGGACGATCGCGCTCTCCGGGCAGGGTTCCGGCCGTCTGGGGTGTCTCCGCGCGGCGGCGACGGTAGACATCCACCACCCAACGCGCCGGCAGGCCAGCCGCCGGATCGCCGCGAATCAGCCTCGGCGCTGTTGCCGCAGCGTCGGGTGCAAGCAGCAGCCGGATTTCTGTCGGCTCCAGATCGACTCGCTGCACCAGAGGGTCGCCGGTCGTATCCGGTGAGTCACCGCTCCACAGGAGCCGCGCGTCGGTGATCTCCAGCGACGCAGAGTTCTCTCGTTCGACGAAGCGGAAGCGCGGCACGTCCTCGAGGGAGATCTCGAGAGTCGAGACACGGTATTGATGCACGAGCGTGGCTGAAGCGGCCAACTCCCGACGCGAGCGCCGGTCGAAGTGCAGACGGAGGGTGACCGGATCCCAGGTGATGCTGCTGCCGGAGCTCTCTCCGAAGGTCGCTTCCAGGAAGTCGAGCGGGACCTTGAGGTCACCCGCTTCGGGAATCGGCGACGATGAAATCGGCCGAACGCTGCTGCGCCCTTCGCCGTCGGTCTCGACAAAGCTCGGACTGTCCGGACCGACGATCACCTCGCGATCGGCGAACTGCAGCGCATGACTGGCGCTGAGAGGTCCGACGCGGACCTCGACGCCGAACGCCTGGGCGATCGGGGCCAGCGAAAAGCGCGGACCGTCGCCGCGGAGGAGAAACCCGACGTTCGCCGCAGCTCGGTCGTCGATCATCAGGCGCGCCGTGCCGGCCGGCGCCGTGCTTGCGAGCTCAGAGCCGGCTGCTCCATCGTCGCCGGGTGGGGTGCCGGCAGGAGGCGTCGTGAGCGGCTCCACCGGATCCTGTGCGCTCAACGCATGGACGAGCGTCAGCAAGACGATCACGAGCGCCGCCCACGCGATGCCAGACGCGCTCCGCAACGCCGGACGGCGGGCGGGGTCGGTCGCGGTGCGCTGGCGCGACGAGGACGAAGGAGGAGGCTGGATCATCGGAGGAGCTGCAGGCGGCACCGCAAGTCTACCGTAGCCGACGGGGCGCGATTTGGGCGCTGAGGCGGCGAGGATCGGGCGCCCGGCCAGGTCCGTCGGCGTGCAGGGTGCCGATTGCCGACAGCGGGACGCTACGCTAGCGTCGTTCGATGCGCGAACCGCGCCGGGCTTTGCTCGCGTCTCCGCCGCCGGCGCGCACACGACAGGAGGTGCCCCATGGCGACCCGTCCGACTCCGAGCCGACGCCCCTCAGACCGACGCCGATACCAGCGGATCGATGTCGAAGAGCCCCGCCGAGGACCGCAATCCCTCGTTCTTCTGCTGTCGTTGCTCGGCATCGCCATCGCCCTCTTCATGATCTTTCGAGAGGCTCCGGCCGACGGCGATGGCGCCTCCTTCGACACCGTCCCGGCGCCGAACTTGACGCCGATCGGCGCCGAAGCCGAGCTGCTCCCCACGCTCCCGCTGCGCTCAGAAATCACGGCCCTCGAGCGCAGCCTGGCGGACGTGCCCGCTGAAGATCCCTGGCGCGACGTCGCCGACCGGATCGCCGCAGAGGCCGAGCGCCTGGCGCGAGCGGTCGCCGATCTCGATCATCGGCGCTCGGCGAGCGTCGCCGAGTCCATCCGACGCTATGCCGCGGAAGCCCGCACCGCGAGTGACTTCCGCACGCTCGGAGTCCTCCGCGACCGGTGGCAGGCGCTGCGCGACAGTCATTTTCAGCCCTTTGCCGGCTTTCGCGACCTCGGTGGCTCGACCGAGCGGGCAAGCGCAACCGCTGCGGCCTATCGCAGCGGCGCCAGCGAGCTCGTCGCGATGCTCGAAACCGCGCGCTCGCAGGCCAGATCGCTGACGGAGGCCGACCCACTCGACCCGCAGGACCTCGATCGGCGGCGGCGCGCCTGGAGCGAATATCTCGTGTCTTGGCGCGCTGACCTCACGGCGCTCCGTGGCCGGCTGCCGAATCGACCGGATGCCGAGGCCGATCCCGATCTCCTGATGGCGACCCAGCGCCTCGAGAACGCTCTCGGCGCCGCAGCGCGGCTCGCCGCCGACGAGCGCCTGATCTTTGCCGCGGATCTCGAGGCGCGATTCGATGGTCCGCTCGCGCTTGCCGAAGAGGCGATCACCGATCTCCAACGTCCCCGCTGACGACTCTCATCGATCGACGGCTCGACAAAGAAAAAGGGCGGCGACCCGGCACGCCCGGATCGCCGCCCTTTGGCAGAGGAGAGACCACTCTACCGGCTCTGCAATTCCAATTCCAACTCGAACTTCTCGCCCGCGGCAACGGTGATCTGACGCTCTTCGCTGGCGAAGCCAGGTCGCGTGACCTCGATCGTGTGCTGGCCAGGCTCGACTCGCAATCCACGGGGAAGACCGGTCAGTTCGCCGCCAGTGCCGACGAACTGCCCGTTGAGATAGACAGCAGCGTCCTCGGGCGAGATCGTCACGTGCAGGCGCGATCCCTCGAATTTGGCCCGGAAGTCGACCCGCTCCTCGGCCCGCACGCGCTTCTCATGATCGGCCTCGAGACGCGCCTCTCGCCGCTCGGTGCTTGTCGGACCCAGGTCATCGGGATGGATCGACTCTCCCTGGCGCAGGCGATCGTTGACGTCGATCACGACGCCGGGCCGCACCGTGTATTGCCGGGTCAGGGTCTCGTACCCAGGCAGGTAGATCGAGAGGTCGTAGGTCCCCTCTTCCAGCCACAAATACTCAGGGAAGCCGTCGAAATCATCGGCCGTGCCGAGATAGTCGCCGTCGACGTAGATCTCCGCTTCTTCCGGCCGGACATCGAGATCGAAGGCACCGACCAGGCGACCGCCGTAGCCGTAGCCTCGAGAGCGGGCGTCGACCACAACCGAGGTCCGCGGCCAATACCAGGGCACCACCGACCATGGCCCATACGAAGCGTAGATATAGGGCCGGTAGTGGTACCCGTACCGATAGGGTCGATAGTACGGATAGCCATAGCCCACGCCGAAGCGCACCGACGGCCAGGAGCGATGGCGGTAGGAGCGTCCGTACTTGCGATAGGAGCTGCCGTATCCACGGTACGAGCCCCGATGCGCACGATGACGGTCCCTGGAGCGCGCCCGGTGTCGATCACTGTGGCGTGCGCGACTGCGATCACCGCGATCAGCGCGGTAACGGGTGCCGCCGCGCCGATCAGCCGAGTTGGAAACTTCGGCGGCAGCCGGCGCCGCCGACTTGGAGCTGGTCACCGGCTCGGAGCCGCGGGGCCGCAGCGGCTCCCGGGCTTCCGCCGCTGGAGCAGCGAGCGCCGCCGTTACCGCGAGCGCCGAGACGGTCAGCGCCAGACGTTCAATCTTCATAGGTCGGTTCCTTTCTCTTGCGTGCCAGCGTCTCGACCTCGATCGCGCCAGCCTCGGTGCAGACCGCGGATGTAGTGGGTCCGGAGCACGTTCTCCCACAGCCGCGGGGTGCCGAGCGGAAGAATGCCTTGGATTCGATGCAATCGGCGGGCCAGAGCTTGGCGCAGCCGTTCGCGTCGGCCCACGGGGATCGGAGGGGGTCCGTCGGGGCCGAGTCCGAGGAACCCTCCGAGCTCCGGGTGGAGAGCGTGGAACACCACCGCCGAGTAGCCTGCCTTTTCCTGGCGGTGCATGAAGCGATCGAGGTCGGTCGGATGGTCATGGGCGACGCGGGCCGCAGGCTCGTAGATCAGCCGCAATCCGTGCCGGCGAGTAAGACGGTAGGCCAGCTCGATATCTTCCCAAGCCGGATAAGGAAATCCCAGGTCGAACGGCTCGGCGAGCAGGAGGTGCCGCGGCACCGTCAGGTTCGAGGTGTAGAAGAAGTTGAACGGCACGTCATCCGGGCGGTCGATCAGCGCGTAGCCGAACTGCAGTCCGTATTCGTTGATGTAGCGCAGAAAGGGATTGAGCCGCATCCGAGGATGCCAGGCGGTGTAGCCGATGACGGCGACTGGGCGCTCTTCGCCTTGGCGCGCGCGCGCCGCGGCCGCATGCGCTGCCAACCAGCCCGGCGTGGGGACCGTGTCGTCTCCCAAGAAGGCCACTCTCGCGCCGCGCGCCGCACGCACGCCGCGGTTGCGTGCCGATGCCGGGCCCGCGTTCTCTTGCCGCAGGACGCGCAGCGACGGTAAGGCCGCGGCTCGGCCCGCCAGGCGATCAGCGAGCATCTCCGCCGTGCCGTCGCCGGAGCCGTCGTCGACCACGACGATCTCGAACGATGGAGCGCCAGCCTGCGCGTCGAGCGCGTCGAGCACTTCAGGCAGGACGTCCAGGCGTTCGAAGGTCGGCACGACAACCGAGACCTCCACAGCGGGCGCGTCAGCGGCAAGCGGAGCGGAAGCAGAGGACACGGCGTCGAGCGACCTCTCGAAAGGAATTGAACATCACTCGCGAATACCGCAAGCTATCGCGCGTACCTTCTGTGTGGAAGCCTCGATGACTTTTTCCGAAGTGCCGGCGGTCGGCCGTGCCGCCTCGCCGGAGGCGCTCGACGAGCGCCAGCTCGTGCTGCGCGCGCGGCGTGGTGACGTGTCGGCACAGAACGAGCTGGCGCGTCGCCATCGGGACCCCGCCTTTTTCTTCGCTCTCCAGCTCCTCGGCCATCGCGACGACGCGATGGACGTCGTGCAAGACGCACTGCTGCGCTTTCTGACGACACTCGACCGCTTCGATCCCCGCCGGCCCGTGCGTCCCTGGCTCTTCCAGATTGTCCGCAATCGCGTGCTCGACCTGCACCGCCGACGTCGCGTGCGGCGCCACGACTCGATCGAAGAGGCCGATCACGATGCGGACCGGGCTCCGCTCCAGATCGTCGACGAGCGCATCGACCTCGACCGCGATCTGCAGCGCATGCAGCTTCAGAAGCGATTGTGGCGCGCACTCGGCGAGCTGTCGGTCCCGCACCGCGAAATCCTGGTTCTGCGCGACTATCAGGATCTCAGCTACGCCGACATCGCCTCGACGCTCGGCATTCCTCTCGGCACCGTGATGTCGCGCCTCCATGCCGCCCGCAAGGCCCTGCGCCGGCTGCTGGCAGACGAGCTCGAGACCCTCGTGCACTGACGACCTGACGCCTCGGATGACGCCTCCCAGAAAGTTCGCCATGGCACGACCTTCCCAGCCCTTCGACGATGAGCTGCTGTCGGGCTATCTCGACGGCACGCTCGGCCACCGCGAGATGCAGCGCGTGCGGCTGCGGCTCGAAGACGATCCGGATGCGCGTCGGGCGCTCGGCGAGATGCGGCTTCTGCGCGACACGGCGCTCTCCACGCCCTTCGAGCCGCCTGCCGACGAGGTCTGGCCTGAGCTGCCGAAAACCCCCGCCAGTCGATTCAGCCGGTCGGCCGGCTGGTTGCTCCTATGGGCCTGGATTCTGGTGATCGGCGGCCTCGGCCTGTGGCATTTCCTGCGGCGCACGGGCGACGCGCTCGAAATCTTCCTGGTGCTCGGACTGCCCGGCGCTTTCGTCCTGCTCTTCGTGTCGGTCCTCCTCGACCGGCTGCGCGAGGCCCCGACCGATCGCTACCGCGGGGTGCATCGATGATCATCGCGACCAGCGAGCAACTGCCCGGGCGCACGGTGGTGCGGACGCTTGGTTTGGTGCGCGGCAACTCCGTGCGCGGCCGCCATCTGGGCACCGACTTGATCGCCCATTTCCGCAATGCCGTCGGCGGCGAGATCCATGAATACACGAAGATGATCTCGGAGGCGCGCGAACAAGCGCTCGACCGGATGATCGAAGAAGCGCGCGAGCTGGGCGCCGACGCGGTGATCTGCCTGCGCTTCTCGACCGCCAGCCCGACCGCCGGCTCGTCCGAGGTCCTGGCCTACGGCACGGCGGTGACGCTCGCCGAGCCGCCACCGCCCGACGTCGATCGCTGACGCGGGTCGCCGGCCTCAGGCGGCGATGAGATCTTCGAGACGCACGTGCTCGAAGACCAGATCGTCCGGCAGCGCAGCGCGGAAGGCGGCGCTCGAGAAGAGCCGCTCGTCGCCCGGATAGGTCGGCACCACGGCGAGCGGGAACCGCTCGAAGATCTCGCGATCGGGTCGCTCACGCCGCGCCTGGATCTCCGCACGACGGGCGGCCAGGCGATCGAGATGCGACAGCACCCACGTCTGCGCCCGCAGGTGAGCGAAGCTGCGCGGATCGACGATCCGCGTCGACGGCCCGCCCTCGTCGAGCACGAAGGGCGGAAGCGCCTTGCGGATGGCCTTGCGCACGCCGCGACGGACCAGCTCACGCGTGCCGTGGCGCCGCCACTTGGCGCGCAGCCCCTCGCGCCCTGCGCCGCGCAGTCTCGCTGGCACGTCGAGCGCCGCGGCCGGCTCCTCGACCGCGCGCAAATCGACCTCCGGCCCGGCGACCGTCGGCGCTGCGGTGTTGGCGATCAGACCGGCGTACGGATCGAGCGTCAGCAGCTCGCCTCCTGGGTTGTTCTGCACCAGCAGGGTCTGCACGCGATGGTTGGCCGTCCACCAGACCGCTTCCGCCAGGCGCGGCCACAGCTCGGCGTCGAAGTTGCGGTAGGCAGTCAGAAATGCGTTGCGCTCGAAAAGAAATCCGCGGTTGGCGTCGCCCAGAAGCCGGCTGGTGGCCATCGAGCGATGATGAGCAACCGCCTCGGGGGCGGCGAGCACGCGATGGCCCGCAGCCCACAGACGCCAGCCGAGATCGACATCTTCGAGATAGGCGAAGAAGTCGGGATCGAAGCCGCCATGGCGCAGGAACACATCGCGGCGCACGATCATGTTGCCGCCGCAGGCGAAGAGCAGCTCCTCGCCGTCGGCGGGTCGCGGTGCGTCGCCTAGCGGCCGGCCGAAGCCGCGCTGGAACGCGTGGCCGTCGAAGGTCAAGACCCCGCGACCGAAGTCGAGCCGCGCGCCGTCCCAATCGACCAGCAGGCCCGACAACGCGGCGACGTCCGCCGGCGCGCGACGGTAGGCGTCGACCAGCGCCGCAAGCCAGTCCGGGCGCGGTCGCGTGTCGTTGTTGAGCAGGATCAGGGCGTCGCCGCGAGCCTCGCGCGCCAGTCGGTTGTTGCCGGCGCAAAAGCCGAGGTTGACGTCGCTGCGCACGAGGCGCACTTCGGGATGCTCGCGCCGCACCCAGGCTTCGGTGCCATCCCACGAGCCGTTGTCGAGCACGATGACCTCGGCCTCGACCCCGGGCGCGCGCTGCGCGGCCAGCGCCGGCAGCAGGATCTCGAGGTGCGCACGACCGTTCCAGCTCAACACCGCGATCGAGACGCTCGGAGCAGCCGGCGGCCTCCGCTCGCTCACGACGCCGCCGCCTCCGACCGTCGACGCCACCAGCCGCGCAGCCGGCGGCGCAGCCGGAGCGACAGCCGGTCGGGCGGCGCGTGGGTCGTCGGTCGAAACGCGAACTCGCGCTTGGTCGCGTCGAGGCACGGTGCGCGGCAGAACGCAACCAGAGGCGCGAGCGCGCGATCCCAGGCAAAAGCATCCAGCAGCGCCTCAGCGCCGCGCAGCTTCGGCTCGAGGCGCGCCGGGTCGAGCGCCGCCTCGAGCGCCGTACCGACGGCGTCGGCGTCGTCCGGCGGCACCACCCAGCCAGCGTCGTGACGACGCAGCAGCCGGCTCATGCCGCCACCGTCGGTCGTGACGACCGGCCGGCGCGCGGCCAGTGCGTCGAGGAAGCGCGTGCGCAGCGACAGATCTGTCTCGAGCGTCGGCCGATGAGTGGCGACGACGACGTCGGCGTCGCGCAGCAGATCCCAGCGCCGCTCGCTCGGTACCCAGCCAATGGCGAGCACACGATCGCCCCACAGCCCGTGGCGACGCGCCCACACCTCGACCTCGTGCATCAGTCGCTGCGGCGTCTCGGGATTTGGATTGCGGACGAAAATCAGCTGCCACGGCTCGGACGGTCGCCGTTCCACCGCTTCGAGCACAGGCCACGGGTCGTACCAATCGTAGAGGCCACCGAAGAGCAAGCGTCGAACCGGTCTGGAAGGCCGATCGAGATACGGCGCGTAGGGCGGCAGCGCGTCGGGGACACCGAAGGGAACGACATCCACCAACCCCCGCAGATCGGGATCGTCGTGCAGCCGCCGCGGATTCACCCGCCCGAGCGCGGTCAAAAAGCCCAGGTAGAACTGGCGCTGCTCTTGGCACGAGCAGAGGAAAAAGTCCCCGTGCGACATCTGCAGAACCCACGTCGCGTGATCGTTGCGCCACGGATCGAGGCCCAGAGACTCGACATAAGTCAGGTTCTCGACCAGGAACGGGTCGTAGAGGTCGATCACGACGGGAGTCGTCGATAGCTCGAGAACGACATCGTTCGCCAGCTGACCCTGCGACACGACGACGTCGCAATCGCCAAGGATCTCTCCAAGCCGACCGCGTTCGAACTGGCGGACCTGAGTCGCCGGCAGGCCGACGTCTGGCACGTCCGCCGGGTCGCCGGCCGTCACCAACACCACCTCGAGACCGGCGGCCGGCAGCCGCCTCGCCATCTCCAGGTAGCGGATGCCGATGCCGGCCATGCTCGCCCGCAACGGCTCGCTTGGCACCAGGCCGACGCGCGGGCCGGCGGTGCTCATGGCCCGCGCCATCCGCTCATCCGCTGGTGCAGCCGCCAAGCGCGAGTCGACTCCATGGCGTCGATGACCCCACCCAGGCGCTCGATCTCGGCGTACGCCGCTCGCAGATCGGCTGAACGCGCTTCGCCGGCCGCTCGCACCTCGGCGAGCTCTCGCTCGAGCTGCCGCATCTCGCGCGCGATGTCGCGCAGCTCAGCGACGCGCGCGTCGAGCGCTGCGCCGAGGCGATGACCCACCTGCTCCTCGCTGCGCTCCACCGCCTGCCGGTGGGCGCGTTCGGCCGCCAGCTCTCCACGCACCGAGTGCTCGCGCTCCTCAGCCGCCCGCGTCTGCGCCAGCGCCCGCCGGCGATCCTCCGCGGCGGCCACCCGCTCGGCACGCAGGCGATCGACCGCGCGCGCCAGCCCGTCCGCGCCGAGGCGGTCGCGATGCCGGGCGATCACCTCGGCCTTGCGAGCGAAGAAGTCGTCACGATCCTTCGGCCGGTTGCCCAGCGCGTGGTGGCCAGCGTCGCGGAACTGGCGATAGGTGCAGGTGACGCGGGGCAGATGGCGAAAGGGAGTCACGGCGGCGAGCCGCAGCAGGAAGTCCCAATCCTCGAAGATCGGCAGCGAGGGATCGAATGCTTCCACCTCGTCCAGCAACGAGCGCTCGAACAGCACGGTGTGAAGCGGGATGTAGTTGTCGAGATGCAAGAGCTCGGCATCGAAGTCCCGGCTATAGGGAAGGCGACGCTCGACCTCCTGCCAGCCGGTGGCGCCGAGCGCCTGAACCGAGACCGCGGCGTCGGTATAGGCCACTCGCACGCCAGCGGCGCCGAGCAGGCCGGCGAGGATCTCGTGATGGTCGGGATCGACCAGGTCATCATCGTCGAGGAAGCCGACGTAGTCGCCGGTGGCGGCGGCCAGGCCGGCGTTGGCGGCGGCGGCGCGACCACCGGTTGTCTCGAGATGCACCGACCGCAGCTCGAACGGCGGGTCCGCGGGCACGTCGACGCTGGCTCCTCCATCGTTCACCAGCACCACCTCGAGCCGCGCCCACGTCGAGGCTGCGAGACTGCCGAGCGCCTCGGCCAGGAGCTCCGGTCGATCCTTGGTGCGCACGATCACCGAGATCTTGGAGCCCTCGACCTCAGCCGGCGGGCGATCGATCGCGCCGCCGAGGAACCGAACCAACGCCTCCTGGCCGCGGGTGGTGAAGTCGGGGAACGCGAGCCGTCGGTAGGCTTCGGCGGCTTCGATCCCCGCCGGCAAGGTGAGCGTGCGCCATCGCCGTAGACCGCGCGCCGCGCCGCCGTAGTCGTGCCGCTCCTGCTGCGAGGCGTAGACCGCCATCGCTGCGTCGAGAATGCCCAGCCGCTGACTGACATCGACCAGCAGGTCGGGATGCTGCGGATGATTGATTTCGTAGAGGAAGACCCGCAGGTCGCGCACGGCCTCGAAGAGCGGGTGCTCGGGCCGCACAGGGTGCAGCACGCGATGCAGGGCCGCGAAGGCGGCGCGATGGTCCGGGCTGATCTCGAGCGGCGAGGGCGCCAGCACGACGTCCGGCCGCTGCGCCAGCAGGGCGCGCTCGACGCCCGCGGCGATCGCCTCCTGGTGAGACTCGAGGCGCCCGTCGGGCAGTTCGAGGTGGTCGCTGCCGGCGAAACCGAGGAGCTCGATGACGCGCATCGCCTCCTGTCGTCGCTGCGTCGCAAGGGCTCTCGGCGCTCCATCGGCGGGCTTGCCCTCGATCGCCGCCGCAGCGGGGCGCGTGTCGGCCGCCGAGTCGCTTAGAAAGAGGACCCGCACAGCGGCGCCACCCTCGATCCATTCGGCGAGCAGGCCGCCGCAGCCGAGGATCTCGTCGTCGTAATGCGGTGCGAGGACCAGGACGCTGGCAGCGGCCGGCGCCTCGGTGTGCCCGGGCGGGCGCGGGATCTCGTCGGACATGTCGAACTCGGGAAAACGCAACGGAGACTCCAAGTATATCCTCGCGTCGATGCCGTTCTCGCCCCCCAACGACGCCGGTTCGAGCGCGATCGAGGCGGTGTTCTCAGACCGCCCATCACGCCTCGGGACGGTCGGAGACGTGCCGGCGGCGGTCGCCCGCCGGATCGGCGGCGACGAGATTCTCGCGCAGGCGTTGCGGCCCGAGGCGCTCGAGGGCGATCTGGACGCGGTGATCGTCCAGGGCGCCGAGCCGCTTCGCGCCCGCGCCGCCGCGGGCGGCCTGACGTTCGATCGTGGTCTGGCGGCGGTGCGGGCGCGGCTCGCCCCCCGCGGTCGGGTGGCATGGACGGTGCCGAGCAACGAGCGGCGCGCGGCGATTCTTGCCATGTCGCGCGGCGGCTGGTCGATCCGACGGGAGCTGGGCGGCACGTCAGACGGAGGGACATCCGACGGAGGCACTCGCGACGGCGAGACGACGCTCGTCGCCCGTCCGGACCCCTACCTGCTGCGGCCCTATCGTGCCGGCGACGAACACGACATTCTGCGCCTCTTCGCGCCCAGCTTCCACGCGACACGTGGCCTCGCGCACTGGCGGTGGAAGTACCTCGACAACCCGTGGGGTGCGACCCGGATCACCGCCGCCCGCGCGCCCGATGGGAAGCTCGTGGCGCATTACGCGGCCTACCCCGTGCCGATGTGCGATGGCGCGGCGGAATGGATCGCCCTCCAGGTCGGCGACACGATGACTGCCCCGGAGGTGCGCGCTGTCGGCCGCGGTCCCACGAGCCTGCTGGGGCGCGCCGCGCGCCACTTCTACGCCGCCTTCTGCGACGACCGCGTGGCCTTCAACTACGGCTTCAACACCGGCAACATCCGTCGCTTCAGCGAGCGCTTCGTGCGCGCCGAGAAGGTCGAGGACGTCGCCTACCGCACTCGCGGCGCGGAGCCGCCCGAGGTGGCCGGTCGTCGCCTCGACGTGCGCGCTGTGCGCGAGGTCGGCGGCGCCTTCGATCGCTTCTTCGAGCGGGTCGCAGGCGTCTACCCGCTGCTGATCCGACGAGACGCCATCTACCTGCGCTGGCGCTATCTCGACTGCCCGGACGAGCCACCGTTTCTGCTCTTCAGCGCGCGGCGATCCGTCGGTCCGTTCCGGGGTCGCCTGGTCGGCTGGGCGGTCTTCCGTCGTCGCGGCGCGATGCTTCGCTGGGTCGACGCCCTGGTCGATCCGGCGGAGCCGAACGTCGGCCCCGCTCTGCTGGCGGCAGCGGCGCGACATCCGATGGCTGACACCGTCCAGGGTGTCGAGGCCTGGTTTCCGGACCGGCCGCTGTGGTGGCATCGGACGCTCGAAGATCTCGGCTTCGTGCGTCGTCCCGAGCCTGACGAGTTGGCGCTCATGTGTGTGCCGCACCAGGTCGGTGACGCAGCGCAGCGCCTTCGTCGGGCGTATTACACCCTCGGAGACGGCGACCTGGCCTGAGCTTCGGCGAGGTAATGAGCTGCTCAGGTCTTCTCGACGCGCAGGCGCTGGCGGGTGCGCCCGCGGGCGTCGAGAGCGGTGCACCACCAAGATCCCCGACCAAGGCGCGACCACAGGGTCGGCGGCACCAGAAGCTCGCCGCCGTCGAGACCATCGACCTCGCACCCAGCGGCCGGCCAGCCAAGACCGCTCGGCGAGATCTCGAGCCAGCGGATCGACGGGTCGGCCGCCCACCGGTCGTCCGGACGATGAAGCGAGCCCCCGTTCGGCGCCTTGGCATCTCGATCGAGCGTGCGGACCAGGCGATCGAACGCGCCACCGTAGACCCGGCGGCGGAATCGCTCCTGCGATTCGGCCATCCAGGCGCGCGCGCGCGGTTCGTGAGGCGACGACTGGGCGTAGAGATGCTCGGCGCGGGCGGTCGGAACGGCGCGCGCGCGCAGACCGAGACGCCGCGCGCGGACCAGCCAGTCGGTCTCCTCGAAATACAGCCGGTAGCCCTCGTCAAACGGTCCGACCTGTCGCCAGGCCTCGGTGCCGATGGCGAGCAGAGCCCCGGACAGGTCGAAGCAGTCGAAGGCCGTCTCGGCGCGCCAGAAGCGCCGAGCGTGGGCTCGTCCGTCGCGCCGCAGGCGGCGCGCCCAAGCCCCTCCGAAACGACGGGCCAAGACCCGCGTCAGCTCCGCACCGCGACCGACAGCATCGGTCGGAGGCAGGAGGAAGCCGCTCGAGCGATCCCACCAGAACCGCGGGCCAGCCACCGCGGCGCCACCTTCGAGCTCGCGCAGAAGAGACGCCAGGCAGCCGGGCATCACGAGCACGTCCGGGTTCATCAAAACGAAGGCCTCGACCTGGTCCAGGTGCCCAACTCCGAGATTGGCGCCGCCGGCATAGCCGAGGTTGCCGGCTGCGGTGACGAGACGCAGATCGTCGACCTCAGCGAGGGCGCGAAGCCGCTCGCGATCCTCAGCATCTCCACCATTGTCGACCACCACCACGTCGAGAACGGCGGCCATACCGGCGGCGTCGCGGCGCAAGGCGTCGAGGGCCGCGACCACCATCGCCGACGCGTGAAAATGCACCATCACGATCCCCAGCCGACCGATGCGCGGGCGGGCGAGGACCGCGCATCCGGGCTCTGGCCGAGCGGCGGACGACGGAGCGGACGATGGCAGGGAGGAAGGCATCCGAGCGTCAGGAGGTCACCGAGCGAACCGGCGTCGATGGTACCTTGCCGCCATGCCCCATCCGCTGCCCGCCGACCCGGAGGCCGCCGAGCGCATCCGCCGCCGCTACGCCCTCGAGCGTCGCCTCGCCGATCGCATTCGCGAGGCTCCCGCGGCGCGCCGGCCGACAGCCGTTCGGGAGGCCTACGACACGTTCTTTCGGGAGGCCGAGCCCTCGCCGCCTGATCCGGCCGAAGTCGAGCTGCAGGCGGCGGTCCTCGCCCCGTGGATCGCGCCGGGCACTCGGCTGCTCGATTTCGGTGCCGGCTCGGGCGCTCTGGCTCGCCGGATGGCGGCGGGTGGCGCTCAGGTCGTGGCGCTCGAAGCCAGTCACGAGCTCGTCGCCCGAGCGCGCGCGAGAGGTGATGAGGGCCTCGACGGGATCCGCTGGCTGACCGTCGAAGAGGCCGAGGACGGCGGGCTGGCGCCAGGAAGCGTGGACCTGGCCTGGAGCTGCCACGTCGTCGAGCACCTGCACCCCGACGATCTTCAGCCACACCTGCGCCAGCTCCATCATTGGCTTGCGGCAGGCGGCCATGCGCTTCTGGCGACGCCCAGTCGCCTGTGGGGACCGCATGACGTCTCGCGCTACTTCGATCGCCGGGCGACCGGCTTCCATCTGCGCGAGTACACCCATGGCGAGCTCGCGCGCTCCCTCAGCCATGCGGGCTTCGTCGAACCGCGCCCCCTGGACCTCTCGGGCCGGCCGCGCCCCCTGGCCTCGACGGCGCGCACGGAACGACTGCTCGGCTTGCTACCGCCGCCGGTGCGGGCCCTCGCCCTGCAACGGCTGGCCCGCGGCGGCCGTCCGGAGCCGCTGCGGCCGCTCGAGCAGGTCCTGCTCGTCGCTCGTCGGCTCTGACCTACGCCGCCTCAGGAAGCCCTCGGCTCCTCCTGCCGCCAGGCGTGCTCGGCGGTGATCAAGCCGATCGGATAGTCGTCCGAGACGATCTCGAAGGCGGAGGGCAGCGGCTGCCGATCGTAGACGTGCAGTCCCTTCTCATCGAGAAGGAAGAACACGAGATCGAATTCACCCTTGATCAGCGGCAGCTCGGGCACGTCCAGGCGAAGGCGATAGCGCCGCTCGCCACGCATGGCTTCGCGCCCGTCGAGATGGGTAGCGAAGCAAAGCACCTGCACGCCGTCGGCGCGGTCGATGCCCAGCGCGATCTGGAAGCCGAGACTCGGATCCTCGCTCGTCCATTCGCAGGCGATCGCCCAGGCGTCACGGTGCCGATAGTGGCGCCCGTCGCCAGCCAGCAGCCGGATGGCGGTGAATCCGGCTTGCGACGCGTCCTCGGCGGGTGGCGCCTCGTCGATCGCGGCGTCGGCGCGGCCGTCCTTGGCGACGAGAAAATTCTCGTAGCGCCGCACGACGTCGTTCGCCGGCCCGTACGCCTCGGCCTGCCCGCGGCGCAGCCACAGCGCCTCGCGGCAGAAGGTCGTGACGTAGTACATGGCGTGAGAGCAGAAGAGGAAGGTGCAGCCACCGTCGAGAAGCTGGCGAACTCGGTCCATGCACTTCTTCTGGAAATAGCCGTCGCCGACCGACAGCGCCTCATCGACGATGAGGATCTCCGGCTCGACCTGCACCGCGATGGCGAATCCAAGGCGCATCTTCATGCCGCTCGAATACGTCTTGATCGGCCTGTCGAGAAATTCGCCCAGCTCGGAAAAGGCGACGATGTCGGGCATCTTCGCCGTCACCTCCTCGTCGCCAAGACCCATCATCGCCGCGTTCAAGCGGATGTTCTGCCGCCCGGTCAGCTCGGGATGGAAGCCCATGCCGAGCTCCAGCATCGACGCGACGCGGCCATCCACCCGCACGTCGCCGGCGCTCGGCGCCGTCACCCCGGAGAGAATCGCCAGCAGTGTGCTCTTGCCGGCGCCGTTCTGGCCGACGACGGCCAGACTCTCGCCGCGGCCGAGCTCGAAGTCGATCCCGCGCAGGGCGTGGACCGCCTGGTGTCGGACCCCGCCGCCGAGGCGCTCACGCAGGCGATCCCACGGCGTGCGGTAGACGCGGTAGGTCTTCTCGAGGCCTTGGACGGCGATGAGCGGCGGCGACACGATGCGAGCGGTGAAATCAAGCGACAGTGCGCCCGATCGGGCGCGAGAGACGCAGTCTCGCACATCGGCGAACGACGCCTCTCAAGGTGCGACGGCGCCGCCCGCTCCTGCGCTCTCTCCCCTCCAGGCGCCGATCGTGGCGTCTTCAAAGCCGTCGCGAAAGATCAGCGGACTCGGCACCGCCTCCGTCAGCACGTGCACGTCGAGGATCGACTGCGCTGCCCGGTAGAAATAGCGGCCGGCGAACGCTCCCTTGCGCGGATGCATATTGCGCAGGCCGGCGTCGTTGGCCTCGTAGTAGTCGCCCCAATAGTCAACGACGAGCCCGTTGCACGGGTCGACGTAGGTCTCGCCTCCGGCGGTAATTTCGCGGGGCGCACCATTGCCGGGGAGAGCATCGAGCTGCCAAAGACCCTCGATGCGGTCTCCCAAAGCGTTGTTGGTGGCAACGCCGTAGTAGAGGAACGGCAGCTCGCCGCTGCGCGAGAACGTCAGGAACTGCAGATCCCCGTCTCCGACGTCCAGCTCGGCGACCACCGGGCCGAGGTCCGTGCAGCCGTCGCCGTCAACGCAGTGGTCGATGTCGAAGATCTGAACGCGCGAAGGATTCTTGCTGGCGTAGGCGAAGAATAGACGGTCACCGAGAGGTAGGAACGCGGCACCGCGGGCGTCGACGTCGCCGACCACGATCTGACGCGCCGAAGCAGGCTGAGCGGCGTCCGGAAGCTCCCAAAGAATGAGCGGCTTGACGAAGCTTCGCCCATCGCTCGAGCTGACGAACGTCCGGCCGTTCCAGACGATCGCATCGACGTAGGCGCCGAGCACATCGTTCGGAAAGAGGCCTCGATAGACGCCCGGGCAGGTCGCTCCGCGATCATCCAAGCACGGAGCCCCGAGGCTCGCCGCGGTTGCATCGTAGACCGCAACACCGCCGTCGGTGGCCGCGAGAAGGTAGTGGCGCCCGCCCTGCTCGATCATGCGCACCTGCTCGGAGATCGTTCCGAGATCCTGGTAGTGCTGCGTGAAGTTGTGATCGAACGACCAGATGGTGGTGCCGACTTCCTGGCGACCTGCAACACCGATGAGGACGTCGTCACCATGCTCCACGGCGTCTAGGTCTTCAATGAAGTTCAGCACTTCCTGCTGGCCTGGGAACGCCAGGAAACCGCCGCCGAGCCCATCTCGAAACGCGAGGAGGCCCGGGTTCTCGGCAAACGCCCCCTCGATCGTCCAGGCCTGGATCCCGAGGCCGTAGGCGACGAACAGCCGATCGTCGATCGCATCGACCGCCTTGAACAACTCGAAGCCGGTGGCGGCGCTCGGCGTTCCGACGCCGCCGACCCGCTGCGTCGAGTCGCGGATCAGGGGCAACGTCTGCCCCGGCGAGCCGGGGCGGAATCCGTCCGGCCAGAGTCGCACGCCGTCGCGAAACTCGGGCACGGGTGTCGCTGGCGAGTTGTCGCCGCATTGGGCCAGGCTGACGCCGGAAGCGCCGACCGTGGCGAGGCCGACCGACATCATCGCGAAGGCAAGGCTCGCTCGACGGGCGGCAGACAGGTTTCGTGCGATCAATGGGCGCATCGCTCGGCTCCTCCCAGACGTTGATGGATCTTGAATATGCTATAGAACCATATTCTTGACTGCAAGGGCTGAGGCCGAACCAAGGCCGAATAAGAAAAGCGCCGGCCCCAGCGGGCCGGCGCTTCATACCTGGGTCGGCGACTGGGCCGCCCGTTCACATCGTCGCGTGCGCGATCAGGGAACGATGTTCAAGCCGCCCGGGATCGAGGCCGCCGCGGAAGGTGCGGATCCTGGCTTGAGCGCCCGCACTTTCGGCGACTGCAGCCCAAACACCGAGTAGGTATGCGTTGCCGACGTTCCGGCGGCGATCTGCACGTCCCAGGTCCCGTCGTTGTCCCAGTCGAACTCGAGCAGCGTCGGGTTGCCTGCCGTCTCGACCTCGAAGACGATCGGCACGTTGACCGAGCACTCCGGACCGCCGAGCGGCGGATCTGTGCAGCCGGTCGAGGCGGTGAAGTTCACGTCGAAGAGAGTGATCGACGGCGGCTCCGGGTCGGTGATGCCAGTAACCGACAGGTCGATCGACCCCTCGACCGGCGTCGTCACGGCGCAGTTGCGGCTCTGCACGAAGACCCCGTACTGGCCGTCGGAGTTCGGCGAGTTCCATTGAAACTGCAGGACCTGGCCGACTTCGCCGAAATCGAAGACCGTGCAGCGAGCAAAGAGACCGTCGCAATCGGTCGTCGCTCCGTTGGCCGGATCTTCGACGATCCAGCGCCATTCAGTCCCGCTGCTCGTGTTGGCGGTCAGCTCGAAGGTCGCCTCGCCGAGATCCTCCGCCGTGATCGCCGGACTGCCGATCGAGAGATCACCGAGAGAGGTGATCGTCACGAGCGCAGTGGCGGTGTCGCCAGCATCCGCATTGGTGACGGCGAGGGAGATGTCGACATCAAGCTCCTCGACACCGCGCTGCTCCAGCAGGTGCCGGATGGTGGTCTTCGGATGCTCGAGCGTCGGCGCGATCGGTGCACCAACGGTCAACCAGGCGCCGAGGTTCCCAGTCTCGAAGTCGTCCGAGAAAATCTCGGGCGGCAACGTGAACTCCAGGTCCGACGTGTCCCAGACGAAGGTCTCGTCGGTGCTGGTCGCGAGCAGATCGCCCGTGGTGCTGTCGCGTGCCTCCCACACGAAGCCGAACGGATCGCGTCCGTCCACGGATGCCGTGAACGTCAGCTGCGTGCAGACCGGATAGCTGACACCCGGCGGCGTCACCTGCAGGCTGGTGACCTCCGGGCGCGGATCCTCGAGCAGGATCGAGTCCTCGGTGAACGTGAAGTTGGTGTCGTCTTCGCAGGCGTCCTTGGTCGCCCAGACGTCGATCAACTCGCTGGGGCAATGCTCCTGCGGGCACAGATCCCAAGAAATCGTCTCGCGCTCGGAGCCGAAACCGAGCCCCGTCGCGTCGGTGTTGCTGGAGAACCAGGTCCACAGCTCGGGGCCGGCACAGTTCTGCGCCGTGGCGTCAAAGTCGATGTCGTCGCCAAAGAAATACGGCGGCTGGCCGGCCCTGGGATCGACCTCGACAGAGGTCTCCGGATCCTGAACGACGCCCTCGGTCGAGACGTGCACATCGAGCATCGTCTGAGCGGCCCGATAGAAGTAGCCGTCGTTCCACACGCCGATGCGCGGATGCATGTTGCGCATGCCGAAATTGTTGGCGTCGTAGTAGTCGCCCCAATAGTCCACGATCTGTCCGTTGCATGGATCGACATAGGTGCCGCCTGAGTCGGTGATCTCCGGGATCGCACCACCGGCCGAGAGGTTCGTCAGATCCCAGAGGTTCTCGCTCTTGCTGCCCTCGATGTTGTCGCTGCTGACGCCGTAGTACAGGTACGGCGTCGAGCCGTTGCGCGAGAACGTCAAGAACTGCTCATCGCCCCGACGGACCAATTCGGTCCGCTGCACGGCCCCGAGGCCGCTGCAGCCGTTGCCATCCACACAGTCGTCGATGTCGAAAAAGCGAACCCGAGGTGTGCCGTTCTGCGCGTAGGCCAGGAAGAGCTCGTTGCCGAGAGGTAAGAAAGCCGGCCCGCGGGCATCGCTGTCACCGGTGGCGCGCCGAATGGCCGTCGACGGAATGGACGGAGTCGGCAGCTCCCACAGCTCGAGATCAATGAATGCGTTGAGACCATCGCCGGCAACGACGAACAAGCGGCCGTTCCAAGAGATCGCGTCAACGTAGCGACTGATGGCCTGATCGGGCAAATAGCCGAGGAAGATCGGGCCGCAGGCCACTCCCGCATCGTCGATGCAGGCCGTGGTGCGATTCGCAGCAGCCGTCGCGTCGTAGACCAGGACCCCGTCATCGGCAGCGGCGATCAGAAACACGTTGTTGTTGTGCTCGATCAACCTCACCTGGCGAACCGATGTCCCGAGATCCTGGTACTTCGGCTGCCACGATCCGTTCCAAACCCAGATCGACGGCCCGACCGGATTTTTGCCGGACACCGCAAGGATGTACTCGTTGCCGGACCGGATCGCGCTGATGTCTTCTAGGAAGTTGAGCTGCTCGGTCGGCGGCGGGAACGACTGGAATTGCCCCTGCCAGCCGTCGCGGAATGCGAGCTGCTGTGGATCCTCTGCGTTGTTGCCGCTAAGACTCCAGACTTGGATGCCGGCGTTGTAGACCACGAAGAGCAGATCGTCGACGACGTCGACACCCTTGTAGAGCTCGTGCCCGGACGTTGCGCCGGGAACGGACGTTCCGCCAATGCGGTCCGTGGAGTCGCGCTTGCCGGGAAGGCGCTGACTCGGGTTGCCAGGACGCAGACCGTCGGGCCAGACGCGAACGCCTTCCCGGAACTCTTCGACCGGAAAGGCCGGCGAATTGTTGCCGCAATCACCGGCCGAGAGGTTCGGAGCGAGCAGCAGAAGACCGAGCGCTGTGACGACGAGGAACCGCGAGGTCCGGTGGTCACGGTGAAAATTCATCGAGCTGTCTCCTTCGAGTGCGAGGGCCAGACACGGCGGGCGCGCAGGGCGTCCACAGCGACGCGTCTGTTGACGAAACGACGAGCCCCGAGCAAGGGAACTCGTCTCAAACGCTGAGCTTGGGCTCAGCCGTTATGTTGACACAACATGGCCGAAAGCTTCAAGACGAAGATCGGGCGACCGGCGGGCGATCGAGAGCGGGAGGGGGCCCGGGGGACCAGGTCTGCGGAGGTGGCCGGCGGCGAAGGGCCGGACGTTCAACCCGACGAGCTGCGTCTTGACACGCTCGGGAACGACAGGGAGAGAGAGGAAAATTCCCGGGCGCGACCCTGACCAAAGGCGAGATCAGGATGGCAAGAAAGCAAGAAAGGCCGGCCCCGGAGGGGGCCGGCCTCATGATCACTCGAAGAGAGTGAATCAGATGTTGCTGTTGAACGGCGGGATGTCGTTGCCCGTCGTCAAGAGCGGGTTCAGGTCCTCGCAGGCGCTGGTCAGCTCGATGGCCTGGAGGCCGACCGAGAAGAGACCCGACGCGCTGTGAATCGCCGTCACGTAGCTCTGAGCAATGTTGCCACCAACCGGCGGGAAGTCGACGTCGCCCGTGGGAGCGTCGGCCGGCAGGTTCAGGTTGATGAAAGTCCAACCGAAGTCGAACGGAACCGACAGCGGCGCCGTGCCGAACTCGTAGCGACCCGTCTCGTACGGGAAGCAGGCCGGATCATTCTCATCCGGCGGCGAAATGATGCCACCGGTGAAGAAGCAAATCTCAACAGCGTCCTCTTCCTCGTTGAACGCGACGACCTCGGTCTCGTTCAGCGGGAACCAGTCCGGACCAGCACCCACGGTGTTGCCGCAAGCAGCACCGGCCGGGAGCAGGTTGTCGGCGGTCGAGTCACGCCAGACCACCAGGTCGGTACCGCCGGTGAAGGCGCCACCGTTCAGGTAGCGGACGCCCCAGGTGGAACCCAGCGGCTCGCGGTTGTCGCTGCCGTTGAGGGCCTGGGTGTAACGACCGTAGAAGGTGTAGGCGGTCGGGGTGCTGCCGGCGTTGAAGTCGTCAGCGGCCTCGATGTGGACCAGGTTGTCGCCCTGGGCGAAGTTGTTGCTCGGATCGACCAGGAAGTAGTCGCCCCACAGCTGGTTGATGTTGTTCGCGATGCCGGTGCCGCCGTCGATGAAGTACGTCGGGTCGCCCGGATCGAGAATCAGGGAGCACTCGCTGGCGTTGTCAATCGTGATGTAGCCACGCGCAACGTTGTCGCCGAGGTCGGCACCGAGGCAGGCGCCGCCGAGGCTGGCGACCGGCTGACCGGTGTGACCGTTGAGGAGACGATCGAGCGCGGTGCCGGACACGACCGGCGTCGGGTACGGGAAGATCGCGCCACAGTTCGGGAAGCTGCCGTCCCACTGCGGGTTGTCCGCGAAGTCGCCACCGTGCGGGCTGATGGTGTCAGCCGGGTCAGTCTGCTCGTCCGCGGTCACCGGCAGGACGCCGTTGAACACGTCGCGCATCCGGACCGTCGACACGTCATAACCCGTGAGGAAGATGTCGAAGTCGATGGTCGGCGCGGACCAGTTGGTCCACAGCACGACGTGAGCGATGGTCGGCGCGGCCGACGCATTGTTCACGGAGAACAGGGTGTCGACGCCGTTGACGTCGTCGAGGTCAACCTCGAAGTACGGCAGCAAGAGAGTCGCTGCCGGCACGTTGTCGATGGTGCACAGCTCGGCAAACGCCGAACCGCCCAGAGCGAGAAGGCTCGCCACCATCAGGACTAGCGCAATACGCTTCATTTCTAGGTTCTCTCCAAGAGGTCGGGCCAAGACGGTTCACATCGAACACGTCATGCCCTAGCGGGTGAAAGTCTCGCGGGCGGGGAAGCGTCTCTCGGGACGCCCGATCGGCCTGCGAGGAACCGGCGGTATCGCACCACGCGATCGCCGGCTAGATCTGCGGTCGAAGGATGGTCTTCGTTCCTTCGCCAGTTGGGGGCAATCACCTCCTGTTGAAAGGATGTAGGAGCCTGAAGCTCTGAAGGGCCCTGGGGACCCTTGAAAGTCGTCCGTTGATTCTGGGGACGAAGATTCTAGTGACCCGTCCCATCCGGCGCAAACTCCGCCGGCCTGAAAGCACGGCTGCCGGCCAAAATGATCGGTGGCGAACCCGCGGTGAACTTAGGACATCTCGGAGACTCTGTCAACCAGAGGTAAAAGCCTGCGCGAAGAAGTGAGTGCGCGGAGAGGCTCGCCTGAACGCACGAAGGGCCCCGCTCCGCGAGGGCGGAGGCGGGGCCCGGCGGCGCGGAGAGCGCCAGAGTGCTCAAACCGTCAGCTGTTTGGCGTCGCGATCTTCCAGACGCGCAGGCTGCCTTCGCCCACGCAGCCGGGCTTGCTGAGATCCTTGAGGCCCGGATAGCCCGTCTGCTCGCCGGCGAAGGCCGCCACCAACTCGAGGCCCTCACGGCCGTCGAGATCGGCCGCCTGAAGGTCGAAGCCGCGGCAACCCTCGCGCTGCGCCGGCGCCTCCTCGGTGATCTCGCGGGCGAAGCGACGCTCCCCTTCGTTCAGGAAAATCAACACTTCGCCGTCGCCGCCCAGGCCGGCAACGTCCGGGCGGCCATCGCCGTCGAGATCGGCGATTTCAAGAGCGCCGATCCCGCCCTTCGTCTCCTCGGAATGGAGAGGCAGGCGCTGCCAATTGAACGCTCCGTCGCCGAACAAGACGTCGATGCCGCTGAACCAGACGTCGGATTCCGTGCTCCGGTAGCCGAACACCAGATCCTGGTGTCCGTCGCCGTCGAGATCCGCCGCGTCGACGGAGCCCATCACCCCGGCCGGCCGCACCGGTAGCAGAGCGCGGGTGGAGAGAAGGTCGCCTTCGCCGGAAACCTGAAGCACGCGGTTGTTCCCCAACCGGCTGGTCGCCGACACGAGGTCGAGTCGGCCGTCACCGTTCAGGTCAGCGACGGCGAAGTCGTCGCCGAAATCGTCGCTCGCCGCGGCGCCGGCGGGCCGAGTCGCCTGCCAGGTCCCGTCGCCTTGATTCAGGTACAGCACGAAGCCGCGCGCCGTATCGATCAGCTCGCCGAAGTCCTTGGAGCGTGGATCCCTGCTCTTGCGTGTCTTCATCCCCTTCGGCCCCTCGCCGAGGGCCAGGATGTCGAGCCGGCCGTCCTTGTTCCAGTCGAGAACGCGCACCGAACGGGACGAGAACGAGGTCGCGTCGCCACCCCGGCCCGGGAAATCGACCTCGATTCCTTCGCTCCACGGCTCGAAGCGAGCGTCCCCGTCCTGCACGAGCGCCATCATGCCGCTCAAGTGGATGCCAAAGGCGACATCGACGTTGCCATCACCGTTGAAGTCACCGGTCGCTGCAGCTCCGTAGTCGTAGGGCTGGCCTTCCGCCCATTGCGCCTCTCGCCAGGAGCGCCACGAACCCTCACCGTCGTGCAGGAACACCTGGGGAACCGGCGGCCCTTTGCGGCGCGCGCTGAAGACGATGTCGAGATGCCCATCGCCGTTGAGGTCGCCGAGGCCGAATTCGTTGCGCCACTGGCCGCGTCGCGGCAGTCCGCGATCGAAGCTCTCAAGCTGCAGGCGATCGACCGTCTCGAGCTCGACCTTGTTGCGCTCACGCGCGGCGTCCATCTCCTCGGGAGAGACGCCGACCGACACCGGCACCCGGGTGGCGCGTTCGGGCTTCTTGATCCAGTCGTAAATCTTGACGTAGAGGAGCTCTTCGTCCTCGTCGGCCAGCTCGAGAACGACACCGCGCGGCAGACGGACCTGGTTCTCACCGTAGTAGCGATATGCGCCCTCGACCTTCGGCAGGGCCTCGATCCGGTATCGCATGTCCGGCCGATGGGCCGGGAACCACTCATAGTCCTCTTCATTTTCGACCACGGCATCCTCACCGAGCGCCGCTGCCGTCGCTGCGGCGACCTTGTCTTCCATGGTCTCTTGGCTCTCCACCGTCCCCTCTTGGGAGGCATCGGAGGACGCGGCAGCGGCCGCGGCGGCAGTCTGAGCACCGGCAGCCTGGACGAGCAGCGCCGGCGCAGCAAGCAGAACGAGGACGAGGACAGCGAGCTCGATCGCGCGGGGCGGCGCGCAAAGCTGACGAAAAGCGAACATGACGGAAGGTCTCCTGAGCGACGCGCACGGCGTCACTGGTCGAACGTGCGTGAACCTGGATCCTAGAGACGCTCGAGGAGGCAAAACAGCCCACCAGAAGCGCTTTTTCGGAACCTTTACTGCGCCAGGAGCCAGCGCAGGATCACAGCTCGTCGGCGAACGCCGGCTTCAGACGGCGGAACAGCCAGAGCCCAGCGAACATCGCGGTCGCCGCCCAGGCGAAGGCGATCGGCAGGTACTCGACCTCGGCCAGGCGCCCGCCAAGAAACGCTTGGCGATAGAGATCCACCAGTGCCGACATCGGATTCCAGGCCAGCAGCGGCTCGAGTCGCTCGGGCAGGGCGCTGGCCGGGTAGACGATCGGGGTGAGATAGAACCAACCGGTGAGCAGCATGATGAGGAACTGGCCGAAGTCTCGGAAGAACGTGTGGATCGCAGCGCCGAACAACCCGAGCCCGAGAGTGAGCGCGACCTGCAGCGGCAGGGCAACGGCCAACAACGGAAAGCCCGATACCTCGAGCAGTCCCATCCAGACGAGGACCGCGAGGAACAGCAGCGACGCGACCGCCTGGTGAAGGACGGCGGAGATCACCACCGACAGCACAAGAATCTCCGCCGGAAAGTGGATCTTCTTGACCAGCGGCGCGTTGTCGGTGATGGCCGTCGTCGAGCGCTGCAGACCTTCCTGGAACGCCAGCCACGGCATCAGGCCGCAGAAAAGGAAGACGGCAAAATTATCCGTCGGTTCGCCACCGAGACGGATCTTCAGCACCACGGAGAACACGAAGCTGAAGAGCGCGAGCTGAAACGCCGGCTGGACCAGAGACCAGAAGAACCCGAGCATCGAGCCGGCATAGCGGCCCTGGACGTCGCGGCGCACGAACTCGCGGAGCAGAAAGGCGTACCTGAGCATGGCGGGCCGCGCAAGCTATCAGAGCTTGACAGACATGGCATCACGCCATAGCATCGGCTTTGCTCGACCGCTTCTGCGGCCCGTGGGTCGACGATCACGACTCCACACGGCAGGCCAAGCAAGGCGCTTCGGCCCGAGCGCGCTCTTTGATCGACGCTCATTCTTCGGCGCTATGCGCCTCCGGATCGCAGACGCAAGCCGGAGGCGATCGACCCGCCGTGCTTCCCCAACAGGTGCCGTCGCTCGACCACGGGCGACGGCCTCTGGAGGGATTCTTTCCGAGCCGAACATCGTGGGGCACCTCACGGCGCCCCACCCCGCCCCACGGAGGCCACCATGGCATTCGTCCACAAGATTCGTCAGGTCCAGCTGATCGGGCCGAAGATCCGCAAGATGCGCAAGGAGCGCAAGCTGACGCAGACCGAGCTCGCCTCCCGCATCGGCATCCAGCAGTCCGACCTTTCTCGCATGGAGAAGGGCGAGTACCGCGTCAGCCTCGACACGCTGTTCAAGATCCTCGGCGAGTTCGACGTCTCGATCAGCGAGTTCTTCGAGGACCGCTCTCAGTCGCAGATGACACCACGCGACGCGCGCCTGCTGCGCGATCTGCAGAATCTCGCGCCGGGCGCGCGCAAAGAGGTCGAGGCTTTCATCGCCTTCAAACAGACCCAAGGAGCCGCCGAGGACGGGATCGAGGTCGACGACGAGATCGACGAGGCGCCCGTGGCTCAGTTCCGGCCGAACTCGGCTCGCAACGCCTGATTCTGTCGGCAGGGGCGCCCGGCAGGGGCGCCCGGCCAGGGGCGCCCGGCCAGGGGCGCCCGGCCGCTTCGTTCAGCGGCCGCCTACTCTGCGTAGCCTAGAGACCGAAGTCGTGATTCGGTTTCAGCGTCTCGAGCCGTCGGCTCGAAGAGGCGCTGAGGCCGGCGAACCCAGCCGTGAAGCGCCGGCTGATCGCTCGCTCTCGGCGGGTAGCTCTCGACCAGAACGTCGCGCAGCCCGAGAGGCAATCGGCGCGACGCCCCGTCGATTCCGTCACCCCACAGCATCGGCAGTGGAGCGCCGTTCAGTCGAGCGCTAGCCTCGAGCACGCCACCCACCGCGCCGCGCACGAGCACCCCTTTCTCGACCTCGTCGGCGAGCCACGCAAGCCGCAGCCGGTCCCCCACGAGCTCGAAGCGGTCGTCCGAGCCGAGAAACAGGCCCTCGACCGACGTCGGTGGGTTCTCGAATCTCAGTTCAGCTTCGAAGCGGCCGCCGCGCTGGGCGTCCGACAGCACCAGGCGCAAGCCTTCCCGCCACCGGTCCAGGCGGCCTGCGAGCTCGGCACTCGCCTGCATTGGATCGTCGAGGTCGCCCTCAGCCTCGAAACGCGGCATGCGGTCGACATCGCGCCGCCAGAGTGCCGCCTCCCGCGTGTCGGCCGGTTTGAAAGGCGCGTATCGATCGAACAGGATCGCCTTGGAGCCGCTCTCCATCCGCGCAACGCGCTCCGGGCCGGCGGAAAAATGGCGTGCCCAGGCCGGCCGCTCGTCGAGCTCCCCACCCCGCAGCGCCGGCAGAAGCGACATACCTTCCGACCACGACGAAGCAAGGTCGGAGTCGGCATCGCCCGGCTCAAGCCCCGCCGCCTCGATGAGCGTCGGCACGATGTCGAGCAAACGCGCCGTTCCCTCGACCCGCCGACCGGCCGGCAGCTCGCCGTCCCAGCGAAAGATCAGTGGCACATGGATCAACTCGTCATAGAGCGTCTCGCCATGTTTGAACGAGCCGTTCTCGTAAAACTCTTCACCGTGATCGGAGGTGAAGACGATCAACGTGTTGTCGAGGCGCGGCCCTAGCGCGTCAATCAACTCGCCGACGAAGCGGTCGACATAGCGGATCTCACTGTCGTAAAGCGCCCGCAGATGCTCGACGTCGCGCTCCGGGTCTGACAGCTCGAGCTCACCGAGGTAGAGGCCGTGGGCATCGCCACCGCTGATCGGGCCGTCATAGTCGGGAAAGAACGGCGAGCGACCGTCAGGAATCTCCGCGTTGTCGTAGGGATCATGCGGATCGAGATAGTGCACGTAAAGAAAAAACGGCTCAGCTGGCGCCGTCTCCAGCCAGTCGAGAGCTTGCGCCTGCACCCGATCGGCCGGCAGCGCCATGGACGCCAGGTCGTACGGGGCGCTCTCGAAGACCTCGAACCCCTGCGCGAAGCCGTTGCCAGCGTGCATGGTCGGGTTGGCGACGAATCCAGCCGTCGCCCAGCCAGCGTCGACAAAGCGCTCGGCGAGCGTGCGCGCGGCCGACGGGACACCCCACGGACGGCCCTCGACGTCGAGCAAATCGTCGGGCGGCAGGCCAGTCAGCAACGACGCCATCGAGGGAAGCGTCCATGGCGCCTGGGCATAGGCGGTTTCGACGACGACTCCCTGATCGGCGATGAGGCTCTGGACGCGCGGACTCGTGTCACGCGCATAGCCATAGGTCGTCAGATGGTCGGCGCGCAGCGTGTCGACCACCACCAGAAGCACGTTGGGCTGGGGCGGTGACTCAGGCGCGCAACCGAGGACGACGACGCCGAGAAGCAGCGAGGTGGTGCAGAGGATCGAGCGGGCGCGGCGGCGATCACCGCCCTGCGTCGACATGGCGACGGGGACGCTCCGGTGCTCAGCGACCGAGGCGGCTCGGCGGTCGGCGACGCGGCGGCGCCGGGCGCTCCAGCTCGGCGACCGACGGCGCGATCTGAGCCGGCGGCAGCTCAGGCAAAGACGTCTCGAGCAGATCCCGGACACCATCGCGATGACGCTCGAACGCCGCGCGATACTGAGCCGGTATCGGCTCAGCCGGTCGATTCTCGAGCTTGAGCGGGTCGAGGTACTTGCCGCTGCGCATCACGCGATAGTCCAGATGCGGCCCGGTCGACAAACCGGTCGAGCCGACGTAGCCGATGACTTCACCTTGACGCACCGAGCGGCCCGCGCGCATGCCGCGAGCGAAGCGGGAGAGATGCAGATATTTGGTCTGGAAGCCATTGGCGTGCCGGACCTTGACCAGGTTGCCAGCGCCGCCTGAACGGCCCACGAAGGTCACGGTGCCGTTCGCCGTCACGCGGATCGGGGTGCCGGTCGGCGCCGCAAAATCGACGCCGTAGTGCGGCCGATAGCGCTTCAGGACGGGATGGAAGCGCCGGAGGTTGAACCGCGAGGACACGCGCGTGAAGGGAAGCGGCGAGCGCAGGAACATCTTGCGCAGCGGACTGCCGTCGGCATCGTAATAGCCGGCCACGCCGTCGATTTCGAAGCGATACGCCTCGTGGACCTGTCCGCGATTGACATAGCGCAGCGCATGGATCTCGCCGATGCCGTCGGGCCGCCCGTCGAGCGTGATCTCGTCGTAAACGACGGAGAAGCGATCGCCTTTGCGTAGGTCGCGATTGAAGTCGAGGTCGTAGCGCAGCACCTCGGCCATCGCAAAGGCGAGTGCCGACGGGCCGCCGGCGCGCCGAAGATCGCCCAGCAGCGTGCCGTCGAGCGAGGCTGCCAGAAGGCGAGGCTCGATCGTCCGCTGCAGCGGCAGGAACTCGCTGGCCCAATCCCCCTCGGAGGCCCGCTCCAACACCAGGTCGCCTCGCCGGTCGAGGCGCAGCCGCATGCGCGTCAACTCGCCGTCGGTGTCGAAATAGGCGAGGCCTGCGTCTCCTGGCCGAAGATTGCGTGGATCCACCAGCCCGGAGACCGCCGCTACGGCCGCCACAGAGTCGCTTCGGTCCAGGCCGAGATCGGCGAACAGACCCGCCAGCGTCTCGCCGCGCTCGATGACGATGGCGCTCGGCGGCTCACAATCGAAGGTCGGGCGGTCGAACGAGGCAGGGACGACATCCTCGGAATACGGCACCGGTGCCGAAACGGCGACTCGCGGCGGAGCGAGAGTCGATCGGTGTGCCCAGAAGGCGGCGACAAGCGAGCCGACGAGCAGCGACAGAACGAGCGCGGTGCGCAGGCGCAGACGCCGCGGGCGAAGCGGTCCGTGGGACATCCGTGGCGGATCCTCGAGTCGGGCCGGAGGCGGAAGGGCAGTGATGATCAGGACTTGGCTGCGATGCCAGCCTCGAGATTAACACCAAGTGAAGGAAAGACGCCATCCGGCGTTCGGCAGGTCTCCCTAACGACAAACGCCCGGCCGAGGCCGGGCGTCAAGAGTTTCGACGCGGAGACGCCGGAGCGCTTCCGGGATGTCAGGCGTCGCCGTGGCGCTCGAGCAGACGAAGCTGAGCGCGCGCACGCTGAACAGCCACCTGGCGCTCGGCAGCGGCGTCGACGCTGCCGCCGTCACCCTCGCCGTCCGCGCGCGCTTCGCGGGCCTCGACGAGGAGGCGCTCGATCGCTTCTCGCTCAAGCTCTTGCGGCTCACGCGCCTGCTCGGTGAGAAGCGTCAGCTTGTCGTCGATCATCTGAGCGAACCCACCGTCGACGAAGAAGACACGCTTCTCATCGCCAGGGAGGTCCACCCGCAGAGTGCCCATGCCGAGCTTGTGGAGCAACGGAGCGCGTCCGGGCAAGATGCCAACCTCGCCATCGTGTGCCGGATAGGCCACGAAGTGCGCGTCGGCCTCGAGCACGGCGCGCTCCGGCGTCACGACGCTGACTTGAAAGGTCGTCCCCGCCATCTCAGGCCGCCATCTTCTCGGCCTTCTCCGCCGCTTCCTCGATCGCACCGACGTACATGAACGCGGCCTCCGGCAGATGGTCCCACTTGCCTTCGGCCAGCTCCTCGAACGAGCGGATCGTGTCCTCACGCGACACATAGTTGCCCGGGAAGCCGGTGAACTGCTCGGCGACGTAGAACGGCTGCGACAGGAAGCGCTCGATCTTGCGCGCGCGGGCGACGGTGATCTTGTCGTCCTCGGACAGCTCGTCGATGCCGAGAATGGCGATGATGTCCTGAAGATCCTTGTAGCGCTGCAGGATCTGCTGCACTCGACGGGCGACTTGGTAGTGGCGCTCGCCGATGTACTCCGGCGCCAGGATGCGGCTCGACGAAGCCAGCGGATCCACGGCCGGGTAGATGCCCTTCTCCGAAATCGAGCGCTCGAGATTCACCGTCGAGTCCAGGTGGGTAAAGGCGGTGGCCGGCGCCGGGTCGGTGTAGTCATCGGCCGGCACGTAGATCGCCTGGATCGAGGTCACGGCGCCCTGCGCGGTCGAGGTGACGCGCTCCTGAAGCTCGCCCATCTCGGTGCCGAGCGTCGGCTGATAGCCCACGGCCGACGGCATGCGGCCGAGCAGCGCCGACACCTCGGAGCCCGCCTGCGAGAAGCGGAAGATGTTGTCGACGAAGAGCAGCGTGTCGGCACCGGTCTGATCGCGGAAGTACTCAGCCATGGTCAGCGCCGAGAGGGCGACGCGCAGGCGGGCACCCGGCGGCTCGTTCATCTGGCCGAAGACCATGACGGTCTGGTCGATCACCGACTTGCCGGTGTCGCCGATCTTGGCCTCTTGCATCTCGAGCCAGAGATCGTTGCCCTCGCGAGTCCGCTCGCCGACGCCGGCGAAGCAGGAGTAGCCGGAGTGGAAACGCGCCAGACGAGCGATCAACTCCTGGATGATGACCGTCTTGCCGACACCGGCGCCGCCGAAGAGTCCGGCCTTGCCGCCACGGACCAGCGGGCAGAGCAGATCGATGACTTTGATGCCGGTCTCGAAGATCTCGGTCTTCGACGACAGGTTCTCGAGCTTCGGCGGCGGATGGTGGATCGGCTTGTAGGCAGCAGCCTCGGCCGGACCGCGGCCGTCGATCGGCTCGCCGACCATGTTGAACACGCGGCCGAGGATCTCTTCGCCCACCGGCACCTTGACCGGCTCACCGGTGTCGACGATGCGGGCTCCGCGCTGCAGGCCGTCGGTCGAGCCGAGAGAGACGGCACGCACACGGCCGCCGCCGAGGTGCTGGGCGACCTCGCACCACAGCGTCTCCTGGAAGGTCTCGCCCATCACCTCGCGCTCCATCTCGACCTTGAGCGCGTTGTAGATCGCCGGCAGGGCCGATTCGTCGAACTGAGCGTCGAGGGTGGAACCGATGACCTGGGTCACCGTGCCGTAGTTTGCGTCTGCCATCGGTGGCTGTCTCCTGGATCGAGGGTCGGATGCGTCAAAGAGGGCGCGGCGAGCGCTCGTGGCTCGCGCGGATCGCTGCTGCGGGCGCTACTCGAGGGCGTTGACGCCGCCGAGGATGTCGAGCAGCTCCATGGTGATGTGGGTCTGACGAGCGCGGTTGTATTGGCGTGTGAGCGACTTGATCATGTCGCCCGCCGCGTCGGTGGCCGCCTTCATGGCCACCATCCGGGCCACGTGCTCGCTGACTGTCGCGTCGAGGAAGCATTGAAAGAGGCGCATGCGGACGCTCGCCGGCAGGAGCGCGTCGAGCAGCTCTTCGGGCGAGGGCGAGAATTCGTACTCGCTCGCGGTCGCGCCGGTTGTTTCCTCGGTGGAGTCGGCGGCGGGCTCCGCGTCGAGCGGCTCGAGCGGCAGGAGCTGAAGCACGGTCGGCGTCTGGCGGCTGGTCGATTCGAAGCGCATGTAGGCCACGTGCACCGAGTCGACCTCGCCCTCCTCGAACCGCCGCATCAGGTCGTTCGCTAGCGGCTCGACCTCTTCGAACTTCGGGTCTTCCGAAAAGTCGACGTAGGTGCGATCGAGACCGCGGTCGAGGAAGCGGAAGTAGGCGATTCCCTTCTTGCCGACCATGTCGACATCGACCTTGTGATCCGCCGACAGGCCGTCGCTGAAGTCGATCGCCCGCCGCAGCACGTTGGCGTTGTAGCCGCCGCACAGCCCGCGGTTCGAGGTCAGCACCACCAGCTCGGAGCGTCCTGCGTCGCCGCCGGTGCGCATCAGTGGATGGTCGACATCACCGGCCGCGCGCGACAGATCGGCAACCAACTCACCGAGCTTGTCGCTGTACGGCCGTGAGGCCAACGCGCGGTCGTGCGTTGCCTGAAACCGCGCGGTGGCGATGAGCTGCATCGTCCGCGTGATCTTGCGGATGTTCTTGACCGACTTTCGCCTCTTGACGAGGACTCTTCGATTGGCCATCGGGGCTCGCTTTCCTCAGGGAGCGGTTCGACCGGCGTCAACCGGCCGCTTCGTCCTCGCGTTCGGCGCTCCAGTGCGATTTGAAGTCGGTGATCACGGTAGCCAGCTTCTCCGAGAGATCGTCGGACAGCTTGCCGGTCTCGTCGGCCGTCTCGAGCACCTCGGGGTATTCATCCTCGAAGTGGCGGATCAAATCGCGCTCGAAGGCGAGCACCTGGTCCACCGGCAGGTCGTCGAGATGGCCGCGGGTGCCGGCGAAGATCGAGACGAGCTGATGGGTGTAGCGATAGGGCGAGTACTGCGGCTGCTTGAGAAGCTCGACCATGCGCTTGCCGCGATCGATCTGGCGCTGCGACTCGCGATCGAGCTCGGTGCCGAGCTGCGCGAAGGCTTCGAGCGCGCGATAGCTCGCGAGGTCGAGGCGCAGCGAACCGGCGATCTTCTTCATGCCCTTGCGCTGTGCGTTGCCGCCGACGCGCGACACCGAAATGCCGACGTTGACGGCCGGACGCACGCCGGCGAAGAAGAGATCCGGCTCGAGGTAGATCTGGCCGTCGGTGATCGAGATCACATTGGTCGGGATGTAGGCCGAGACCTCGCCTTCGAGGGTCTCGATGATCGGCAGCGCGGTCATCGAGCCACCGGAAT
>JBCBCF010000006.1:0-14221 GCA_038530905.1 Acidobacteriota bacterium
CGTGACGGCACTCGAGCGCCAGCTGGCGCGCTGTGCCGCGGACGAGGTCGGCGTGGTGTTGGCGACGGCTCACGCGGCGAAATTTCACCGCGAAGTCGACCCGCTGCTCGATCGGCCGGTCGAGATCCCCGCGCGGCTGGCGCGCCACCGCCAGGCCGAGCTGCGGGCGCGCAGGCTCGAGCCGACCCTCGGCGCGCTGGCGGACGCGCTGGCATAGAGGAGCCACGCTCGGCGTGCGAGCGCCGCGGCTCAGGAGCTGTCGCGCCCCAGCAGGTCGTGAGGCGGCGGTTCGCCTCGCCGGCGCGCGCGATCGGCGGCGTGATCGCCCAACTTCTCGATCGCCCGCCCGGGCGTCAGGCTCAGAAGTGCCGGCAGCAGCAGCAGGTCGCCCAGCACAGCGAAAAAGATCGCCACCGCCGACAGGCCGCCGAAGCGCGCAATCGGCGCGAAGTCGGAGAGCGAGCAGACGGCGAAGCCGGCGCACAGCACGAGGCCGGTGAGCAGGTAGGCCGGCGCCGTCAGCTCCAGTGTCTTCACCGCCGCGCCGAGGTTGCCGTGGCGCGGCGCCAGCTCGCGGAAATGGCCGAGAGTGTGAATCGTGTCGTCGACCGCCAGCCCGAGCACGACGGAAGCGACCATCACAGTGGCGATGTCGAGCGGCACACCGCACCAGCCCATGACGCCGAGCACCGCGAGCACCGGCCACAGATTGGGCACGACCGCCAGCAGCGTCAGTCGGCTCGACGGCAGAAGGATCCGCAGCACGATGGCGATGACGACCAGCGTCAGCGCTAGAGAGATGACCAGGGTCGAGATCAGATAGCCGGTGGCGGCCAGCAGCAGCGGATACTGGCCGGTGATCGCCACCTCCGCCTCTGGAATGTTGCGCTGCGCGATCGCCAAGATGCGGTCGAGCAGCGGGTCGATGCGGCCGGGCTCGGCGGTCGAGACGAAGACCGTCACCCGTGCGGTCGAGCGATCCTCGGACACCATCGAACGCAAGACGCGGCGGCCGAGATCGTCGCTCTCGATGCCTTCGAGCACCATCTGCCGCCGCATGTCGTCGGTGAGTGCCATGGTGACGATCGAGGCTGAGGCGTCCCGCAACACGGCGCCGGCACCGATCGCCCCGAGAATCTCTGGGGCTCTTTCGAGCTCGTCGGCGAGCACGGCCAGGCGGTCGACCTCGAGCGCCGAGCGCAGGGCCGGCGGCGCACCGCCCTGGCGCTCGGGCCAGGCGACCAGCAGCTCCACGGCGGCGACGCCGATGCCTGCCGACTCGAGGCGCTCGATGCCGACGCGCAGGGAGTGGTCCGGCGGTAGATAGTGCAGGGCGTTCGACTCGACTTCGAGCCGAGTGAGCCCGAGAAGGCCGATGAATGCCATCACCAGAGTCGCCCCGAGCACCCACCGGCGGCGGCGACAGGCGAAGGTCGCCCAGCGCGCTCCCCATGAGCTGGCTCGGCGCTCGAGGTGCCCCGTGCGATCGCCGCAGGGCGCGTGCGCCCCGAAGCTGGCGAGCAGAGCCGGCAGAACGAGGAACGAAGCGGCGGTCATCGCCAGCAGGCCGATCGCCGCCCACCAGCCGAGCGAGCGCACCGGGCCGAGGGGGCTGGTGGCCAACGAGGCGAAGCCGACCGACGTCGTGATGCCGGTCCACAGCATCGCCCAACGCTTCTCCCGCATCGCGTCCCGCACGCGTTCGGTTCGGCTGGCGCAGGTTTCCGCGAGCTGGCGGTAGCGCAGCAGCAGATGCAGCGCGGTTGCCAGGGAGATGACGAAGATGATCGGCGGCAGCATCGCCAGGACCAAGTTGAGATCGCTGCCGGTGTAGCCCATCGGGCCGAGCACCATGAGCTGGCAGAGGCCGACAAAGACGAGCGGCGCCACCAGGTCGGCGACATCACGCACCGTGACGAAGAGAATCAGCAGCGTGAAGACGACGAGAAGCGGGAAGTAGCGGCGATCGATCTCCCGCGACGAGCGGTCGAGCGCTCGGTTGAGCACCGGCAGGCCGACGATGATGCCGCGCACGCCGGCCGGTGCTTCGTCGACGATGTCGGCGAAGGCCGCGAGAGCCGGCTCGGCGAGTGGCCCGTCGGCTTCGAGCAGCGCGAGGACGGTGACGATGTCGCCGTCTTGCGAGATCCAGCCGGCGCTGCGGTCGAGAGCGTTGTCGAGCGCGAGCTGACGGAGCGCCTCCGGATCCGCCGGCGGCCAGCCGGATCGGCCATGGTGGGAAGCGAGGCCCGAAACCTCGACCACGCCCTCGGCCGCCGCCGCTCGCTCTTCGACCTCTTCGAGGTAGGCCATGCCCTCGGTGGTCCACAGCCCAGGACCATCGAACGCCATCCGGACGGCGTGGTCGCTGCCGAATTCGGCGCGGAAGTCGTCGTAGCGCGTCAGGTCGTCGGAGCCGCGCACGAAGAACACCGAGGGAGAGTTGTCGGTTTCCAGGCGGGCGAGACCGGGGACGAGAGCGAGCGCGAACAGGCTCGTCAGAACGAGCACCTGGCGCTGCCGCGCCAAGAAATAGCGCGCCCAGCGATCCCCGAAGGCCGGGCGTGGTGTCATGCGCCCGTCCCGTCGGTGGTCGCGTCGTGATCCAGCCCGAGTCGCCGTCGTGCGATCTCCCGGACCTCACCGTCGATCCAGGCCTCGACATCGTCCCAGCTCGTCTCGACCTCCAGCCGCGGCATCGGCTCACGGCGTGCGATCTCTCGATCGGCCAGCGCCTTGAGCGCCTGAAGCGGGAAGTCGCGCACGTGGCCGAACTTCTCGGCGGCGCGCTCGAGCAGGGTCTCGAGCGGCAGGCGGCGGCTGAGCAAGAAGAGATCAACGAAGTCGCGCCGGGCGCCGCGGCTCAGGAGAGCGCCGAGCTTCATGGCTCCTAAGTCGGCCGCCGAGGCGACCGCCAGCGGTTCAGAGTCGACGCCGCAGGACAGCTCGTGCTCGGGCGCGATCAGCGGGTAGGGATAGTGGAAAAGGCGGACCGCCGTCGCGTCCCAGCGCTCCTCCGGAAACCGCACGTCGAGATAGCCGTCGCGCGCCGTTTCCACCGTGACGCCTGGATCGATGCGGAGCAGATCCGCGAGAAGGTCGCGGCGTTCGGCGCTTCTCAGCCGCCGCCAGCCCATCAGGTCGAGGTGCCGAGGGCGGCGATGCCGAAGATGCAGCGCCAGGCCCGCGCTGCCGGCAAGGTAGAGGTCAGCCGCCCACGAGCAGTCGGCCAGGCGGCAGGCGAGGTGGCAAGCAGCGTTGGGAAGCGCGCCGCTGGGATCGAGGATCAGACTCTCGGGCGCGATGGGAGGGGAGATCACCCGGCGATCGAATCACAAGGCGTGGTGAGTCACAAGGTGAGTCGTGGAAGTTGGGCCGCGGCGGGCTCGCTCACAAGGGCCAGAGCGCCTCGGCGGCGGAGGGTGCCTGAGTGTCGGGCTCCTCCATACCAAGGATGAAGCCGGCGAAGCGCCAGCTTCGCCGGCTCAAGCTGCGATCACCGCCGCGCTGCACCGCGGCGGCCAGCATCGACTCGCCAACGCGGGCGACCAGCGCCCGCAGATCGTCCGAGTCCCCTTCTTCGAGCAGGCGCAGGATCACGCCGTCCCGCAGCTCGGCATCGTCGAGCGCGCCGTCCGGATCGTCGAGCTCGGGCAGCAAGCGGCGCGCGTGAGCGGGCAAGGCCTTCACGCAGAGTCTTGTCGTCGCGGCAGAGTCCGGATGATCGCGGTGGAGCGCTCGTCGGCCATGTCGGCATCGAGGATCTGCCGAAAAAGATCGAGAGAGTTCCGAAACTTTAGATGCAGGTCGCGGCGCATGGTGCGCAGCTCGGTGAGCTTCGACTCGATGCGATTCGCCTGCTCGATCGCCTGCGAGACGATGTTGTCGGCGGTGACCTCCGCCTCGCGCAGCATCACGTCGGCCTCGCGCCGGGCATTGTCGGTGATGTCCTTGGACAGCTTCTGCGCGTGCAACAGCGCCTCCTGCAGCTCGCTCTGGCGCTGCGCCGCCTGCTCGAGGCCGGCACGGAGCTGGCGGTTCTCCTGCGCCAGGCGCTCGATCTCGCCGAGTCGCAGGCCGAGCTGGTCGGCGGCGACCTCGAGAAAGTCGTCGACCTGCTCGGCATCGTAGCCGCGCATCTTGCGTTCGAAGGTGGTCCTGCGGATGTCGAGCGGCGTCAGCGTCGCGGGTGTCGCCATGGCGAGCTCCAAAGGTTGGGCGTCGGGCGGGCGGGCCGGCGCAACGAAGAAGGCGATCCTACCATCCCGCGGAATCGCGCAACTGTCGATGAATGCTGGCCTTGCGCCGAGCGGGCGATCAGGCGGGCGGCCGCGGGCCGAAGATCTCGGTGCCGACGCGCACCTCCGTGGCGCCGCAGGCGATCGCCTCGTCGAAATCGGCGCTCATCCCCATCGACAGCCGGCCGCCGAACTCGCTCCACTCAGGCCAGGTGGCGACCCGGTCGCGCAGGCGGGCGAGCCGCTCGAACCATCGCCGCGGTGTGTCGTCGCGCGGCGGGATCGCCATCAGGCCGAGCCAGCGCAGATGGCGCAGGTCGGCGAGCGGCCGCAGGTCGGTCTCGAGGCGATCGGGGAGCAGTCCGTGCTTGCTCGACTCGGCGCCCAGGTTGATCTCGGCGAAGACGTCGAGCCGGCGACCGGCCTCGGCCGCATGGCGGTCGAGGCGACGCGCGATCTTGGCGCGGTCCAGAGCGTGAAAGCAGGCAAAGAGATCGGCGGCACGGGCGGATTTATTCGACTGCAGCGGGCCAAGCAGGTGCCAAACGACGTCGTCAGGCAGTATGGGCCGCTTGCCCTCTGCTTCTTGCACCTGATTCTCGCCAAAATCCCGCTGGCCGGCGGCGTAGGCGCGCCGGATCGCCTCGACCGGCTGGCGTTTGGAAACAGCGATCAGCCGCACGCTCTCGGGGGTGCGTCCGCTGCGCCGCGCGGCGGCCTCGACGCGATCACGGATTGATTGGAGCCGCGCCTCGAGGCCTGAGAAGGGGTCGGAGCGGCTCATTGCTCGAACGGGGGCGCGACGTCGCGGCCGGCGTCAAGCCTCGGCGCCGTCGGGCTCCTGTGGCGCGGGTGGCCAGAAGAGAATTCGCTTGCACGACTCGCATTGCACGATCGCGCCGTTGCGGATCTCCATGGCGATCTGAGGTCGCACGTTGTAGCTGCACGCCGTGCAGTGCCACATGACGCCACTGCGCCCTTCGATTCGCTGCACCTCCGAGACCGCATGGCCGCCAGTGCGCTGCCACAGCCGATCGAAGATGGCTTGATGCGGCTTCGCCATCGGCTCGCGCAGCTCGACCGCCCGGGCCTCGAGAGCGTCGACCCGCTCGGCGACGGCCGGTTTCTGCGCCTCCCACTTCGCTAGCTCTTCGGCATAGGTCGCGTCCAGCTCAGCAAAGCCTTCGCGCGCTTCGTTGGCCTTCGACTGTGCCTCCTCGGCGGTCTCGAGCGCGCCAACGGCGGCCTCCTCCTGCTCGCTGATCTCCGTCTTCACGGTGTCGATCTCTTTGAGCAGGGCGCCGTACTCGCGCTGATTGGTGACCTGGCTGATCTGCTTCTGGTAGTGGTCGAGCCGCTCGCGCGCGTCGGCGACGGCAGCCTCGGCTTCGCGGCGAGAGCGGTCCGCGTCGTCGGCGATGGATTGCTCGGCCTCGATCTCGGCCTTGCGCGCGCTGTGCCGATCATGCAGGTCCGACATCCAGTCGGGAACGCCCGCGAGCCGGTCGCGGGCATCGCGGAGTTCGACGAGGGTTTGGTGAAGGGCGAGGATCGTCTCGAGAGGCGCCATGAAGTCTCCGCAGATGGACCGCTCCGCAGGCCGACAGCTCAGCAGGTGCTCCGAAGAGATGGTGGGTCCACCTGGATTTGAACCAGGGACCGACCGGTTATGAGCCGGCTGCTCTAACCACTGAGCTATGGACCCGAGACCGATGGAATCCGTCGTGTCGAGGTCTCGACCCTATCACTGGCGGGCCGCGCCGACGGGTGCCCGAGGGCCTCTGCGGGAGTCTGCTCCCGCGGCACGAAGCGCATCCACGCGCGCCGCAGACGGGCCGCATCAGCGCGGGCTTCGAGACCCTCTGCCGGGCGGTTGAGCACCCTCCCGTCCGCGTGCCAGATCACGGAGCGCATCGTGATGTCGCCGCCGGTGAATGGCTCGCTGCGCAAGAAACGGGTGCGGAGGTCGGAGAAGATCCGACGCGCGGAGCGGGTCGGACGGACCCGGCGGTCGCCGGCTCGAGCGCGCAACGCCGCGTGGTATTCGGGGTCCGGCGTTGCGAATCGTGTCGTCCAGATCAGCTGACGCGCAGGGCTCGCGGTCGCCGAGACGACGGCGGAGAAGAGATTGACGCCGTTGCGCGCATAGCGCGAAGACACGGCCGGCAGGTCGCCGGCCGGCTCGGTCAGTATCGACGGCTCGAGCGCCGGCGGGATGGCGATGCCAAGCGCATCGAGAAGGGTCGCGTGGGTCCGACTCACGGACAGGACCTTGAGATCTTCGTTGGTCCGTCCGTCTTCCTCCACCGGCGCAGTCGCCTTGGCGCCGGGCAGATCCACGATCAAGGGAACCTCGAGAACCGCGCGCTCGAGATTCTCGCCCCACAACGCCTGGCCGTGCTCGCCCAGCTCGACGCCATGGAGTGCCGTGACCGCCAGCACGACCCGGTCGCGCTGACCGCTTGCCTCGAGCGCCGCCAGCAGGCGGCCGAGGCGGGCGTCCGCGTCCATCGTGCTCCGCCGGCGAGCGCGCTGGGCCTGCCGGCGCAGAGCCACCGGCATCGCGTCGGTCGGCGACACGAAGGGAAAAAGATCGAGCCGGCCGAACGGCGGCCCTCCCCGCCGCGCCCACGGCAGGCCGGCATCGCGCAGGTGGAGCCAGACAAACGTCGGCTCGGCGCCGAGCTCGCGCAGGGTGTCTTCAGCCTGCGCTTGATCGTCACTGTCGACGAGCTGATCGAAGCCGTCGAGCAGGCCCGGATAGGTGTGCAGGCGGCGGTCCGTCGGTAGGAAGCCTCGGGTCGACCAGCCGCCGTTCTTCAAACGCTTGGCCAGCGTTGGAAAACTGGGACGCAACGTGCCCAGCTCATGCGTGAGCAGTCCGTGCTGCCACGGGCGAGCGCCGACGAGCAGAGAGGCGAGGGCGATGGGCGGCGAGCTCGACGCGGCGATGCCGCGCCCGCGAATCTCGGCGCGCGCCGCGAGCGCGTCGAGGTTGGGCGTCGAGCTGACGTCACGCGGCGGGCGTAGGAACCCGACATCGCTGGCCGTCAGCTGGTCGAAGGCAATCAGGACCACCGACGGTGGCGGAGTGGCGGTCTCGGCGTCGGGGTGGCTGCATCCGGCGTTCGCGGCGACCGCCATGAGCGCGACGATCAAGAAGCAACGCAGGCGGCCGTGCGCGAAGCGGCGCAGAGCGCGCCAGCGCGGGGAGGCCGTCCATCGAGACGACGCCATCTCGGGCGCCTGCCCGCGAGGGGCGATCACATGCCGAGCAGTCGCTCGTCGCCTCCTGCCAGGCGCTGCACCAGCTCCTGGTAGAAGTAGTCCTCGCTCTGCTGCAGGCGGGGATCGATGCGCTCTTCGTACATCTGACGCGAGCGGTCGATGTCTTCGCGCAGTCGATCGTAGATGTCGCCGTGGCGCCGGCCGGTCTCGATGACCTCTTCGTTGTACAGCTTGATCTCGCTGACCAACAGGCGCGCCAGGCGGCGCGCTTCATCGTGCAGTGCCTGGTCGTCGACCGACGGGCTCTCCACCGCCGGCGGCTCCGAGCGCGCGAAGGCCAGGCCGGGGCCCTCGAGATCACTCGGCGGCAGCACCTGGGTCGACCCGGCATCCGCGCCGACTGGCGCCGGCGGCTCGGGAGCCGGCTCCGGCGAGGGAGGCTCGGCGAACGACGTCGGGTAGGCGGGAGGCTCCGGAATCGGCAGTTCGGCGACCGGCAGTTCGGCGACCGGCGGGTCGGCTGGCCCAGGAGCCGGTGGATCAACCGACAGCGGCTCAGCGGCCGGTGGCTCCGGGGCGAGAGGCTCGGGCTCCGGCGGCGGTGGTGCGCTTCCCGCGAAGCCGGTCAGATCCGGCGCTTCTGTCGGCATCGTCGATCCGATCAGCGTCGGATCCTCACTCGCTAGATTCTGCAGATGCGCCACGTCGAGACGGACGGTCTGCTGACCGACGGCGGGAATCGACACGTCCTCGACGGCCGGCTCAACCGGCGGCGGTGCCGGCGGCTCGAAGGGATCCTCTTCGACCAGCGGACTCTCGAAGGCCGGCGGCTCCAGCTCGAGAGGGCGCGGCTCGGTCGGGGCGGGCTCGACAGGAAGGGGTTCGGGCGAGAACGACTCCGGCGCCAGCGGCTCGACCGGTGCGGGCTCCGGCGGGGCCGGCGAGAGCTCGGTGCCGAGCTCCACCGGCACTGCAGTCGCGTCTTCTTCGTCTTCCAGCTCCCAGGCCTGACTCGATCCGTCGGTCGCTTCGGTGCCGAAGCCCGGCGCGGGCTCGGCGGCGAATCCCGGATCCGCTTCGGTCGCAACCGACGGAACGTCGAGTCCGTCATCGGCCCAGAGGCTGTCGTCGACAGGCGGGTCGGCGACCACCTCGGTCTGGGCGGTTTCGAAGCCAGAGAAGTCCGACGTGATCTGTTCGGTGTCCCCGGCCGCCTGCGCGTCACCGCCGAACGCGAAGCCGCTCGGCACCGGATCGACGCTGGCGGGGTCGGCGGGGAGAGGCTCCGCGGTGAATGCCTCGGAGGGGAACGACTCCGAAGGGAGCGGCCCAGCGTCGATCGACTCGGTCGGAAGATCCTGGGCGTCGGCGATCGGGCTCTCGTCGATCGCCGGCTCGTCCGCGAAGCCGTCGCCAGCCAGCTCGGGCTCGGTCTCGATCGCCTCGAAGCCTACGTCGGCCGGAGCTTCGTCGAATGAAGTCGCCGGAGGCTCGAGCGGCTCCGAGGCGTCGTCGGTATCGAACGCCACATATCCACCGTCGAGCGACTCGGTCTCGACGACCTCGTCCATGGCCTCGGCCGCGGCGTCTTCGGAGGCGTCGTCGTCCTGCGCAGACGCCTCTTGGGCGGTCTCTTCGTCGTCACCACCGAAGGCCAGCGCGGCACCGGCCGCCGCGGCCGCACCGACAGCACCGATGGCGGCACCGAGCGCGCCGCTGCTCTGGCCCTCGTTGTCCCGGCTCTCGTCTCGCTGATCCTCGTCGCCAGCTACCGGCTCGGGCTCGGCGAGGAGCTCGGCCCCTGCCATGGGGTCGTCCGCGACGGGGTCGCTCACGACAGGATGGTCCGCGGCACCCGCCGACGTGTCGTCCACCGGCTCGGCCCCCGCCAAGTCGGCGACCGGCGGCGCGATCGGTCTGAGACCGTCGCCGCGCACCCGCAGGGCGGCGGAGATTCCGGGACTGACGGCGGAGGTCTCGAGTGCTTGCGTGGCGGTGTAGACGAGGATCTGAAGACTCTTGGCGTCGAGCATGCCGTCGCCCTCGAGGCGGTCGGCGTAGAGCGCGCCGGCAACCTGGCCGCGCACCACGAACGGCACGAGAATCGCGCGCGCCGCCGGCTCGAGATCCAGACGTCGGACGAACTCGAGATGTTGGTCGTCTTCGAGTGGCGTCAGTCCTTCATTGAGCGCACGCCAGGCGGCGGCGGCGGGTGAGGCATCGATCGCGCTGTCGAAGTTCTCGATCGCCCCCCGACGGTCACCGAAGCCGCGGCTCCCCCAGCCGCGCAGCTGATCTCCGCGCAGAAGGAAGAACGCCGAACGGGAGGCAAAGCGGCGCGACTCTTCGAGCAGCGCGTCGAGGATCTCCGGCTGGCCGGTCTCACCGTCGATGCGTCGCATCGCGGCGAGCGTTTCATCGAGCGCGCGATGCTGGAGCGCCAGGTCGTCGAGCGCTTCAGGCTCGACCAGCGGTCCCGGGACGGCCGGTCGGTGCTCGTCCATCCACTGGATGATCTCGTCGCTGGCTTGGCGAACCCGGTCGCCGAGTTGCTCCCGGAACCCGTCGATCAGACCCTCGACTCGACCGGTGACCTTCTGGTCGAGCTGCTGGAGCTTCTGGGAGAGCGCCGATTCTCGAGACTGCGACTGCGACATCTTTGGATCTCCTTGGATCGAACCGGCCTCGAGCCCCTTAGAGATCGCCGCGAGCGCGAGGTGAGACTCGGCGAGTCGGGTTTCGGCTCGTGGCGGGGGCGAATCGGCGGGGCCTGGCGACCTGCGACGACATCGAAGAACAGGGTGGCCGGGCTCCTCGAGCTACCAGGCGGAGCGTCGCGCCGATTATTCCGTCGGCCCGGCGGGCTGTCAAGGCGCCCGGGCCGCCGAAAACCGTTGTCGGATGAGGGTTTAGGCCCCTCTGCCGAGGTCCGTCGAAGAGCCCGGGCGGTTGGCTCTTGGCTCTCGGCATGCTACGTTTTGAAGTTCACGAACCCCCGATCCACGTCCCACCGAGTCCGGCGACCAGCCGACTCCCGGTCGCCGGCGTCGCGACGCCTTGTCCGTCGCTCGATGCAAGGTGGCCCGAGCTTTCCGACTCGACCCCCGGAGGAATCCATGCGGAGATCGTCGCTTCTGTATCTCGTCCTCGTCGCCCTGCTGGCGCTTGTCGGCTGCCAGGCCACCGAAACCGAAACCGAGGATCCCAGCGCCGCGGCCTGGGCGGCAGTCGAAGAGCTGCGGCCGAAGCTCGACGCGAAGCGCGAGGAGCTGGCGGGTGTTCTCGAAGAGATGAAGGCGGCAGCCGACGGCGCGGCAGAAGCCGGCGACGCGGCGGCGGAAGCCGGTGAAGAGGTGCGCGACCTCGCCGCCATCGAGGCCGATGTGCAGCGGATCGAAGCGGAGGCCGACAATCTCAGCGAGCAGTTCTACACACGTCTCGTCGAGTACCTGAATTCGGCCGACATCGTCGAGGGTGCCGAGCTGACTTCAGAGCAGCGGCAGGCCTTCGACTACAAGGCTCAAGAGGATATGGCCATTGCTTCCGAGTACATCGAGCGCGGCGGCGACTATCAGCGGGCGATCGATATTTACGATCAGGCACTGATGTCGGATCCGACCAATCAGGCGCTCCTCGATGCCAAGGCCGAGGCCGAGCGGCTGCGCTTCATGACCGAGGATCGTTTCGCGCAGCTCGAGAAGAAGATGTCTGAGGAGACGGTGCGGGAGCTGCTCGGCCCGATCAAGAGCACGAACGTGCGCGAGTACCCCGAGCGCAATCGCATCGGCTGGTTCTATCGCCGCGAAGACGGCGGCGCCGCGGGCGTCTTCTTCAAGGAGACCAAGACCGGCAACGGCGAGTGGGTGGTCGAGACGTTTGACTTCGACGCTGTGAAGCCTCCGACGGCTGAGGAAGAAGCCGCCGGCTAAGCCAGGATCCTCCAGCCGTTGATCCTTACACGAAACGCCTCTCGTTCCCTTGCGGACGGGAGGCGTTTCGTGTAAAGATCCGGACCGGAACCGTCTTCCGGTCGGCCGACTGCTCATCCGTCGCCTCGCGGCCCAGTGCCTTCACCGCTCGACGCGACAGAGCCTTCGCCGCCCCCGAAGCCGACGGATCGAAAACACTTCCGCCCGGCCCGCCGATCCGCTCCAGCGGTCGGCCTGGATGCCGAGGCGCCCGAAAGGACTGATGGCTCGAGCGTCCCGCCGACGCTCCCTCGACCGTGACATCTCGCCGCCGCGCCGTCCCGAGCCACTCGCGTTCTGAGACGCGTCCATCGTTTGTCTCAGCCGAGCCCGTCGCGCCACAGGCGCGCTCTTTGGCAAGACGCCACGCGGCGCAGCCGGCGATCTAACCGGGCGCCATCGCCCGGCCCATCAGCCTTTGAATTCGCCTTTAGATCTTCAAGACTCCGCAGCGAAAGGAACTCCATGCCTGTCGTCCAAGTTCGTGATGAGGAAAGCTTCGAGAACGCTCTCCGCCGTTTTAAGCGCAAGTGCGAGAAAGCCGGCATCCTGACCGAGCTGAAGAAGCGTCAGCACTTCGAGAAGCCGTCGGTGAAGCGCAAGCGCAAAGCCATGCAGGGCCGGAAGAAGATGCTGCGCAAGCTGGCCGAGGATCGCCGCCTCGGTCTCGCTTGATCGCCGATCGATCCGCCCGGACGGCACCTGCGCCGTCAACCGAGACCCGCAAGCGGGAGCGAGCCGACTCGCTCCCGCTTCGCTCGTTTTGAGGACGTCTCCTGGACGCCTGTCGCGATGAACGCCCCCCTCATCTCCGCCGGCACTGCAGCCGCTCTCGAGCTCGGCGCGCTGCGTCGCGTGGTGGCGGAGCTGGCCGCCACCGATCTTGGGCGCAGCCATCTGCTCGCGCTGGCGCCGCACGCTGACCGCGAGGCCTTCGACGCGCACCGCCGCGAGCTGGAGGACGCGCGCCGTCTGATCGGCGGTCGCCCTCTCGTCCCGCTCCTCGATCGGCCGGTGCGCGGGATCCTCGACGCCGTCGCGCGCGACGCCTCGCGCCTCGAAGGCAGCGATCTGGTGGTCCTCGGCGATGTTCTGAGCGCGGTCCATCGCGCTGCAGAGCGGATTGCCGAGTCCGATCCGCCCTGCGCCGCCCTGCTCGAGCGCGTCGAAACTCTGCCCGACGTCGATCCGCTGCGTCGGCTGCTGCGCCGGACGTTCGACGCGCGAGGCGAGATCCGCGAGGACGCGACGCCGCGCCTCGCCGAGCTGCGCGGGCGCATCCGGACCGTGCGGCAGGGCATCTACGAGCGCCTTGCCGGCATGGTCGAGGAGCACCGCGAGCACCTGTCGGAAGAAACGATCCCGATGCGCGCGGGTCGGTTGGTTCTCGTGCTGCGCTCGGGCGCGCGCGGACGGGTGCCCGGCCTGGTGCACGGTCGCTCGGCGAGCGGGCGCAGTTTCTACTTCGAGCCGCTCGACGCCGTCGAGTCGAACAATCGGCTGCAGCAGGCGGTCGAGGACGAGGAGATCGAGAAGCGTCGCGTCGTTCGGGAGGTGCTCGACCGCCTACGCGAGTCTCTCGAAGCGATCGAGGCGCACGCCGGCTTCCTGGCGCGTCTCGATCTTCTGCAGGCGTCCGTGCGCTTTGCGCAGCGCTGCGACGGGCGCCTGGCCGAAGTGGGCTCGCGGCATGAGCTGCGGCTGGTCGCAGCGCGCCATCCGCTGCTCGATCCCCGCCTCGCCGACCTGCGCAGCGCAGCGCTCGGAACGCCGGGGCACACCGACGCGATTGTGCCGCTCGACCTCGAGCTGTCGGCCGAGCGTCGGGTCCTGGTGCTGACTGGCCCGAACGCCGGCGGTAAGACCGTCACTCTCAAGACACTCGGTCTGCTGGTCGCCGCCCATCAATGCGGGCTGCCGATCCCGGTCGCCGACGGCAGCCGGCTGCCGTTCTGCGAGGGGCTCGTGGCGACGGTCGGCGACGATCAGGATCTCCTGACCGATCGCTCGACGTTCTCCGGCCGCCTTCAGCGCCTCGACGAGGCGTGGCGCGTCGCTGGCCCGGACTCCCTTCTGCTGCTCGACGAATTGGGCTCGGGCACCGATCCCGAGGAGGGCACCGCCCTGTCGGTGGCGCTGCTCGAGCACCTTGTCGCGCGCCGCAGTCTGGTCCTCGTGACGACGCATCTCGGGCGCCTGGCGGCGATGGCGCTCGAGACCGACGGCGCATTTTGCGCCGCTATGCAGTTTGACGGCTCGACCGGCCAGCCGACCTACCGACTGATGGCCGGCCCGCCGGGCGGCAGCGAGGCGGTGGCGCTCGCTCGGAGGCTCGGCCTGCCGACACCGTGGCTGGAGCGCACCGAGGAGCTGCTGGGCGACGAGCATCGCGATCTGCGTCGACTTCTGGCGGAGATCGAGGAGCATCGCCGCGAGCTGGAGGCAGAGCGGGAGCGGCTCGCGATCGAAGTTGCCGACGCGCAGAGCCTGCGCGCGCGCCTAGCGCAGCGTGAAGAAGAGCTGCGCGTCGAGCGCAAGAGCCTCGCCAAGAAGGTGCGTCAGGAGGTCGACACATTCCGCCGGGAGACGCGGCAGAGCCTGCGTCGCGAGCTCGAGAAACTCCAGGCGGTCGACGGTGCCACAGCGCGCCGTCGCGAGGCCGTCGCCGCCGAAGAGAAGCTGTTCGCGGCGCCACCGCGCGTCGAAGAGCCGGAGGCCGCCGAGGCCGAAGAGCGGCCGCTCGTGGTCGCAGGACCGGTGCGCCATCGGCGCGCCGGCTGGACCGGC
>JBCBCF010000006.1:14231-34718 GCA_038530905.1 Acidobacteriota bacterium
GGCACGCTCGAGAAGCTGGAGCGTCAGCGCGCGCAGGTGCGGGTCGGCGGCAAGACCGTGATGGCGCGCGCCAAGGACCTGGTCGGCGTCGATCCCGAGGCCGCGGCCGACCGACGCCCGCGCTCTCAGCGACTGCGCGATCATCGCGCCAGGCTCGCCGCGCGTCCGCGCAACGTGCGAAGTGCCGACGCCTCTGCGTCCGACGCCGAGGCGGGTGCCGGCAGCGAACGCGAGCTGCACCTTCTCGGCCGGCAGGTCGACGGAGCGCTGGTGGAGCTCGACCGCTTCCTCGATCGTGCGCTTCTCGGGTCCCTGTCGAGCGTGCGTGTAGTCCACGGCCACGGCACCGGCCGCCTGCGCGCGGCGGTCCGCGATCATCTGCGCGGCCATCCTGCCGTCTCCAGCCAGCGCCCCGGACGGGGCGACGAAGGCGGTGACGGAGCGACGGTGGTCACGCTCGCGGGGGCCGGCTGATGGCGCGTGGCGACGTCCGCCTGACGCCGGCGCTGGTGCAGGCGGTGCGCGACGCGATCGACGTGGTCGACATCGCAGGCGACCTGACCAGCCCAAAGCGGCGGGGTCGGAAGTACGTCGCGCTCTGCCCGTTCCACAAGGAAAAGACGCCGTCGTTCCAGATCGATCCGGATCTCGGCCTCTTCCACTGCTTCGGCTGCGGTGCCGGTGGTGACGCCATCGACCTTTATATGCGCGGCTCGGGTGACGATTTCCCGGCCGCCATCGAAGCGTTGGCCATGCGCTACGCCATTCCGATTGAGCGGCAGGAAGTGGATGCGGCGCAGCTCTCGCGCCGCCGGCAGGTGGGCGAGGCGCTGGAGGCGGCCGATCGCTTGTTTCGTCGCGCCCTGGCGCGCAGCGACTTCGCCCGTGGCTACCTCGACCGGCGCGAGATCTCCGAAGCGCTGCGCGACCGCTTCAGCCTCGGCTACGCGGTCGACGGCTGGCACGGTTTGCTCGATGCGCTGCGCCGGGACATCGGCGAGGAGCCGCTGCTCGAGGCCGGCTTGGTGGCGCGCAGCGAGCGCACTGGCAAGCTCTACGATCGGTTCCGCCAGCGGCTGATGTTTCCGATCCACTCGGCGTCGGGAAAACTCGTCGGCTTCGGCGGGCGGACGCTCGGCGACGACCGTGCGAAGTACGTCAACACCGCGGAAACCGACGCGTTTCACAAGAGCGAGCTGCTCTACGGGCTCCATCTGGCCAAGCGGACGCTGCGCGACTCGGGCAGGGCGGTGCTCGCGGAAGGCTATTTCGACGTCATCGGTCTGGTGGCGAGCGGAATCGAGGGCGCTGTCGCCGGCATGGGCACGGCGCTGACCGCCGAACAAGCGAAGCTGCTGGCGCGCTATTGCGACGAGGTGGTGCTGGCCTACGACGGTGATTCTGCGGGCGAGACCGCTGCACGCCGCGCCGTGCCGCTGCTGCTCGCCGCCGGCCTCGGCGTGCGCCGCGCCGCCTTTCCGCCCGGCCAGGATCCGGACTCGTTGCGCCTCGAGGCGGGGCCGGACTCCGTGCGTGAGCGCATCGAGGCGGCGACGGACGCAGTGTGGGAGGAGATCGAGCGGGCGGCCGGCGACGGCGGCCTGGATCCGCGCGCCGAAGTTGCGGCCGCCGCGGCGATCCGCGAGCTGCTGCAGCCCATGCGTGATCCGATGCTGCGCGCGGCCTACGCTCGCCGCGCCGCCCAGCGGCTCGGTCTGCCGGAAGAGCAGATGCTGCGCGCCGCCCGCCGGCGTGCGGAGGCGCCGGTCGCTGCTCAGGCCACGTCAGGATCGACCCGCTCGGAAGAGGAGCGAGCGATTCTTCAGCTCGTGTCGCCGACCGAGCCGCTGCCTCCCGCCGAAGCCATGCCGCGCGAAGAGATTTTCTTCGATCCCGCAATTCGGAATATCTACGCGACGTTTTGTGCTCTGTATCGGAGTGGCACTCGGGCCCCGACGGCCCGCGAGGTTCTGGATCGTCTCGCTGACGATCGACACCTCCTTGACCAAGCCGCACGTCTCTTGCTAGAAGAAGCGGTTCGCGAAGAAGGTCGGCTCGAGGATTCCCTCCTTCGCCTCGAGAACCGCTGGCGCAAGCGCCGACAGGCGGAGATCCAGCGCGAGATCGGCCGTGCCGAAGCGCTCGGCGACTCCACCCGCCTCATCGAACTGCTCGAAGAAAAGAAGCTTCTCAGTCGCCGACTGCATCCCGGCATGACCGGCCGGCTTTGGTGAATTCACGCGCCCGCTGCGCCCGCTGTCCGAGCGGCGCTGCGCGGCCCACTCGACGGAAGGCCCGACCTTGGCAGCGAAGAAGGCAACGAAACGAAGCAAGTCGAAGGCCGTCAAGGCCTCCTCGGAGATCGAGGATCGCTACAGCTCGGTCAAGCAGCTCATCGAACTCGGGCAGGACAAGACCTATCTATTGTTCGACGAGATTCAGGAGCTGCTGCCCGAAGAAGTGGTCGGCGTGGCCGAGGAGTTCGACGAGGTCTTCAATCGCCTCGCCACCCTCGGCATCCACGTTCTGGCCCGCCCCGAGCGCTTCCAGAATCGAGAGGACGACGCGACGCCGACCGGCGACTTCGACAAGAAGGAAGAGGGCGGTCAAGAGTACGTCCTCACCGAGCAGGAGAAGACCAACGATCCCGTGCGCATGTACCTGCGCGAGATGGGGACCGTGCCGCTGCTCGATCGCGAGGGCGAGGTCGAGATCGCCCAGCGCATCGAGAACGGCGAGTGGATGATCTACGAGGCGCTGTGCTCGAACTCGGTCGTTCTCGGCGAGCTGCTGCGCCTCAATGAAATGGCGCAGAAGGACAAGAAGCTCCTTAAGGAGGTTCTTGCGTCCGACGGCGACGAAGTGCTCGATCAGAAGGCGCGCGATCGCATCGCCAAGAACCTCGACACCTTCCAGCGGATCGGCGCGCAGGACGCCGAGATCCGAACGCTGCGCGAGCAGCAGAAGGGCCTGAAGCGCGAGGATCCGAAGTACCAAGAATTCGAGCGCGAGGTCGACCGCCTGATGGCGAAGATCTCGAAGGACATCCGCTCGATCGACTTCAGCGTGCAGACGCGCAACCAGCTCGTGGAGCTGCTGCGTGACATCCACCGCGAGTTCTCACGCTTGAAGAACGATGTGCGCCGCGCCACGCGCGCGCTCGACAAAGAGAAGAACGAGGAGCTGCGCGCGCTGCAGGAGCGGCGGATCGTCAAGTATCGCGACAAGCTCGAGACCATCGAGCAGCGCTACGGCACCAGCTACGAAGAGGTCTCGCGCACGATCGGCAAGATCCGCAAAGGCGAGGCCGAATGCGAGCGCGCCAAGGAGCAGCTGATCGTCGCCAACCTGCGATTGGTGGTCTCGATCGCCAAGAAGTACACCAATCGCGGCCTGCAGTTCCTCGACCTGATTCAGGAAGGCAACATCGGCCTGATGAAGGCGGTCGAGAAGTTCGAGTACCGGCGCGGCTACAAATTCTCGACCTACGCGACGTGGTGGATCCGCCAGGCGATCACGCGCGCGATCGCCGATCAGGCGCGGACCATCCGCATCCCGGTGCACATGATCGAAACGATCAACAAGCTCACCCGCACCAGCCGCTCCCTCGTGCAGGAGCTGGGCCGCGAGCCGACCGCTGAGGAGATCGGCGAGCGGATGGATCTTTCGGCCTCGAAGGTGCGCAAGATCATGAAGATCGCCCAGGAGCCGATCTCCCTCGAAACACCGATCGGCGAAGAGGAAGATTCGCATCTCGGCGACTTCATCGAGGATAAGAACGCGGTATCGCCGATCGAGGCCGTCGTCGACTCGAATCTGCGCGATTCGACCTCGACCGTCCTCAAATCGCTGACGCCGCGCGAGGAGTTGGTGCTGCGCATGCGCTTTGGCGTCGGCGAAGGCTCGGAGCACACGTTGGAGGAGGTCGGCCGCTCGTTCAACGTCACGCGCGAGCGCATCCGCCAGATCGAGTCGAAGGCCTTGCGCAAGCTCCGGCATCCCAGCCGAGCCCAGCGCCTGCGCGCGTTTCTCGAGACCTGATCGAAGATCTGGCCAACGGTCGTCCGGGGCTCGTCCTCGTCTCCGCCCCGGTCGCCCCCGCGCGCCGGGGCGGTCGTGCGTCCAGCGAACACGACGCGGCGTAAACTTAGAAGATGCCCGTTGCGATGTTGCCTGCCTCGTTCGCCGATCGCGGTCGCTCCGCGCGTCGCTCGGCCACCCACGCGCTGGCCGTCGGTTGGGCGGTCGTTTCCCTTGTCTGCATGGCGCCGTGGGTCGACGCGCAGGACGACGCACCAAGACTCGATTCCGGCGCGCTCGAGATCGTCCAGCCCCCGGCCGGGCTGCCGATCTTCGACCAGGTCGAAGTCGAGGTCCGGGTGCCCGCATCGCTCGCGGTCGCCGAGTTGCGTCTCGAGGTCGACGGCCGGGAGGCGGCCCGTCTCGTCTTGCCTCCGTGGCGCGTGACGATCGACGTCGGCTCGGAGAACCGCGAGCGCGAGATCGTCGCGATCGCTCGCCTCGCCGACGGTTCAGAATTGCGCGCCACGCGACGCACGGCTGCGATCCGCATCGACGACAGTCTCGATCTCGGCCTTCAGCAGCTCTATGTGACCGTCACCGACCGGCGGGGTGAGCTGCGCAAGAATTTGCCACGCACCGCGTTCCGCATCGAAGACGCCAACGCGCCGCAGGAGTTGGTGACCTTCGCAGCGGGCGATGTTCCCTTCACCGCCGCGCTGCTGCTCGACGCGTCGAGCAGCATGGTCGGCGAGCGCCTCGATGCGAGTCGCCGAGGGATCGAGCGTTTTGTCGGCGGCATGGGCGATCTCGATCTCGCGCGCCTTCTGGTCTTCGCCGATCGTCTTCTTGACTTGTCGACCTGGACGAGCGACTCGGCCGAGCTGGCGCGCCGCGTCGGCGAGACCGAGGCGACGGGCGGCACGGCGATGTACGACCATCTGCACCAGGCCGTGCTCTTGCTCGAGCAGCGTCAAGGGCGACGTGTGGTGCTGGTTCTCTCCGACGGCTGGGATCTGCACAGCGTTCTCGACTTCGAGACGGTCGAGCGGCTGGTGCGCCGCAGCGGTGTGCAGATCTTCTGGCTGCGACCGGCGGCCGACGTGCCGCGCGGCCGGCTGCTCGGCCCGCGCGAAGGCGGCACCGTGCGCCGCGCCATCCCGTACGGAGCCTGGCGCGGGCGCGACGATGGCCTCGGCGCCTATCGCGCGTTCGAGGATCTGGTGGAAGACACCGGCGGCCGGATCGTGTCGTTCGAGAGCGACGCCGACATCGAGCCGGCTCTGGTCGGCGTGCTCGACGAGTTGCGCTCCCAATATGCGCTCGGCTACTACCCGACGCAGCGGCGCGGGGGCGGTTCCTGGCGCGAGGTCGAGATCGACGTCGCGGGATCCGGGCTGCGCGTGCGGGCGCCGCAGGGCTACGTGGATCGGCGCGAGGGTGGTGGATCGTGACGCGTCGTCCGTCGATCGTCGCTGTCTTCGTCGGTGCGCTCGCGCTCGCCGCGGTCATCAGCCCGTGGGCGCCGGTGCTCGCCCAAGACGAGGCGGAGGCATGGTCGCATCGCTACTCTGCTGCCTTCGCGCAGCAGCTCGCCCTCTTCGCCGAAGGCGACGCCTCGGCGGCGGTCGTCTGGGCCGGCGTCGAGGCCGACCAGCCGTCGGGGCGCTGCATCGACGACATCGGCGACCTCGTGCGCCGCGAGCTCGACAGCCGGCTGGACGCGCGGGAGCATGCTCTCCTCCTCGCGTTCTTCGACGGTCGAGTGGCGGTGGCGCATCAGGACCCCACCTATCTGCGCCCAGCGCTCTACGAGCGGGCGCTCGAACGCCGGACCAAGGCCGTGAACGATCTGATCGACGAGCGCGGCGGCGGCGAGCTGGCCACCGTTCTCGACCTTGATCTAGGCGTCGGTCTTTATGGCGCCCTGAGCGAGAACTCGATGGTCGCAGCGAGAGACGTCTTCGACCGCCTGGCCCGGGCGACCGGCGATCCCGATGCGCTCTATTGGCTGGGCTTCGTCGAGAGCGTCGTGGCCAAGCCACGCCAGGCGGTCCGCGCCTTCGAGCGGCTCTATGCCGAGGCGCCGGGCAACGTCGAGGCCACGCTGCGACTGGCGGTGGCTCTGGGCCGCACGGATCGGCGGCAGGAGGCGTTGCCGATCTTCGACGCCGTGCTCGCCGCCGGCGGTGAGCCGTGGATGCGACGCGTGGCCTACCAGGAGGCCGCCCGCCTCGACTCCAGCGGTCGTCGGCTGGCGCTGGGCCTCGAAGAGTTTCCCGACGACCCGGGCCTGCTGCATCTGCGCCTGGCGGCCGACGCCCGCCGCGGTGTCCGCGATGCCGGCACGCGCGAGGCGCTGGACCGTTTGTCGCGTGCGGCCGAGGAGCCGTCTCCGCGGCTGCGGTTCGGCGAGCCGACCACCGATGCCCTGCACGAACGCCTGCTCGAGCTCGCGACGCAGGTGAAGGCCTCCGCTGCGCCGGTGCGCGGCCTGTTCGAGGAGGCGTCGAGCGAAGCCTGGCGGCGGCGCGATCTGCCGCGCACCTGCCGGCCGCCGCTGGGCGCCGCCGACCAGAACGTCGAGTCTTCGGCACGGCAGCGCTACCGGAGAGGCTTTTGAGAGGGAGCTCGCGCGCGCTCCCGCTGGCGCTCGTCGCCGTTTTCACCCTCGCTGCCTGCCGCACATCACTCGGCCCCGTCGGGATCGGTGAGCGCCCCGCCGGTTCGTCGGTGGCAACGGTCGAGGTAGGCGGCGCGCCCCTGGATGTCATCCTCGCTCGCTCGCTGGCGGCCGAGATGGAGGCCTCGGCGCGCGGCGACGAGGCAGCGCCTGGCCGCTGGGCGCTGGTTCGCGCGCGCAGCCCGCTGGACTGCGTCGAAGACATCGCTGAAGGGCTCGATCGCGCGGCGCTCGCTTGGGGCGTCGAAGGCGCTCTCGCGACGGCGCTCTTCTGGGGCCGTGTCGCGGCGCTCGATCTCGAGCCGCCACGCCGCGGCGACCGGGCGGACGACGCCCTGGATCGATTCGAGGCCGCACGCGCCGCCGTCGGCGTTCGCGAAAGCGAGCTCGTGCGAACCGTGGGCCTCGACCTCGCGATCCGCCTCTTCGCCATCCGGCGCGTGTCGATGTTGAGGGCGTCGCGCGCGCGGTTCTCTCGGCTGGCCGAGACCGGCGACGCCGAGGCGATCTACTGGCATGGCTTCGTCGAGCTTTTGACCGCACGCGAAGAGCGCGCAGCAGCGGCCTTCGCACGCCTTGCGTCGCTGCGACCCGAGGATGCCGAGGTGGCGCTGCGCCTGGGCGTGGCGCGCCGACGCGCTGGCGAGGACCGTGCCGCGCTGCCGGCGTTCGAAGCCGCGGTCGCGGCGCCGGGACCGGCATGGGCTCGACTGCTCGCCTTCCAAGAGATCGTCAAGCTGCTCGACGACGGCTTCGCCCGCTCGGAGCGCCCGGCGGATGTCTGGCTCGAGCGCGGCCGCGAGGAGTTTCCGCGCGATCATGGCCTCGAGCGCCTACGTGCCGCCCGCGCCGAGCAACTGGGTCAAGTGGTTGCCGTGAACGACGCCCTCGCGCAACTCGAGATAGTCGATTCCGCGGCGAGCGATTCCGAGCTCGGAGCGGTGCGCCTGCGTTTCGACCGGCCGACCACCACACGCTTCGAAGAGCGTCTGGCGACGCTCGACGTCCGCCTCTCCGCCGCCGCCGACGGCCTTGCGGCCGCGCTCGCCACGGCAGTGGACAACGTCGCGGCCGAGGCCCCGCGCCGCGCATGCGAGCGCCGGCAAGGGGACTGACAAGAGGCCGATGCTCGCCAGGGCGCGGCCGAACCGTCGCCGATCGCCCCGCGCTGCCGCGGACACGGCGGTGCTACGATCGCGCCGCATGCCCCAGTCCACGTTGCGCAAAGTCCTGGTCGCCAACCGCGGCGAGATCGCCGTGCGTGTTCTCCGTGCTCTGGCCGAGCGCGGCATCCGCTCGGCGGTGATCTACTCCGACGCCGATCGCGCCAGCCTGCCGGTGCGCCTCGCCGACGAGGCGCACCGCATCGGGCCGGCTCCTTCAGCCGAGAGCTATCTGCGCGCCGAAGCGATCGCTGATCTGGCGGTCGAAATCGAAGCCGATGCCGTTCATCCCGGCTACGGCTTTCTATCCGAGAACGCCGAGTTTGCGCGTCTGTGCGAAGAACGCGACGTCGCCTTCATTGGTCCGTCGGCGGACGCCATTGCGGCGATGGGCTCCAAGATCGAAAGTCGACGCCTGATGATCGACGCCGGGGTGCCGGTGGTGCCGGGCGGTCGCGATCCTCTGCCCTCGCTCGAAGCCGCGCAGGCGGCGGCTGAGGAGATCGGCTACCCGGTCATGGTCAAAGCCTCGGCCGGTGGCGGCGGCAAAGGAATGCGCCGCGTCCTGGACGCTGAGGCGCTGCCGTCCGCCTTCCGCGAGGCGCGCTCCGAGGCGTCCGCCGCCTTCGGTGACGACGCGATCTATCTCGAGAAGCTGGTGCTGGAGCCGCGCCACGTTGAAATCCAGATCCTCGGTGACGCGCACGGCAAAGTTGTGTCGCTCGGCGAGCGCGACTGCTCACTCCAGCGCCGCAACCAGAAGGTCCTGGAGGAAGCGCCGTCGCCAGCGGTCGACGCCGCGCTGCGCCGCAGCATGGGCGAGGCCGCGGTGCGTGCCGCCGAAGCGGTGTCGTATCGCGGTGCCGGCACGGTCGAATTCCTGCTCGCGCCCGACGGGGCGTTCTACTTTCTCGAGATGAACACCCGTCTGCAGGTCGAGCATCCGGTCACCGAGATGGTCACGGGCCTCGACCTGGTGCAGGCGCAGCTCGACGTCGCCGAGGGCAAGCCTCTCGGTCCTGAGTTTGACGACGTGACGCCGCGCGGCCACGCGATCGAGGTGCGTCTCTACGCTGAGGATCCGTTCCGCGGCTTCGCGCCGTCGCCGGGCCGCATCGACATCCTGCGCTGGCCCGACGGCCTCGGCGTCCGCGTCGATGCGGGAGTCGAAGAAGGGTCCGAAGTGCCGATCCACTACGACCCGATGGTCGCCAAGCTGATCGTCTACGGCCGCGACCGCGCGCGCGCGATCGATCGTCTGGAGCGCGCGCTCGGCGAGCTGCGCCTCGACGGCATCGCGACCTCGGCGCCGCTGTTCCGGGAGATCCTGCGCGATCCCGACGTTCGCACCGGCGAGGTCGACATCGGCATGCTCGAGCGCAAGCTGGAGAGCGGCGAGTGGGGAGTGGGCGAGCCGACGGAAGGCGATCTGGCGCTGGCTGCCGCCGCCATCGTCCACGCCGAGCGGCAACGGCAGGCGAGCGCCGGCGATCCGGCCACAGAGGGTGGCGCGCGCCGTCGCGGATACCGCGAAGCCTGGACGCGCGCGGCGCGCCACGAGGCGGTGCTCGGCGGGAGGACAGCATGAAGCTGGTGGCGAGCCGCGGCGAACTCGACGAGGCGATCGAGCTCGAGCGCCTCGCGGACGGCGGCTATCGCGTGCGCGTCGGCGACCGGCTGTACGTCCTCGACTGCGCCACCGCTGGCCATCCGGATCTCTACAGCTTGGTGACCGAGAGCGGGCATCAGTTCGAGGTCTCGGTGCGCCGCACCGCCCGGCGCGGTGGCGTGATGCAGTACGCCGTGTCGAGCGCGCGCGGCGTCGAGACCATCGAGGTCACGGATCCGCTGACCCGACTGGCGCAGCAGGCGCACGGCGGCGGCAGCGGATCGCGGCGCGCGGAGGCGCTCATGCCGGGTCGAGTGGTCGAGATCTTGGTCGCTGAGGGAGACGAGGTCGCGCACGGTCAGGGGGTCGTCGTCGTCGAAGCGATGAAGATGAAGAACGAAATTCAGGCCGAGTCAGACGGTCGCGTCGCGAAGATCTTTGTCGCCGCCGGGGAGAACGTCGAAGGCGGCGATCCTCTTTTCGAGCTGGAATAGCGGCTCGCAGGCCCGCCGTGCTGCGTTTTCTCGCTCTCGCTCTGCCGCTCCTGCTGCTCGTGTTCGCTCTCTTTGGAGTGGTCGTCGAGTCGCTCGACCTCGAGCCGCGGAGCGGCCCGACCCTCCGCCTCGGCATTCTCGATCCGCCGCGCGTCGCGCCGGCCGCGGTGCTCGCCGCCTGGACGATGCAGGCCTGTGGCCTCGCGGCGCTTTACCTGCTGGTGCAGGGACGTCTCGGCCGCTGGTGGCTGGATGGCCTGGTCACCGGCTGGGTGGCGTGGGTCTTTCGTGGGCCGCTCTTGGTCGTCGCGCTCGTGGTGGCGGCCCGATTCCCGCAGGATCCTTGGTGGCGTTTGTCATTCGCGTGGTTCTTGCTCTACGCTGCGTGCGGCTTGTTGCTTGCCTGGCTTGGCCGACAGCTCGGCGCTGGCAGCCTGCACGCCGCGCGTCGCGCCGTGTTCGTCCATGCCCCACCGCCGCGCGCAGCGGCCGGCGCTGCTGCGGCTCCTGACGCCGATCTAGCGCCTTCGATCGCCGACGATCCGCGAGCCGACGAGCCGTCGGCGTCCGCCTGAGTCCATTTCATCCGCTCCGTTGTTTCCCGTCCGAGAGAGGAATTCGATGTACCTCGCCGCCGCCGGTCGCGCCTTTCCCGAGAACTACTACTCGCAGTCGGACCTCCTCGACACCCTGCGTCGTCTGTGGGTCGAAGAACACTTCAACCAGGAACGGCTGGAGCGCCTGCATCGCAATGTCCTGGTCGACGGTCGCTATCTCGCGCTGTCGGTCGACGAATACGAGGCGCTCGAGACCTGGGGTGACGCCAACAACGCGTGGATCCGCGTGGCGCCCGAGGTCGGCGCTCGCGCCATCACCGCGGCCCTCAAAGACGCGGGTCTCGAGGCGAGCGACATCGACGCCCTCTTCGCGGTCACCGTCACCGGCGTCGCCACGCCGTCGCTCGACGCCAAGGTGATGAACCGTCTCGACATGCGCAGTGACGTCAAGCGCGTGCCGATCTTCGGCCTCGGTTGTGTCGGTGGTGCCGCCGGCATCGCCCGCGCGGTTGACTACGTCCGCGCGTTCCCGGATCAGATCGCGGTGCTGCTGTCGGTCGAGCTGTGCTCGCTGACCGTGCAGCGCGGCGATTTGTCGGTGGCGAACCTGATCGCCACCGGCCTATTCGGCGACGGCGGAGCGGCCGTCGTCGTCGCAGGCGCCGAGTCGAAGGCCGCGCGCCGCGCTGCCGAGCGAGGTCGCCCGCGGGCGCTCGATACGCGCGCGACCTTCTACCGCGATAGTGAGCACATCATGGGCTGGGACGTCAGCGAAAAGGGATTCGGCATCATCCTCTCGGCCGACGTGCCGAAGGTCGCTGAGAATCGGCTGCGCCCGGAGGTCGACGCCTTCCTCGCCGACCACGACCTGACGATCGATCAGATCGAAACCTGGATCGCTCATCCAGGGGGACCGCGCGTGCTGAACGCGATGGAGGCGTCGCTCGATCTGCCGGAAGACGCGCTCGAGCTGACCTGGAAGAGCCTGCGACACGCCGGCAATCTCTCGTCGAGCTCGGTGCTGATGGTCCTGCGGGACACGCTCGACCAGCGCACGCCCGCGGCCGGTTCTTACGGTCTCCTCCTTGCCCTCGGCCCCGGCTTCTGCGCCGAGCAGGTGCTGCTGCAGTATTGAGAGCGCGGCCCGTGATCGGGCGGCGCGTCGGCCAGGAGTGGCCGGTCAGCGGGCCGAGGCGGCGACTTCGCGAGCGCCGAGCGATCGATCGTCGAGCGGCGGGATCCAGTCCGCGTGCCACACCGCTTGAGGCTGCGCGGCAAGGTCGATCTCGGGGTCGATCATCGGGCGCGGCGGCCGCCCGTTGAGGGCGACGGGAGTCAGCGCTCGCACCTCGACACTCGCCATGCCGTTCTCCTCGAGCCGCGCCTTCAAATGGACGGCGAACTGCCGGATCATCTCAGGATCGTGCAGCATCATCCGCACCTGGAACTTGGTCAGGACGCCTGAGAAGTCCTCGAAGATGGTGGTCTGCCGCGTCGCGGGATCGATCACCGCGAAGCGCACGGCGCCGTCCTTGTGGCGCAGCTTCATGCGCCAGGCATAGCGGGACCCCTCTTCGGTCCAGTCGACCCAGCCGGGGATGGCGAAGTGCCGGAACGGCAGGATCACCTGGATCGCCATCCAGGCGGCGATCGCGATGGTGAGGGCAGGGCGGACCGTCCGTCGCGCGCCGTCGAGCCGCCGGAGCGCGTCGCTCGGTAGGCGATTGAGCAGGCGGACGCGGCGCGGCCAGTCGGGCTCGAAGAAGATCGTGGTCAGCGCCAGCATCATCCACGGAAAGATGCCGATCGTGAAGAGCTGGCTGTTGATCAGGTGAAAGGCCGCGATGGCAGCGAAGGCCCAAGGCCTCGTCCTGCGCCACAGAAGCCCCGGCACCACCAAGAGATCGAGCAGCAGCCCCGACCAGGCGAAGGCGTACCCAGCCCACGCCTCGCGAAAGAACGGCAGATCGAGAGTGCCCTCGGTGAGGCCGAGGCGCAGCCACATCGACATCGGCTCGGCGCGCAGGACCCAGTCGGGGTTGAGCTTGGCGAGACCGCCGAAGACATAGGGCACCGCCACCTGGAATCGAATCAGCCAGAGTGCCCAGCCAGGCACCGCCCAGGCGGGCCATCGCCCTTTGGCCTTGCCGTCGCCGGTGACGGGTCGCCGCCGGCCGAGCGAGGCGACGCGGTCTGCCGGCACGAAGGCAAGGAGTGCCACGAGCAGCAGGATCAGGTAGTAGTGGTTGTTGTAGCGGGCGGTGTCGAGCAGGAAAACGTAGAGGTAGCCGACGAAGAAACCCGTCGTCGCCCAGCGGTAGGCGACGCCGGCGGCCATCGCCAGAGCCGCCGCGACGAGCAGGGCGAAGAGTGCCTGCATGGCGCGATCGCCCAGCGGCTCGACCCAGGCGAAGCCGGCGTATTTGAAGAGGACCGACGGGCCGGTGTAATAGGCCTCGATCTTGGCGAGCGACAGATACGTGCCGACGTGCGCGGCAAGGAGCAGGCCGGTGGCGATGCGGAAGATTGCCAGCGAGGCACCGTCGACCGGCGCGAAGAGCGCCCGATCGATCCGCTCGCGCCAGCCGGCGGGAGCGGTCGATGACGTCGAGAAAGCGTCTCCGGGCGCGGAGCGGCGAGGCGTACGGGCCAAGGAGCCTCCAGGCGGGAACGGTGAGCGGGGGCCGACCGAGCTTAGCGCGCCGCGTTGCGCAACGCGTTGATTCTGAAGGCCCCGGCTCGGTGCCAGGCACTTTCCCGCACGGGTGCCAGGCACCTTTCTGGAGCGCTGCAGCGGCTGCGCCGACAGGTGTTCCGAGCCGGGGCCTCGGCTGGCGACTTGACGCCGAGGTGTGTATCGTGTGTACTAGTTCACATAGTACGCAGGGTGCAGCGGCCAGCGGACTGCACCCACCGGCACATCGGAGAACCTTTGATTCAGATCGTCACCGGAGATCCCCGGCCCGTTTTTCGCCAGATCGTCGACGAGGTGCGTCGCAAGATCGCGTCGGGTGAGCTGGCTGCGGGTGCGCGTCTTCCGAGCGTTCGCGCGCTGGCGATGCAGCTCACCGTCAACCCGAACACGGTCGCCAAGGCGTACGCCGAACTGACCGCTGAGGGACTGGCCGAAGCGCGGCGTGGTGTCGGTCTCTTCGTCCTCGAGCCGTCCCGCGATCGACTGTCGGTCGCCGAGCGCCAGCGCCGGCTGGACGAGGCGATGCGCCAATTCGTCGACTCCATCGTCGGGCTCGATTTCGACATCGACGAGATCCTCGCGCGCTTGGAGGCCGAGCTCGCTCCGTTCACTCCGTCGGCCAGCGGCCGCCGTCGCCCTCTCACCTGATGTCTTGGGCCCGTGCCGGGCCCTGCCTTCACCTCATTGCTCCGGGGACTGCTGTTGATGACGACCTACGCGTTCGAAACCCAGAACTTGACGCAGCGCTTCGGACGCAAGCTGGCTCTCGATGGGCTCACGCTCGCGATCGAGCGTGGCGGAGTGCACGCGATCGTCGGCTCGAACGGCGCGGGCAAGTCGACTCTCTTCAGGACGCTGCTCGGCTTTCAGACGCCGACGGCCGGCTCGTGTCGTGTGCTGGGGTGCGCGAGCGAGGCGCTGGACCCGGCGACGCGCGGACGGATCGCACTGGTCCACGAGGAGCACACGCTGCCCGGGTGGATGCGCCTCGATCGCCTTGTCTCTCTCCATCGCGCGCTGCATGTGGAGTGGAGTGAAGCGACCTACCGGGAGGTGGTCGGGCACTTCAGGCTGCACGACGAGCAGCGGGTGGAGCAGCTGTCGCGCGGCGAGCGGGCAGGACTCAATCTCGCCCTCGCGCTGGCGCAGGGCCCCGAACTGCTGCTGCTGGACGAACCGACCCTCGGTCTCGACGTCGTGGCCAAGCAGGCGTTCCTCGAGGCTCTACTCTTCATCGGCCAGCAGGCGTCTCGCACCATCGTGTACTGCTCTCATCAGATGGACGAGATCGAACGCATCGCCGACAACCTGGTGGTGCTGGAGCAGGGCCGCCTGCTGGCGATGTCGTCCCCGGTCGATTTCTGTCAGCGTATCCAGTCCTGGCTGGTCCACTTCGGCACCGAGCCGCTGGATCCGTCGACGTTGCCCGGTGTCCTAACAGCACGGCCGATCGACGAGATGGTGCAGCTCTTCGTGCTCGATCAGGGGGAGGACTTCGCCGAGATTCTGCGTGGTTTCGGAGCTCACCAGATTCACTCGACGCCGGTCGGCCTCGACCGCGCCGTCAACGCGTTCTTGACGCGCGATCATGCCGCCCCGTCGGCGAACGGAGCGTCGGACCATGTCTGACATGCAGCGGCTGGCCGCGAGCGAGCTGGCGCGATTCCGTCGCGCTCTCTGGGGCTTCGGTCTCGCCCATTTCCTTATGCTGCAGGCCGCGGCGTCGCTGACCGACCTTTTGGCGCCCTCGGCGGTCCGCGACATCTTCGCGCTGCTGGTCTACGGGGTGGGTGGGCTCATGCTGGGCCTCGTGCAGGTCGGCGGTCATCGCTCGCCGAATCGCTGGGCGTACCTCATCCACCGGCCGATGACCCACTGGCGCATCGCCGCGTCGCTGGCGACCGCCGGCGCCGCGTTCCTGACCCTCACCGTGGCGTTGCCTCAGCTCGCCGTCCTGGTCTCGCTCGACCTGGCCTCGCCGCAGTGGGTCGATGCTCGACACTATGTTCTGGTTCCCTATGTGCTGGCGATCAGCCTCGCCTTCTACGGACTCGGGATCTTCGTTTCCATCGCGCCGAGCCGCGCGGCACTCCTGACTCTCGGTCTCCCTCTCCTTATGTTGAGTCGCGAGGCGTCCGGAGCGCGCGCCACCGTCTGGCTGCTGATCCTGCTGGTCTGGATCGGGACGTTGGCGCTGGTGTCGTTTCGCCCGGACCGTCGCCGACCTCTGAGCGATCCGGGGGCACTGGCTGCGGTCGGTCTGGCGCTGCAGGTGGTGCTCGTGCCGCTTCTCACGGTGGCCACGATGGTCGCTTATCAACTTGGCATCGTGCTGATCGAGCGCGGCCCCAGCGGGTTCGCGACCCACGCCTGGGACGACCACTTCGAGGCGGGCACGTATCCGCATCTTGAGTATCGCGACGGCGCAGAGGCTCTCGAGCACGGGCTGCGGCTGCTGAGTTCCGAGGCGTCCGACCGCCTGGCGGCACAGATCGCGTTGACGGAGACACAGACGCTTGAGCCCCGGCTCTCGCGACCCGCGCGACGGCATCAGCTGCCGACGACCGATCGCGCCGGCGTCTGGACGGATTCCACGCGCGATGTGACCTGGACCTTCGCCCATGACGTGATGGCGTATCGCGGCGTTGACCGGCGCACGGGCCGAGCCGTTGGCTGGCTCGGAGCCGAAGGTCGACCTGCCGAGAGTCGGGCCGATGTCGTTCCGTTTCTCGAGGTGCCTGAGGCCCTCCCGGCACCGCAGGGCGACTGGTGGCTCGTGACGCCGGGACGTCTCGCTCAATTCCGGGTCGACCTCGAACGCATCGACGAGCGTCTTCTGCTGCGCGACAGCGAACGATTCTTGACCGGTCTCGAGCCGGCGGGGGGCTCGTTGGCCGCGCTGACCGATCGTGCGCTCCTGCTCGTCGATCCGCGTGCGCTGGAACGCGCCCATGGGCGGGTCGAGCCGATCGCTCGGGTGCCGATCGAGGGCGACTGGCGCGACCTGACGCGCGTGGACGTCGCCCAGCTGATCGACGGCATGGTGCTCTCGATGATGTGGGGACAGCGCAGCGAGCGTGGCGTGGGCTCGGCTCATCAGCGCTTGGTGGAGCTTCGGCTGGAGGGCACTGTCACCGAGCTCGGCACGGTGCCGCTGGAGCCAGGCTGGCCGTCTCTCTACCGATACCGGGCCTTCGCGCTGTCTCCGGCCCTCGCCGTGGTCGGGGATCTGATGCGTTGGGCGATCGCGCCGGCGGCCAGCGGCCGCATCGCACCGAGGGAGCTTCTGGGGCGCTCGTTGCCGGCTGGCGTCGTCCTGGTCGCCGGCTGTCTGAGCTTGCTGTCGGCGGCAGTGGTCGCCTGGGCCGGCGCCCGACGAGGCCTGCCTCGCGCGTGGCGACGGGCTTGGGTGGTCTGGACCGCTCTGGCTGGAATTCCTTCACTCATCGTCTTTTTCGCGCTCACGCCGGCGACGGCGAGGCCCGGGCGCCTGCTGTCCCCGCCACGCGTCGTTCGAAACGCCACGCAGGCCCCAGCATGAGCCGGCGTGCCTTGATCCGCGCCGGGCGCCGGAGCGGAGGCGAGCGCCGCAGTCTGCGGAGGGGGACGATTCGCCTGCTCGTGCTTGGCTGGATAGCCCTTGCCGTCGGGATCTCGTCGTCTGCCATCGAGGGCCCGCAGGTCGGCCGGCCTGCCCCGCGCGAGGCTTTCCTGACGCCGCCCCGGCTTGTGGATGGCGCGCTGTCGCTCGACGGGACGCGGCTCGCCTTCGCGGCGCGCACTCAGAACGACGCGACGATCGAGGTCGCTTGGCTCGATACCCGAACCCTCGCCCGCAGGTCTCTCTTCACCAGCAGGTCCGTGCGCGGCATCGACTGGTCGACGTCGGGCGACGGACTGGTTCTCGATGTCGAGTTGCCGGCGACGGCCGGCGCTCGTTCCCGCCGGGCGATCGGCTGGATGCCGATCGAAGGAGAGCGCCCGCGGCTCGCCTGGGCGCTCGATCCACTGCGCCAGCAGCGCGTGCGGGGCGTCGACCCGTCCCATCCTCACCATGTGCTGGTGTCCGAGACTCTGCCCGATGGCGATCGCCATCGGCTCGTGCGCGTCGACGCCACCACCGGCCGCGTCGAGGAGATCTTCGCCTCTTCACGCCCGATCGGACCGTTTCTTCTCGATCCGGCGGGGCACCTCGGCTGGCTGCAGCGTGCCGAGGGCTCTCACACGATCGTGTCGCGTGTCGTCCCTGGCCTCGAAGGTTCGCGCGTGCTCGACGTCCTGCGCTGCGAGTTCGAACGCGCCTGCAGTCTCGAGGCGGCGATGGGCGACCGGTTGTTCGTGCGTCAGAGTCTCGACGGGAACCTGGCGGGCCTGGTGGAGATCCACGCACCGCTCGATCCGACGACGCAGACGGTGGCGCACGTCGAGGCCTCCTTGCGATCCAGCGATCCGCAGGAGCTGTCCGATCTGGCCGGTGTTGTCGTTGACCGACCGTTCGGCTCACCCCGCTTCGCAGTGCATCACACCGAGCGGCGACGCCACCACGCCCTGGACCCCGCCGCGGCGGTACACCTCGAGCGGATCACGGCGCGGCTTCCGGACGCAGACCTCGCGATCGAGGCGCGGTCGGGGGTAGGCCGCTGGTGGATCGAGGAGCGCGGCGATCGACTGGAGCGGCCGCGTCACCACCTTTATGACCCCAGGTCGGGAACGATGCGCGAGATCCTCGCCGATCTGCGCTCTCCCCAGCTCGACCCTGAGCGCCTCGTCGCCCGTCGTCATCTGAGCTACATCGCGAGCGACGGCAACGAAGTCCACGGCTTCGTGTCGCTGCCGCGGATGGGCGATCTGTCCTCGGCGCCGATCGTCGTGCAGGTTCACGGGGGGCCGTGGAACCACGCTCGATCGGGATATTCAGGGCTGGCGCAGTTCTTGGCCGATCGCGGTTACGTGGTGTTCGAGCCGAACTTTCGCGGTTCGACCGGCTATGGCTTTCGTTATCTGGCGTCGGCACAAGGAGACTTCGGCGACGGCCGCGTGCAGCAGGACATTCTCGATGGCGTCGATCATCTGGCGACGCTCGGCTGGGGCGACGGTCAGCGCGTCGCGATCATCGGCCATTCGTTTGGCGGCTTCTCCGTGCTCGGCGCGCTCGCGTTCACGCCAGATCGCTTTCGCGTCGGGATCGCAAGCGCCGCACCGATCGACCTGACGCGCTCTCTGCGCCGTGTCGCCGAGCAGGAGGTTGACGACGGGACCCCGTCGCTCCGCGCCGTCGCCAGCGAGCTGCTGATCGATCTCGAGGACCCGGCGGCGGTTGCCGCGCTGCGACAGCGGTCTCCCGAGCATCGCGTCGCTGACACCGCACGACCGCTGCTCATGATCGCCGGCGCGCGCGACGCCAAGGTCTCGGTGGTCGAGATCCGCCACTACGCCTTGGAGCTGGAGCGGCGCGGCCGTGACATCAGCTTGTTGATCGATCCATCGGCCGGCCATGGCTTCCACAAACCGCTCCTGCGAACGGCTCACGCCTATCTGCTCGAGACGCTCCTCGCGCAACATCTCGACGGTGAGCCGATCCCGCCTCCTGCCGATCCGCGGCTCCGCGACTACCTCGACGCCAATCTTGTGCTCCGCGGCGCCAGCCTAGAGGGGCCTGACGACGGCGCGGCCCGCTGAGACGAGCCGGCCAAGCCGCTTAGAATCAAAGGATTGCGTCGGTGCCATGCACTTTCCCACGATCTCGGGAAAGTGCCTGGCACCGACGATGTGCCCTTCGATCAGCCGTTCAAGAGAGCCTGGTTCGCCTCCGGATAGCGAGCGCCGGCGGCCTCGGGGAGATCGCGGGACAGCTCGGCGAGATCGTCGGCGCTGAGGGCAACCTCGGCCGCGCCGAGGTTCTCGTCGAGGCGATGCGCCTTGGTCGTGCCGGGGATCGGCACGATGTCGAGGCCCTGCAGCAGCAGCCAGGCGAGGGCGAGCTGCGCTGACGTCGCCCCTTTGGCGTCGGCCATGGCGCGCACGCGCGCGACGAGGTCGAGGTTCTTGTCGAAATTCTCTCCCTGGAAGCGCGGATTCCCGCGGCGCCAATCGTCCTCGGCGAGATCGTCGGCCGAGGTGATCGCGCCGGTCAGGAACCCACGCCCGAGCGGGCTGTAGGGCACGACGGCGATCCCGTGGCGCCGCGCGGCGGGCAGGATCTCGCTCTCGATGTGGCGCGTCCACAGCGAGTACTCGGTCTGCAGCGCCGCCATCGGATGCACGGCGACGGCGCGCTCGATCGTGCCCGCTGCGGCCTCCGACAGACCCAAGAACCGCACCTTGCCCGCCGCGACCAGCTCGGCCATGGCACCGACGGTGTCCTCGATCGGCACCTCGGGGTCGACCCGGTGTTGGTAGTAGAGGTCGATGTGGTCGACGCCGAGGCGCGCAAGGCTGGCGTCGCAGGCCGCATGGACATAGTCAGGGCGGCCGTTGACGCCGCGAAACGAGCCATCGTCGCCGCGCACGACGCCGAATTTGGTCGCCAACACGACCTCGTCACGCCGCTCCGCCAGCACCTTCGCGAGGAGGCGCTCGTTGTCGCCGCTGCCGTACATGTCGGCGGTGTCCCAGAAGTTGACGCCAACGTCGAGGGCGTGGCGCAAGGTCGCGAGCGAGCGTGCTTCGTCGCGGTCGCCGTAGAACTCGGACATGCCCATGCAGCCGAGGCCGAGGGGCGAGACGTCGAGACCGGAGGTGCCGAGAGTGCGTCGATGCATGAGAGCGTCCTTTCGCGGAGGTCATCGAGTCGGGAGGATCGGTGCCGTTCGGACGCCTTCAGCGTAAGCAGTCGGCGACCGCAGCCGGTATCCGTTCTCTGCCGCTGCCTTGCCTGATTCTCCAGAGTTTGCGACGCTCGAGCGATGCACGGCGCAGCTTCCGCCCGACTCCAGCCAGGCCAACCTCGCGACGCCGCGTTTGCCGACCTGCGCACCGCCGTCGCCGATCTCGCGCCGTCTCCTGGTCGCCACGACGCCGACTGGCCCGGCCTTGCCTGCGTGTGCGCTGACGCGCCGCGGATGCCGGATTGGGTGCTCTACCGCCCGAGTCTCTGCGTGGTCGCTCAGGGCGCGAAGGAGGCGGAGTTGGGGGGCGAGATCTACCGCTACGACGCCTTCCACTACCTGGTCTCGGGAGCGCCTCTGCCGGCCCGGTCGCAGATCGTCGAGGCGACGCTGCAGCGGCCGTTCTACAGCGTCTCGCTCGCCGTCGACCTCGCCGCGG
>JBCBCF010000007.1:0-34228 GCA_038530905.1 Acidobacteriota bacterium
CACCACGCAGAAGGCCGTGGCCGCGGCGCTGCCGATGCTGCTCGGCACCATGGCCTTCTGCGTGGTGGCCTGGTCGGTGCCCAAACGATCACTCATCTGCTGCAGGGTGCCGGCGTCGATCTGCTGGCTCAAAGCTTCCAAAAGAGACATCGTGACCTCCAAGGATCATGTCGCGGACCGTCGGGTCGCGGACCATCTTGTTGCGAACAATGGTGTCGAGCGTCGATTTGTAGTGTACGCCAGGGTGGGTGGGCGGCTGTCGCCTCAGTCTGGGGGCGCCGGGCTCACAGCTCCGGGACGTCTTCGGGGCGGGCGGCGATCAGTTCGAAGAGGCGCACGCGGACAGAGGGCAGACTGGCCGAGTCCTCCACCGGATCGAGCTCACGAAGGCGACATCGCGTGTGAACCCGGCGGGCGACCGTTTCTGTGATCACGAGGTCGACGCCTTCACGTCGAGGCCGGTCTCTCATTTCGTCCGCGAAGCTGACGTGGGGCCCAACCGCTGTGAATTGCTCGCGCCGAGCGCTGCCGAAGTTGCCGACCAGGCAGCGGCCGCCGTGCAGCACACAGCTCAAACTCAACGCGAGATCAGGCGCGGTGTCTTGCCACTGGATGCGCCATTTTCGGCAGAGCTTGGCGAACGTGGCGCGCAGCTGAAGGGCGGCCAGCACGGCGTCAAACGGGTCGTGGCCGGGCCCAACCGATTCTTCGGCCGCGATCTCGAGAGCGCAGAACAGCGCCGAGACGCCGTCACCGCTCAACTTGTCGAGGACGCCGCCGTGGCGAAAGACCGCCTGGGTCGCCAGGTTGTAGAAGTCGTAGAGAAAGCCCTGCAGCACCTCGGGCCGGCTTGCGAGCGCATGGCAGAGGGCCGGGAAGCCGTGCAGCCGCCACAGCACCAGGGTCGTTTCGCGTTGGCGAACGGCGAGGGCGGCCGGATGATGACGGACCGCTTCGAGCAAGCGTGGATCGAAGAACGGCTCGAGTGCGGCGAGCTGTTTTTCATTCTCGACCTGCGCCAGAGCGAGGCGGCGGAACTCCAGCGCGGCCGCCGCCTTGACGGAAATCTCGCGCCAGGCCGAGCGGCCGACCGCTGTCTTCTCGACGCAATCGAAGGCGCCATGCCGATAGGCCTCGAAGCGGTCGAGCTCGCGTTCCTGGGCGGTGAACAGAATCACCATGACAAAAGGATCGACGCGCTTCGCGGCGCTGAGGACTTCGATGCCGCCGCCCTTGTCGTTGCCGAGCACGAGATCGGTGAGCACCAGATCGATCGCACCGAGCTGGGTCGGCGGCCGCTCGAGGATCGCGCGCGCTGACTCGGCGGAAGAGGCCGACGAAATCGACCACCAGCGATGTTTGCTGCGCAGCGCGTATTCGAGCGCCTGGCGTGGCCCCGCCTGGTCGTCGACGATCAAGACGTGCGAGCGCGCGGCGGCGTGGCTGGTCACGGCGAAGAGTCCTCGGAGTCGGCCACCGGCATGAAGAGGTCGAAGCGGGCGCCGAGACCGCGCATGCCGGTCTCGACCACGTCGCCGCCGACCTCGCGCATCCGGTCTCGGACGATGGCGAGACCGTATCCCATCCCTCGCGGGTTGGTGCTCATCGACAGCTCAAAGATCTTCTCTTTGAGGGCCGGCTCGATGCCCGGCCCGTTGTCTTCCAGTCGAATCCATACGAATCGTTCCGCAGAGCCGGCGAGGGTCGAGGGCAGGTCGTCCGCCTCGGCGCGCCGGACCGTCGTCGACAGTCGTCGGGGCTCGTCGCGGGCGGTGGCCTCCTCGGCATCGCACAGCCAGTAGACCGCGTTGGCGACCAGCTCGTCGAACGCCTCGTCCACGTGATCAGCATTGCCGCGAACGGCGGGCGTGGTCGGATCTGCGAAGACCTTGACCTCGATGCCGGCGATCTCGGCGGCCCGCAGCGAGGTCGAGAGGCGCGGTACGACCTCGACCCTGCCGATCGCCGCATGCTGAATGCGCGCGATGTCTTTGAATCGGCGGACGTGAATCTTGGCTTTCTCCAGCGAATGCTTGGCCTGCTCGACGAGATCGCGCCCACGGACGTCGCGCGCCAGTCGGTCGCCGAGAAAGTCGAGGTAGGTCTCGACCGGGAAAATGACGTTGCCGATCGAGTGGGTGACCGTATAGGCGCGCCGCTGCCATTCGAGTGCGGGATCGACCCCGTAGCGCTGCTCGAGCTCGGCCGACGCGAGCGCCGCGCGATCGGCCAAGGCGATTGCTCGTCGGTACAGACCCTCGACGTCGAGTCGCCCGGGCTCGGCCCGTCCCCCGGCCGTCTCGCCGGTCTCCAGCTCCGGCAGCTCGGAGAAATAGTGGCGGAGCAGCATCGGATGGCGGCGGATGAGCGTTTCGAGACCGACGCGGTCGATCGCGCCCCAGCGCAGGCGCAATTTCGGTCGCACGTCCAGGTGCTCGAGACGGGCGGCGAGCCGTCGAAGCAGCAGCGGATCGACGGCGAAACGGTCGTCGTCGCTCGGCTGCCAGACAAAGAGGAGCGTCAGATCGACCCGAGGGTCGTCGGCTCGGCCGCGAGCGCCCGACGACGAGACGCGCGGCGTCGCTCCGCGCAGGAGAGCGGGGGCCAGGCGCGCGATGTCCTCCGCGACGAGCGCCTGTGTGCCGGCGTCGTCGAGACCGCCGCCGAGCGACACGAGAAACGGGTCCAAGAGTGTGCGACCGTCGTCGCCTCGGCGTGGACGGGCCGCCAGCAGGTCGATCTCGTGGCAGCCGGCCGGCGCCCACCGCGGGCGGGTGAATCCTTCCCGCAGAAGCACCTCCAGCCCTAAGTTCTTGACCCCGGCCGCCGTCGCCAGTGCCCAGTCGAGTGTCGGTTCGCGGCTGCCGAGGAGAATCTCACGATCGAGTTGCGCGGTCCGGCGAAAGCCGCCGATCACCTCGCGCAGGCGGCGGGTCAGAGCTTCTCGGCCGCCGATCGTTTCGTCGTAGACCAATTCGAGATCGGCCTGATGCGCCACCTGCGCCGCGCGCTCGGCGTCGAAGCGGCGCAGGGCGACGATCGGTCGAGCAAGCGCTTTGGCCACGCCGAGGTAGAACGCGACGCTCGGGTCGGCGGAGGAGACACAGGCGAGAACGAACGCCGCCTCGTCGACCTCGGCGCGCGCGCTCGCCGGGGTGCCGACCGGATCGACGAGCTTGCGCGGTGCGCGACCGCGAAAGCCCTCGTGATCGAGCGCCAGGCGGACTGTGCGGGCCAGCCAGTCCCCCTCGGGCCTGTCGGTCGAGCCGGTTTCGGCGGACGCGGCCTCGCCGACCTCCGTCCCGAGCGACAGATCGAGGCCGAGAACCAAACAGACAGACTCGCCGCGGGGCGATCGAGAGGACTCCACGCAGAGATTGTAAGCCGCGATAAAATTGCGCTTTCTTCGCTCGCCCGCCTTCGAGCCCTTGGTCGAGCGCCCCGCCGGGAGCCCTCATGAGTCGATCGATCGCTGCCTCCGACCTCCGCCCGCCGCTGCACGGCGCCGCCAACCCATCGACCGACGCGCAGGGCACCACGCCCGGCAGCTTCGCTCTGGCCGCCCAAGTGGGTGGGCCTCTGACCTACGCCTCGCCGGACACGCCGGGGATGCCGCCGCCTTCGGAGAAGACGGCGCATGACTTCGTGGTGGAACCGCGCGGCGCCGACGGGGCCGTGACGCAGCTCGAGCGCGCGCGCCTCGGCGAGATCACGCCCGAGATGAGTCGCGTCGCCGAACGCGAGGTGCATCTCACCGCAGCGCAGGTGCGCGACGAAGTCGCCGCCGGTCGCATGATCATTCCCGCCAACCGCGTGCACCTCGGCTACCGCCTCGACCCGATGGCGATCGGCCGCGCCGCCCGCACCAAGATCAACGCGAACCTGGGCGCCTCGCCGGTCTCGTCCGGCACCGACGAAGAAGTCGAGAAGCTGCGCTGGGCGATCCGCTGGGGCGCCGACACCGTGATGGATCTCTCGACGGGTGGCGATCTCGACGCCTGCCGCGAGGCGATCGTCCGTGATTCCACCGTGCCGATCGGCACGGTGCCGATCTACTCGATGATCCTCGGTCGGCGGATCGAGGATCTGACCTACGACGTGATTCTCGAGACGCTCGAGCATCAGGCCCGCCAAGGCGTCGACTACTTCACGATCCACGCGGGAGTGCTGCGTGAGCACCTGAAGTTCGTCGAGAAGCGCCTGATCGGCATCGTGAGCCGCGGTGGGTCGCTGCTCGCCAAGTGGATGTTGGTGCATGGCCGACAGAACCCGATGTACGAGATGTTCGACGACATCTGCGACATCATGCGCGAGCACGACGTGTCGTTCTCGCTCGGCGACGGCCTGCGTCCGGGCGGTCTCGCCGACGCCACCGACGAGGCGCAGCTCGCCGAGCTCGAGACGCTCGGTGAGCTGACCGAGCGCGCATGGGCCAAGGGCGTGCAGGTCATGGTCGAAGGTCCGGGCCACGTGCCGTTCGATCAGATCGAATACAACATGAAGCTGCAGCGCCGGCTGTGCCACGGCGCACCCTTCTACGTCCTCGGTCCGCTGGTCACCGACGTCTTCCCCGGCTACGACCACATCACGAGCTCGATCGGCGCCACCGCCGCCGGCTACCACGGCGCCGCGATGCTCTGCTACGTGACGCCGAAAGAGCACCTCGGGCTACCCAAGCGCGACGACGTCAAGCAGGGTTGCATCGCCTACAAGATCGCCGCGCATGCGGCGGATGTTGCCCTGGGCATTCCAGGCAGCCGCGATTGGGATGACGAGCTGACCAAAGCGCGCGCGGCGCTCAACTGGCAGCAGCACTTCGATCTGTCGTTCGATCCCGACACGGCTCGCGCCTTTCACGACGAAGACCTCGACGTCGACACCGACTTCTGTGCCATGTGCGGCCACGATTGGTGCAGCGTGCGGATCTCGAAAGAGATCGTCGCCTTCGCGTCCGGCAAGGATGAGACGTTCGCCTGGGACAAGCCGAAGATCTCCGAGGCCTTGACGCCGGAGCAGCGCGAAATCCTCGAGAAGCGCGGTGTCCTATCGCCTTCCGAAATCCACCGGCTCGCGTCGAAGACCCAGCGCGCCGTTGGCGCCGACCGCGGCGCCAAGGCGGCCTGTCATAGCGACCTCGCCGAGAGTGACGCCGCGAAGGTGGTCCAGGACAAGAAGCTCGTGACGATCGGCGGCTGAGCCGCTTCGGTGTGAGCGATCAGCCGAACGCCTCGGCTTCCAGAACGAGGACGATCTCGCCGAGCTGATCGCCTTTGGCGATGTCGGTTCCGGGGCGACGGATGCGGAAGTCTCGGTCGGCGAGGAGCGGTAACGCCAGCTTGCCGTCGACGTAGGTGCCGCCGGTGCCTGGCCGCACATCGATGCCGCCGTCCGCGTCGACCTGGATCTCGATCTTGCGGCTGCGCGCCAGGCCGATGACCCGCGAGTCCTTGTCGTCACCCTTGAGCTCTTTGGTGATGCGGCCACCGACATTGTCGGCGGCTTTGCTGACGAAGATCTCCGAGATCCCCTTGATCGCGTCGCCGACGACGCTGGAAAACACGGCGGACAGAACGTCGCGCAGGAACTTCAGGAACCCGCTGTTGCGATCCTTGTCGGTCACCAGGATCTGCAGCATCGTTTCGCCCTGGATCTCCTCCTTGAACAGGGCGGATTCGAGGAACTCGTCGGGTAGCTCGAAGGGCTCGTTGTCGCCGGGGATGTTGAGCTGACGATGCGACATGAGTCTTGATTCGCCGGAGCGCGGATAGTCGAGCACGGCGGTCACCGAGTTGTCCTTCTCGCTGACGCGCCGCAAGCGATCTTTCAGGCGTGTGACGTTGCGTGAGGCCGAGCTGATCGCGGCTCCCCGTGCTTGTTCTCTGGCCCGCTCTGCCGCGGCGAGCTCTCGGCGCAGGCGCGCAACCCGCCGTTGGCGCTCCGCAGGCTCGAGACGGGCGATCTCCCGCTCTTCGGCAGACTCGTCGTCGCCGTTGTATTTCAACGTGATGGTGTCGATTCGGGCTCGAAGCAGCGTGCGACGCATGGCGGACCTCCTGGGCGTGCCTCGCTCGATGGACCAGAGGCCGAGGCGAGGCGTTTTCCTCCTCTTCGGATCGATGGTTCATTGTTTCAGGCCGCGGTCTTGGCCTCTGTGTCTCTGAAGGAGCTCGGGCTCCTTGAACAGAAGGGGAACGAAAAAAAGCCCGATCGCGAGAAGCGATCGGGCCTTCGGCGTCAGACGCGGTGCAAGACCGCCTCTGTCGCTGGCGGGAGGATCAGTTGTCCCAGGCGGTCGTGTCGCCGCTCTCGAAACCGTTCGAGAAGATATCGGCGGAGCAACCGTTGGGGATCGTGAAGTCCTCGGTCTCGTCGCCGCGGATGTAATCACCGCCGTCGGCATTCACACCGAGGCCACGCTTCGCGAAGGCGCGCCAGATGGCGCACTGATTCGCGCCGGCGTAGAGGTTCTGATCCGCCAGCAGAATGGCGTCGCGCGCCTCGACCTGGGTCGGCTGACAAGGCTGCAGCTTCATGCCGTCGATCACGAGCTGGATCGTGCGGTTGTTGCCACCGGTGCCGTTGTACAGGTCGGTGTCCATGCCGTAGCGCTGGACCAGCTCCCAATACATCTCCCACATCGCCAGCATGAAGACTTCTCCGATGCCGTGCGGTGCGTTGGTCGTCGCCACGACCGAGTAGGTCTGCGGATTGACCCCGAGATCGGTCGAGTACGGGAAGTTGCGGATGCCGAGGCCGCCCGGACCTTCGAAGGTCAGGTAGGTCCCGATGCCACGCGGTTCTTCCGGAGTGTTGCCGGGGCCGGTCGCGAACATCAGCGCCCAGAAGTCGGACCAGCCTTCGCCGGCCTGCTCGGACGTCAGATTGCCCTGGAAGGTCGTCGGCAGACAGCCGGTGGTCGACGGGCCGCCGGTGAGGCGGTTGCTGATGCCGTGACCGTATTCGTGCGCGATGACGCCATTGTCGAAGTCACTGTCGCGATCGTTGTCCGGGTTCGAGCCGACCAGCGCGCCGGTGACGCCCGGAGTCGGCAGATTGGCCTTGATCGCGTCACCGTCCGACTGACCGATGAAGAGCGACGGGATGGTGACTGAGCCACCGTTCACGCCCGGAGCCATGTTGAGGGTGCCGTCGCCGTCGTTGTTGACGACGATGGCGCCGATGTAGCCGGCGTTCTCAGCGTTGAGGACCTTGAGGCCGAACTCGCACGCGCCGCGATCGATCAGGGCGATGCCGTCGACGAGCCCGGTCGGCGTGATCGCCTGGCAGCCATCGTTGACGGTTCCAGCGCCACCCTCGTCATCGCCGTCGTTGGCGTATTCGAGCGTGCCGGCCTCCTCCGTGTTGGCAAGGTCGGCACCGAAGTCGGCGGTGCCGGCGGTGTAGTTTCCGGCGATCCCGGCTGGCGTGTCGATGCGCAGGCTCGCCGGCGCAGTCCAACGGAACATGCGCATGCGCGGCTCGAAGCCGTCGGGAGGCGTGCCGAAGGTCGCGTTGTTGGTGTTGCCGATGTCGTCGCCGTTGAGCGCCTCGGCGCGCACCGCATCGTTGCCCGCACCACCGTTGCCGTAGTTGTTCACCTGGAAGTTACCGGAGGCCTCGTTGAAGCCGTAATGGTAGGTCCAGTCGTGCATGATGTTGTTCCAATAGAACAGGTTCACGACCGCCGCTTCGAAGCTGTTGCGCGGGTCGGAGGCCGTGTCATGCACGAAGTCGAAGTCAAGCGGGCCGGCGACGCCGCCGGACGGCCGGTCACCGTCCGTCCCTGGATTGTCGTCGTAGTCCGTGTTCGCGTCGACGTTGTTCCCGCGCGTGTCCAGGAAGTCGTGATCGTCATCGCCGTCGGTGTCGTGCCAGCCAAACGGCGAGGCGATGGGGTCGGCCGGGGCCACGGCCTTCACGTGCGCGCTGAAGTCCGGGCTCTCAGCCGGGAAGGGGTAGACGCGATACTCGTCCGCCGGCACGCTACCGTGAGCGATCCAATCGTTCGAGTCGATGACGTCGCCGGTGGCGGCGTCCACGCGGACGTTGAGCCATTGCTCGGCGTCGACTCGATCGATCACGAGATTCCAGACGAGCTTGACGTCGCCCTGGAACGGCAGCCAGACGAGGCGAGCCGGAATCGGCGCGCGTGAGATGCCGGCGTCACCGAGAATGGTCGAGAGGTTGTTGCCCTGCGGCGCCTCGAGAGCGCGAGGTTGGGTTCCCAGCGCGACTCCAAGGTAGTCGGCTGCGGCCGAGAGCGCCGACTCAGCGGTGAGCGACGGGCCGATCGACAGAGAATGGCCGGCGATGTTCGGCACGAAGTCGTTGTGCAGGGCGATGATCGAACCATCGTTGGCGACGTGGACAGCGAGATCGCCGTTCCACACCTCGATCCCTTGGTGGATCTGGCGCCAGTAGATGTGCGTCATGCCGCTGTTCGACGACTCGTAGTGATCGCGCAGCTCACGATCCGCGACGTCGTCGGCTGTCAGGCCGAGCGAGCCGAGGTGATTGGCGACGTGGCTCTCGGCGATCTGCAGAGGCTCGCCGGACTGCGGACCCGTGACGAAGCTCGGGCCTGCCGCCAGGGCGGCTGAAGCGGGCACCAGCAACGCGAGAGCGAGCAGTGCGGGGAGAAGACTCTTCCGGGACATGTTGACCTCCTACCTCATCCTGTTTCGAAGGGACGAGGAGCTTGCCTGAAATGGCTTCGCGGCTGGACACCGAACGAAGCGGACGAAGATCCAAGGTGTTTCTGCGGCACGCAGACCTTCACGTGCCCGGATCTTCAAAAAAATCGTCTGCATGGCCGCTTGACGCGGCGCGTCCACACCATTGAAATGCCGCGTGGATGCCTCTTGAGGAAGGCGACATCTGCGGCATGAACCCGCAACGCGATCACGGACCTAGCGGCTCTCCGCTCTATCTGACACCGGTCGAGCGGTTTCGGGCCACTCGAAAGGCGTCGGGAACAGCTTCCGCAGCGTGGTCTCATGACGTTCTCCGGCCAGGTTCGTGACCAGGATCGGCAGATCTTGGGCGAACTCGGTCAGAGTCTCGAGGCAGAGACCGCATGGCAGTGCCGCAGGAGAGCAGTCCGTGATCACCACCAGCGCATCGAAGGTGCGCTGACCCGCGGCGACGGCGGCGAGCACAGCGCTCCGTTCGGCGCACACAGTGAGACCGAATGTCCGGTTCTCGACGTTGCAGCCAGGGAAGATCGACCCGTCGGCGGCACGTAATGCGGCGCCCACTCGAAAGTTCGAGTACGGGGCATGTGCCTTCTCGCGCACCGCGGTCGCGGCGTCGATCATCGGAATCCAATTCATGCGTCCGATCGATAGTAACAGCAGCCGACTCAGCCTTGTTCCGACGGACGCCGCCGGCGGTCCGTTCGCGTTCCATCTGCGACGGTGCAGGCCGGCGCAGCTGCGAATCTCTGCAGCATCGTCCGTGCTAAGGTCGCGCCGAAAACGCGGCCGTGCGCCGGGCCGCGAGCCCTACCATCCTGGGCTCCACGGCGCTGCGGTCGTCCACTTCGCCGACCATCCGAAGATCCTCCGGTCGCTCCGCGAAAACTTCCGCGATGCCGACCGGCGCATGAACCGCACGCGCCGAGTTCGAGCCTGGCCTCGGGATTGCTGCCCGCGCAGCGATCACGCAGGGCTCCTGCCTCGCCCGCGCATCAGGAGAGCGCCATGACTCACGATTTCTTTCAGCCGCCCGCCGATGGCCAGGAGATCCAATACGCCGACGGTCGATTGACGGTGCCCGATCGGCCGATCGTCCCCTTCATCGAGGGCGACGGCATCGGTCCCGACATTTGGGCGGCGACGCAACGGGTCTTGGATGCCGCGGTCGACAAGACCTTCGGCGGCTCGAAGGCGATCGCCTGGATGGAGGTCTTGGCGGGCGAGAAGGCTCAGGAGCACACCGGTGAATGGCTCCCGCAGCAGACGTTCGACGCCGTGCGTCATTACCGCGCATCGATCAAAGGCCCTCTGACGACCCCCGTGGGCGGTGGCTTCCGCAGCCTCAATGTCACCCTGCGTCAGCAGCTCGATCTTTACGCCTGCATCCGGCCTGTCAAGTACTACAGCGGCGTGCCTTCGCCCATGCGGACGCCCGACAAGGTCGACATGGTGCTCTTCCGCGAGAACACCGAAGACGTCTACTCGGGGGTCGAATTCGTTTCGGGCTCGGACGAAGCCAGGAAGCTGGTCGACTTTCTGAACGGCGAGCTGGGGAAAGAGATCCGCGCGACGAGCGGCGTCGGCATCAAGCCGATCTCTCCCGAGGGCACGAAGCAGCTCGTGCGCAAGGCGATCGACTACGCCTTGGAGCGCGGCCGCCGCTCGGTGACGCTCGTGCACAAGGGCAACATCATGAAGTTCACCGAGGGTGCCTTCAAGGATTGGGGTTACGAGCTGGCGCGCGAAGAGTACGCGGATCGGACGATCACCGAAGACGAGCTGTGGAGCGAGCACGACGGCAAGGCGCCGGAGGGCAAGCTCGTGATCAAGGACCGCATCGCAGACGCCATGTTCCAGCAGGTGCTCCTGCGGCCGGCCGAGTACGACGTCATCGCGACGATGAATCTCAACGGCGACTACCTCTCGGACGCTCTGGCCGCTCAGGTCGGCGGCCTCGGCATGGCCCCGGGCGCCAACGAGGGCGACGGTCTGGCGCTCTTCGAGGCCACCCACGGCACCGCGCCGAAGTATGCCGGTCTCGACAAGGTCAATCCTGGCTCGCTGATTCTGTCGGGCGTCATGATGCTGGACTGGCTCGGCTGGCGCGAGGCCGCCCAGGCGGTCGAGACGGCGCTGGCCGCCACCATCGGCCAGAAGCGCGTGACCTACGATCTCGAGCGTCAGATGGACGGCGCCACGCTGCTCAAGACCTCCGAATTCGGCGACGCGATCATCGAGAACCTCTGAGCGATCGCCGGCACCAGCCGGCGCCCGAACGACGACACGCGGAGCCGAATCGGCTCCGCGTTGTCGTTTTGGGCCGCCGCTGCGAGCGGCTCGCGCCATGGCTCAGGGCGACGAGGCGGCCCAGCCGTCGAGGTTGCCGGACTCGAAGCCGTCGGCGAAGAGCACGTCCTGGATCGCGAGCGAGAGCGTCGAGACGTTCTCGGGTGCGCGCAGGATGAGCGGCGCGCCGTACACCGCGTCCTCCATGCGCGAGCGGTCGATGCGCAGCGTCAGTCGGAGCAGATCGAGCGACTGGGCCTCCGCGTCGGCAGACGTCTCGATCACCAGGAAGTAGTTGCGGAACCCCGAGCTACCGATCGTCGCCGTGAAGTCGGGAAGCTCGAAGCCCACGACGCCGGCGATCGCCGTCGGCGTCGACAAGCGGCCGATCAGAAAGTCGATCGAGTCGTCGAACGTTCCTGAGCTGTCAATGTCTTCGTAGAGCGAGACGGCGTCGACGACGCTCGACAGCTCGGTCGCGTCGGCGGGCAGGCCGGGCGCCTCTTCGAAGAGCAGGTCAAGCAGGGCAATCTCGGCTTGGTTGTCGCCCGACCGTCCCAAGGTTCGAGCGTTCAAACGCAGCACCGGCGTCTTCGTGCCTTCTTCGAGCCGGGTGACGCCGAGGTCCGACGCCAGGAGCTCGGCCTGCGCCGCCAGGTTGCGCCACAGCGTCATGCCGGTCGAGCCGGGCAGCAGGAGATCGATCGCGGCGCTGCTGGCCTCGGCCGCCACGACGTCGAATGCGATGAAGATGCCGGGGGCGACGTCCGCTCGTGGCCAGCCGCCCGGCAGAGACGGGTTGGACCACCAGACGATCCGTCCCATGCCGCTGAGTGCGGCGATGTCGCTGTCGCCGTCGAGGTCGAAGTCGGCGGCCGCGATGTCGTCAGTGAAGACGTCGCCCATCTCGAGGATTCCGATCGTGGTCGGGCTCGCCCAGGTCGTTCCGTCGGCTGGCGAGAGCTGTTCGTGAAGCTGTACGCGCCCGTCGCCGCTGCCGCCGAGGCCGGTGAGGAGGTCGAGGTCGCCGTCCGCGTCGGCATCCACGACCGCCGCGTCGAGCGTGAGGAAGCCACCGATCTCTTGCCGAGTCCACAGAATCGCTCCGCCATCGTTGCGCCAGAACGCCGGTGTCTCGAGCTGTGCGACCACGACAACATCGAGGTCGCCGTCCCGGTCGACGTCCCGCGCCAGGGCCGAGCGCGGCGATTCGGTCGTTGCGTCGACGATCCGCTCGGTCCATGAATTGCCGTCGCCGCCCATCTCGTCGGCGGGGCTGCCGTCACTCTGCCACCACAGGACCTCGTCGCCGTTCAGGTCGCTGGCCAAGAGGTCGAGATCGCCATCACCGTCGAGGTCGACCACGGAGAGCTCCTCGAGTCGAGCATGTCCGGTCGACACGGTGAAGCGGGTCCAAGAGGTGCCGAGACGGCCGCCCACGCCGTCTGCCGGGGTGCCGTCGCTCTGCCACCAATAGAGATCGCCGCCGGTCGAGCCGGCCACGTCGAGATCTCCGTCGTGATCCAGGTCGCCGACCGCCAGCGCGTCGAGCGCGCCGAAGACGTCGAAGATGCGAGGCACAAAGGTGTCGCCCTGACGCTCGTGCCACACGGTGCCGGCGACGACGTCGAGATCTCCGTCGTGGTCCAGGTCGGCGGCGGCCGCCGAGAACGCGGCGCCGGTACTGACCTCGATCGGCTCGAACGATGCGCTGCGGTGGATCGGATCGTGCTCGAACCAGCGCACCGCGTCCGCGAAGAAGCCGCCCGCGACGATGTCGACGTCGCCGTCGTTTTCCACGTCGGCCGCCGCGACGCCGCGCGCGCCGTCGAGTGTCGCGTCGATCGTGTGCTCGATGAACGTCTGCGCGGGAACGTCGAGAGCGTTCTCCCACCAGACCACGCGATCCTCGTCGAGATCGGCCGTGAGCAGATCCCGATCGCCGTCGCGGTCGAGATCGACGGCCTCGAGATGGCGCGGCGCGGCGACCGTTCCAAGGTCGACCGGCGCGGCCCAGGTGCCGCCGTCGCGGGCGACCCAGGTCACCGCGTCGGCCGTGCCGACCGCGACGTCGACGTCACCGTCGCGGTCGAGATCGGCCACCGCGACCGCCCGCGGCGCGTCGAGGCCGAGGGCTACGGTCCGGCGACTCCAGGATGTACCGTCGCCGCCGACGCCGTCTTCCGGCGTGCCGTCGCTTTCGTACCAAACCACTTGGCCCTCGCCCCGAGCTGCCGCGACGATGTCAAGGTCGCCGTCGCGGTCGAGATCGGCGATCGCAAGATCGGTCGCTTCCGGGAGCGCGGCGTGGTTGACCTGTCGTGAGACCCAGCCGCCATTGCCCGGGCTGCCGTCGTTCGCGAACCACAGGATCGCGTTGTCGAGACGAGCGCAGGCGGCGAGGTCGAGATCGCCGTCGCGGTCGATGTCGGCGGCCGTCAGCGCCACGGCACCGTCGAGGCTGCTCGAGATGATGCGCGCTGCCGACCAGGACGAGCCGTCGCCGAGAAGGTTCTCCCACCAGGCGATGCGGTTGTTCTGGAACGAGACGGCCGCGACGTCGAGATCACCGTCGCGGTCGAGATCGGCGGCGACGACGTCTTTGGCGAAGGCGAAGGCGGCATCGATCGTCTGGACAGCTCCCCAGCCGCCGACACCGTCGGACGGAGACCAGGCGATGTCGCCGCCTGTCCCGTCGGGGCCGGACGCGAAGACCGCGTCGAGATCACCGTCGCGGTCGAGATCGGCGAGAACGACCGACGCGGGGCCGTCGCGGAGGGCGACGGTTGCAGGCGGTTCCAGCGGCAGTTGCGCTTCGACGGTGGCGGCGGCGATCAGGAGCCAGCCGGCGAAGGACCACGCGCCGGCGACCGACCGCGGCGATCGGTACAGCATGGCGATCGTTCGAAGGAGGCGACGGAGCAGGTCGAAAGGCATGGCGCGGAACTCCTCTTGACGCCGCGACCGGGCGTCGACGGTGGCAGCATTCACGTCGTCGGACGTCTGTCGGCAGGGGAGAGGCCGTTCTGACCCGTTCTAGTCATCGAATCGCACGCTATTCGCCGGTGTCGCTAGAATCCGGCATCCCGAATCTTCGCGAGGGCGGCTGCGTACTGTGAATGCTATCCCCGCGACGCGAGGCCTCGACGTCGATTCGACTGGCTTCGCTCCCTCCGGTTTCGACCTCTTAGCTGATGCAGCACTCCGTTCAAAGCTCACCCCGCTCCACTCGTGAGCTTTGGGTCTGGCTGTTCGCAGGTCTGCTCGGATTCGGCGTTTGGCTCTGGTCGCTGCCGCGCCATCAGGTGCTGATGCCGGCAGCTCTCGCGCTCGATGCTGCGGAGGCGCGCGAGGTCGCGCTCGAGCGCCTGCGCGACCTCGGGCCGCTGCCTGAGAACGCCTATGTCGTCGTGCGGCTGTCGAACGATTCGGAGCTCGAGCGACGGATGCAGCTCGCCGCCGATGAACGGGGTGCGCGGGCGCTCGGAACCACGCGCCTCGCGGAACGGCTGCGTTTCTGGCAGGTCGTGGTCTACCCGCCGGGCGCGCAGCCCAGAGGCTGGTCCTATCGAGCGACGCTTTCGACCGACGGCCGGACTCTCAGCCTCCGGCGCTCGACTCGGGTGTCGATCGCTGACGAGGCGGGATCTGATCCCATCGCAGAGCAAGGCACGATCGAGTTTCCGTTCGATCAAGCGGATGCCTCGATCCGCGCGCGTGAGTTCCTCGAGCGCCACGGCGTCGACCTGTCGGGCTTCGTCGAAGAGTCCGCGGTTCTTCGCGACACCGGCGCCGACCGGGCGGACATCCGCCGCCTGCGGTTTGCCGATCAGGAGCAGGCGCTCGGCGACGGGCTGGCCTACGGACTCGACGTCGCCTTCGTCGACGGTGAAATCGTTGGCTTCGCGCCCTGGCTTGAGGACGCGGCCAAAGACGAGATCGAGCGCGAGACTGCAGGCCTGCAGCTCAGCGGATTCGCCCGCAGCATCGTCACGTTCTTGCTCTTGCCGCTGGTCGCCGTGCCGTTTCTCCGGCGGTACCACGCGGGTCTCCTCGGCATCGGCCGCGGCGCTCAGATCGGCGCCTTGGTGCTGGTCCTGGGCGTGGTGTGGGTTGTGTTGTCGATCCGGTCCGTGTCGGAGGGCACCAACTTCGGCCTGATCGATCGCCCGACGACGGCCTGGGTGATGGCGTTCTTCATCATCGTCTTTCAGATCCTCCCCATGGCGGCTGTGACGGTGATGGCGTGGTCAGCAGGAGAGTCCTACGCTCGCGGTCGTTGGCCCTCTCGCCTGGCGTCGTTCGACGCCTTGCTGCACTTCGACTGGAACAACGCCACGCTCGCTCGCTCGGCGCTGCGCGGCGTCGCGGGCGGGTTCTTGGCGACCGGCAGCTACGCGCTCGCTTCGCTGCTGCTGCGCGAGCGTGGGATCTGGGCGCTCGAAAGCGCTCTGAGTCCAGCGACCGCGATCGCCGCCCCGATGACGGCGCTGGTCGCCTTGGCGATCAATCTGTCGATCCTGATCCCGCTCTTCCTCTTCACCGTTCTCTTCGTGCCCGCATGGACGGCCCGGCGCCTCAGCGTGCGCGTGGCATCTTGGACGCTCTTCGTCGGCGTCGCCTTCTTGCTTCCGGTCCTCGCGATGCTGCCGCCGTTGTGGAATTGGTTGCTCTGGTTGTTCCCGACGGCTGTGGTCGCGGTGGCGTTCTGGCGCGGCGACCTTCTGTCGTCGTTTCTCACGCTGACGATCAGCCATGCATCGCTGCCCTTGGCACCTCTGATTCTCGCCGACGATCGCGGTCTGGCGTTGCAGGCCTGGCTGGTGCTTCTGGCTCTTTCGGCGCCGATGCTCGTCTCGCTCCGCTCCCTCGGATCGGGTCGCGAGTTCGTTTACGCCTGGGATGACGTGCCGCCGCACGTCCGTCGGATCGCCGAGCGCGAGCGGCAGCAGGTCGAGCTGGAGACGGCGCGCGAGATCCAGGCGGCGATTCTGCCGAGTCTGCCGGAGCGGGTCGGCCCGGCGGAGGTGGCCTACCTCTACCGGCCGGCGAGCGAGGTCGGCGGCGACTTCTACGACGTACTCGAGCTCGACGATCGTCGGCTGGTGGTGGCCGTCGGCGACGTCGCGGGCCACGGTGTGTCCAGCGGCCTGGTGATGTCGGGTCTGCGCTCGGCCCTGAGCGTTCAGGTTCGCTATTCCGCCGAGATCGAAGAGGTCTTCGAGCGCCTCAACGCGGTCGTGCACGGAACGCATCGGCGTCGCCTGCTGGCGACGTTGATCTACGCCGTCGTCGACCTCGACAGAGGTCGCGTGCGCCTCGCCTCAGCCGGGCATCTGGGGCCGTATCTCCTGACCGCCGACGGCGAGATGTCGGCTCTCGAAACGATCGCTTACCCGCTCGGCGTGCGCGACGAGCTGCCGATTGCGCCGATCGAGGCCGCGATCGGCCCCGGCGACACGCTGGTCGTCTACAGCGATGGTCTGGTCGAGGCGCGGCCGGACGGGTCGAACGAGATGTTCGGCTTCGAGCGCCTCGAGACCACGCTCGCGGACCTCGCCGGGCGCTCGGCCGCCGAGGTCCGCGACGGCCTTCTCGCGGCCCACGAACGCTTCGTCGACGGTGCGCCGCCGGAGGACGACGTGACGGTCGTCGTCGTCCGGTTCTGACCGCGTCGCGCGCGGCTCTGATAGTTTCACCGCCTCGCTACCGCCTCGCCGCGCGTCGATCAGACGAGCGACGGGTGGGGTGCACCGCCCTGGAGGAATCTTGGCCAAGCAAGCCGTTCTCTACGACGAACACGCGATCCAAACGCTCGATCCGCTGACGCATATCCGCAAGCGCACGGGCATGTACATCGGTCGGCTCGGCGACGGCTCGAGCCCCGATGACGGCATCTACGTCCTGATGAAGGAGGTCGTCGACAACGCGATCGACGAGTTCATCATGGGCCAGGGGCGCAAGATCGAGATCCGGCGCGAGGGCGACGCGGTCGAGGTGCGTGACTACGGTCGAGGCATTCCGTTGGGCAAGGTCGTCGACTGTGTGTCGCGCATGCACACCGGCGGCAAATACAACGACGACGTCTTCCAATTCTCGGTCGGTCTCAACGGCGTCGGGACGAAGGCGGTCAACGCCCTGTCGACTCATTTCGAGGTCTGCTCGTGGCGCGACGGCAAGTTTCGACGCGCGCAGTTCGAACGTGGACAGCTGGTCGACGATCGCGAAGGGAAGAAGGCGACGGCGCGCAACGGCACGCTGGTGCGGTTCACGCCCGATCCCGAGATTTTCGGCGAGTTCGCCTGGAACGAAGAGTTCATCGAGCACCGCCTGCGCTATTACGCCTACCTCAACACCGGTCTGACGCTCGACTACGGCGGCAAGATCTTCAAGGCGTCGGACGGTCTGCGCGATCTCCTGTCGGAGGAGCTGGGCGACGAAGCGTCGCTCTACGACATCGTTCATCATCGGGAAGAGCGCCTCGAGATCGCCTTCACGCATACGAACAACTACGGCGAGACCTATTACAGCTTCGTCAACGGTCAGCACACCTCGGACGGTGGCACCCATCAGAGCGCGTTCCGGGAGGGTCTGCTGCGCGGCATCAACGAGTTCGCGAAGAAGACGTTCGCAGGCGCCGACGTGCGCGACGGGCTGCTCGGCGCGGTGGCGGTGAAGATCCAGGAGCCGGTCTTCGAGAGTCAGACCAAGAACAAGCTCGGCTCCACCGACGTGCGGCCGTGGATCGTCGAGGCGACCCGCGACGCGGTCCTCGTGTGGCTGCACAAACATCCCGACGTCGCCGAGCGGGTGCTGGCCAAGATCGCCACCAACGAGAAGCTGCGCAAAGAGCTGCAGGCGGTCAAGAAGAAGGCGCGCGAACGCGCCAAGGCAACGGCGATCCGCATCCCGAAGCTGACCGACTGCAAGCTGCATCGTGGCGACAAGAACGCGCGCGCGGAGGCGAGCACGATCTTTCTGACCGAGGGCGATTCCGCCGGCGGCTCGATGGTGCAGGCGCGCGATGTCGACACGCAGGCGATTTTCTCGCTGCGCGGCAAGCCACCGAATACGTTCGGTTCGAAGCGCGACGCGATCTACAAGAACGAGGAGCTGTACAACATCATGCGCGCGCTCGGGATCGAAGACGATCTCGAGGACCTGCGCTATCAGAAGGTCGTCGTCGCCACCGACGCCGACGTCGACGGCATGCACATCCGCAACTTGCTTCTGACGTATTTCCTCCGCTATTTCGAGGAGCTGGTCGTCCGGGGTCACGTTTATATCTTCGAGACGCCGCTGTTTCGCGTGCGCAACAAGAGCGAAACGGTCTATTGCTACACCGAGAAGGAGCGGCGGCAGGCCACCGAGCGGCTCAAAGGCAAGATCGAGACGACCCGCTTCAAGGGCCTCGGCGAGATCTCGCCGCACGAGATGAAAGCGCTGCTGCGTCCGGAGTCGATCCGCCTCGTGCGCGTTCAGGTCAAGCACATGAGTGAGGTCACCCGCGCGCTCGAGTTCTTCATGGGCAAGAACACGCCGGAGCGCAAGAACTTCATCGTCGACAACCTCGTGGCGGAGGTGGTGTGACGTCTGGCGGCAAGCGCTACGTTGCCGTGATCGCCGACCTCGTCCGGTCGAGACGCCTCCCGGACCGTGCCAGCGTTCAAGAGCGGCTCGAGGCGACGCTCGCCGAGCTGAACGACGAGTTCTCGTCACAGATCGCGAGCGACTTCATCGTCACGCTCGGCGATGAATTTCAGGGCCTGCTCGAAATCGAGTGCCCGTTCGAGACGGTTTGGTGGGCCTATCAGCGCCGGATGCGCACCGTCGTCACGACCCGTTTCAGTTTCGGCATCGGCACGCTCGAGACCGGCCTCAAGCCGACGGCCCTCGGCATGGACGGTCCGTGCTTCCATGCGGCTCGCGCCGGGCTGGACGAAGCGAAGAAACACGACCGCTCGTTGATGGTGCGGATCGCGGAGCCGACCGTTTTCGACGCCCTCGTCGACCGAGGGACGCTGCTGCTGGAGCGCGTCATGCAGAGCTGGTCGCCGAGGCAAGCCGAGACGGTCGACCTGCTGGCCGAGCTTGGGCAGCAAGAAAAGGTGGCAGAGCGGCGAGAGGTGACGAAGCAGACGGTCCATGACTCGTTGACCGCGAGCCATGGCCTCGCCTGGCTCGACATGTTCGCGAGTCTGAGTCAGTCGGTTCGCTCCTTCGACCCGATGCCTGCTACGGCGAACGTCAGGCCTCAGGGCCTGATCAGTCCATAGTCAGGCTTAGGGGCCTGACTCGGCCTTGATGAGGTCCGAGAGCCTGACCTTGACGCGCTGGAATCCAAGGCACGACCCGCTCTGCGGCACCACTCGGCGCGAAGGATTGCACCCGTGATGATTCTTGCCGTCAGCTTCTATCTGCTCGCGGAGGTCACTTGGCCGGCCCTTCCCAGAGAGTCTCTGAGCTGGCGAGCGACGGCCTGCCGGATGCTCTGCTTCGTGGGCCTGATGGGAGCCGCGCAGCTGCCTCGATTCGACGTCGGCATCCTGCTCTGGGCGCTGGCGGTCGCTCATGCGATCGAGCTGGCGCGTCGTGGCATCGAACGCATCCGCCTTCGAGCCACCCAACCGGCGACCGCGTTCTTCGTTCTCTCGGCGGTGCATCTGACCATTCTTCTCGCTGCCGTCGAGATCGGCTCGAGTCTCTCCCTGCCCGCCGCCGGCTCGCTGGGCGACCGGCTGCTGGCGTCGCCGGACGCCGGTGGTTTCTTTCTCTCCGGCGTCGGCCTTTGGGTCGCGCTCCGCGGAGGCACGGTGCTGATCCGGAGCGTCCTGAAGCAGGTGGGGCACGAGCCGCAGGCCGCTGCGCCGGCAGCGAACCAGCCGGCCGGCGCACAGGCTTCGGCCGACGAGTACCAAGTTGGACGTCAGATCGGCAACCTCGAGCGGATCTTGATCTACTTCCTCGCCATGAATGGTCATCTCGAGGCGGTCGGATTCGTGCTCGCAGCGAAGTCGCTGGCCCGTTTCAAGGAGCTGGACGACCGCCGGTTCAGCGAGTACTACCTGCTCGGAACCCTGACCAGCACCCTCGTCGCGTTGGGCGCGGCGCAGGTCGTCCAGCAGGTTCTTTCGGATCTCTACCCGGCCCTGATTCAGGGGTCCGCGGCAGGAGGATCGTCGCCATGAGCTACGTCGAGCCGCTGATGCGGCGAAACTTTCTCGAATACGCGAGCTACGTGATCGTCGATCGGGCGATTCCGGATTTGCGCGACGGCTGCAAGCCGGTGCAGCGGCGCCTGCTGTGGACGCTCTTCGAGATGGACGACGGTCGATTTCACAAGGTCGCCAACGTCATCGGCGAGACGATGAAGCTGCATCCTCACGGCGACGCCTCGATCGGTGACGCGCTCGTGGTGCTCGCGAACAAGGAATACTTCATCGAGCGCCAGGGGAACTTCGGCAGCATCCTGACCGGCCATCCCGCGGCGGCGGCGCGATATATCGAATGCCGACTCACCGACCTGGCGCGCGACACGCTCTTCCATCCGAAACTCACCGAGCTGCGCGCGTCCTACGACGGGCGCAAAGACGAGCCGGTGATGCTGCCGGCAAAGCTGCCGGTGGTGTTGATGCTCGGCACCGAGGGCATCGCCGTCGGCATGGCGACCCGCATCCTGCCGCACAATCTCGGCGAGCTGCTGTCGGCGCAAATCGCCGTCCTGCGGGGTGAAGACGTCGCCCTCGTTCCGGACTTTCCGCAGGGCGGTCTGATGGATGCCGCGGAGTACGACGACGGGCGCGGTCGCGTGCGCGTGCGCGCCAAGATCGAGGCGGCGAAGGATCGCAAGACGCTGACGATCCGCGAGATCCCGTTCGGCACCACCACCGAGTCACTGATCGCCTCGATCGAGCAGGCGGTGCAGAAAAGCAAGCTCAAGGTCGGCACGATCGAGGATCGGACCGCCGAGTCGGTCGAGATCGTCCTGCACCTGCCGCGCGGTGTCTATGCCGACGAAGTCGAGCCGCGTCTCTATGCCTACACGCAGTGCGAGATGTCGATCAGCTCGAATCTGACCGTGATCGACGTCGACCGTCCGATCGAGCCGACCGTCTCCGATCTGCTGCGCACGCTCACCGATCGCTTGCGCGAGCAGATCCGTGCCGAGCTCGAGCTGGAGCTGTCCGAACTCGAGGATCGCCGCCACTGGCTGACGCTCGAGCAGATCTTCATCGAGAATCGGGTCTACCAGGCCCTCGAGACAGCGAAGACCGGTGACGAGGTGCGCAAGCGCGTCTGGGACGGGATGCGGCCCTACGAGGAATTCTTCCTGCGGGCGATGACCGAGGACGATGTCGATCGGCTCCTGAAGATCCCGATCCGCCGCATCTCGCTCTTCGACATCGAGCGATTTCGCCGCGACATCGAAGAGATCGCGGCCGAGATCAAGATCCGACGCCGACGTCTCGCCGACCTCACGGGCACCACGATCGCCTACCTGGAGGGCCTGCTCGAGACCTACGGCGATCGCTGGCCGCGGCGCACGCGGCCCGAGAGCTTCGACGTGGTGTCGAAGCAGGAGGTCGCCCGCTCCAATCTCAAGCTCGCCTACGACCGGGAAGGCGGTTTCTTCGGCGCCGAGGTGCGCGGCGACGAATTTCAGCTGGCGGCCAGCGAGTACGACAAATTCGTCGTGGTGTCGAAAGAGGGCTGGTATCGCGTCGTCGGTCCTGATGACAAGCTCTTCGTCGGTCCCAACGTTCTCCAAATCGTGCCGTACGACGCCGACGAGGGCGTGGTGCTGACCTACGTCTATCGAGACTCGGAGAAGAATCCCTGGGGCAAGCAGATCCACGTCACCGGCTTCATCCGCGACAAGGACTACGATCTGGTCAAGGAGCGTCGAGGCCGGCTCGAGAAGCTGTGGATCGGCCCGGCGGACAAAGTCGCCGAGATGACGTTCGTGCCCAAGAAACGCCAGCGGGTTCACTCCGCCGCGTTCGATCTGCGCGAGCTGACGGTCTGTGGCCTCGGCGCGCGCGGCACGCGGCTGGCGCCCAAACCCGTCGCGCGCTTTCGTTTCCGCAAGCCCGACGATGCCTGAATGGCGAGCCTGCCGCTGCTGTCGTTTCTCCCTTCGCCCGCCTTGGAAAGGAACCCCTGATGAGCGTTGAGCCTCCGTCCGCCACGGACCCGCGCACCCCGGCCGACGGCGCAGATCGCCGCCACGACCCTCGTGTCGCCACCGTCAGCCTGGTGCAGATCAGCCCGTTTGATTCGGAGGGTCTGCAGCAGGGTCTCGCCGCCGGCCGCACGATCAACATCTCGCGCGGCGGTGTTCGGCTCGAGATGCATCAGCCGCTGGCCGTGCCGCTGCGCTCGCGCCTGCGCCTGGACGTGGCGCTCGGAGACGCCCTCGTGACCGTCGAAGGCATCATCGTCTATCTCGAGGCGGTCGACGAGCAGCGGACCCACGTCGGCGTCGCCTTCGACGAGTTGGAGCCGGCGCTCGCCCAGCGGCTCGACGCCTTGGTCACCGGTCTCGGCGGCTGAATCGAGCGACGCGGCGCTCAGTCGACGCGCCGTGTCTGGTAGGTCTCCAAATAGGCCCGGTGCGCCGGCGTGTCCGGGAACCGCTCGCCTTCGGCCAGGGGATAGCCGCTCATGGAGTGGAAGGGAAGCGGCTCGAGCTGCAGACCTTCGCCGGTGTTGCGATCGGCGTCTTTGTCCCAGCCGACACTCTCGAGGAAGTAGGTGCGCTCGACTCCCGGCGCCGGTGCGTCGAGGCTCCGGAGGTCGAAGTCGAGCGCGATCTCGTCGCCGGGCGCCATCACGACGCTCAGATCGTCGCGCGCTGCGAGAAGCGAGCGCACGTCGCCGAAACGGGTGTAGCTGGAGCCGGGGAAGGGGAGCCACGGGCTCTCGACCGCGGCGTCGGCGTAGACATACCGGTGGGGTGCGTTCGGCGCGTCGCGAAGCGGGCGCGCGAATCCGCGGAACCTCAGCTCGGCAGATTCGGCGTCGAGCCGCGCGACGACCTCCGGCTCGGCGTCGGCCAATTCGGTGGTCCAGGCGATGCGGTCCCAATGCAGCCACAGGCTGGTGACGATCCGCAGTCGCTGAGCGCCGCGCGGCAGCGGCGGCGTGTCGACCACCATCGTCTTGGTCTTGCCGGCCGGGAAGCCGATCGCGGGGTCGAGGACGTGCCAGCCCTCGGCCGTCTCGACTTCGAGCCGCGGCGGTGTCGGCGCGCCATCGGCCCGCTGCGCCACGGCCAGGTTGAGGCTGGCGTCCGACGGAAAGATCCAGCCGTCGAGCAGGAGTCGGATCGGGCCGTTCGGTGCCTCGCCGAGATCGAATGTAAAGGCCCACGGCTCGGCGACGCCCTGGTAAGGCGAGAGGTCGTAACCGTCGGCGTAGACCTCGTCGCGCGCGGCGACGCGCGCGGTGACGTCTCGGCCGGCGCCGTCCAGCGCCTGAGCCAGCGTCCGCAGATCGCGACTGCCGCGGACTTCCTGCGGGGTCGCTGCGCCGGGAATGATTTTGAGGGCGCTGGCGACCTCGACTTCGGCCGGATGGTCGACGACCCAGAGCCGCGCGCGATCGAAGATCGCCGCTTCCCAGAGTTCTTCCGTCAACCGCAGCCGCAAGCGCCCGTCGTCGGTCGGACGCGCGCCGTCGATGCGGACCAGCTCGTCGGGATCGGCTCCGATCCATACGCCCGGAGCCGCCGGCAGGCCGATCGGCGCTCCCCAGAGGAGGTCGGTGACGAAGGCGAACTCCTCGCCGTCCCAGGTGTAGAGGAACGGGCAGCTTCCCTTGAGCTGCTGCTCCTCGACGACCAGCTGGTTCCCCTCGACCCCCACGCGATTCTGCGGCACGCCGTTGGTCCACACGATGCGCAGGACTTCGGCGGTGTCTCGACCGCCGAGGCCGAAGTGAACGACCTCCCCGCGCGCTTCGCGCATCTGGAAGTACTCGCCGTCGCGCAGTTCGACGAGCGTGCCCGTGCCGAGGACGTTGTTCTTGCTGTTGCCCTGGGTCAAGCCGCGCAGCCGCACGGCCAACCAGCCGCCGTCGGCGCCATCGAGATTCTCGTGCCAGGCGAGACCGCCGTCGCCGGCAGTCACCAGATCGAGGTCGCCATCGCCGTCGAGGTCGGCGGCCTCGAGGCTGGAGAAGCCTGTGGCGGCTCCGTCCAGCTCGGCGGCAGGACCGTCTCCGAGCCGCAGCACCGCCAGGCCGTCGGGGCCGACCACGGCGACATCGAGCCGACCGTCGTGGTCGGCATCGAAGACCGCGAGGTCTGAGAGGTTGCGCCCCGCCGCGTCGCCGAGCGGACCATCGGCCGGCTCGAAGGTGATCGCGTCCTGGACGCCGGCGCGTGGGTCGACCGCCGCCTCACGGCGCTCGATGCGCAGGCCCTCGGGCCCAACGGCGATCAGCTCGACGGCGCCGTCGTTGTCGAGATCGCCGGTGGCGACGGCCGTAAGCGCCGGCCCAGTCCGTAGGCCGGACACCGCGCTGCGGTCGACGAAGCGTCCCTGGCGCAGATTGTCGAGCCAGCTCAGACCCCGCGCGTGGGCAAGGACGAGATCGAGATCGCCGTCACCGTCGACGTCGCTCGCCTGCAGCGCGCGCGCGTCGACAAAGGGCAGGCCGGCGGGCAGCATCTGCGGTCCGACCTCGACCAGTGGACCCTCGAGCGCGTTGCGCCACAGCGTCGGGCGACCGTCGCCATCGATCGCCGCAAGGTCCAGATCGCCCTCGATGTCGAAGTCGATCGGCTCCACCTGCCGCGCGCCACCGAGACCGAAGGCGTCCATGCGCGGTGCGAAGCCGCCGCCACCGTCGCCGATCCAGGCGCGAGCTTGTCGCGGGCCGGTGGCGATCAGGTCGAGGAAGCCGTCGTTGTCGAGATCGACGGCCGCGAGAGCGTCAATCGTTGGCGGTGCCTCGACAGGCTGGTCTTGGGCCAGCTCGGCATGGGTTGCGTCGCTCTCGGACGGGATCGACGTCGCTGCATGATCGCTCGTCGAGTCGCCGGGGGATTCCCGGTCGAGTGGTTGCGGCATGGGCGCGCTCGGTGCGAAGCCGGTGCTCGCCAGGCGAATCTCAAGGCCGCCGTCCGCTCTCAGCCGGGCGATGTCGGCGCGGCCGTCGAGGTCAAAATCGCCGGTCGCGAGTGCGCGTCCGGCCGTCGGGCTCAGGTCGAGGCTGCGGGCCGCGAAGCGCATGGCGCGCGGCACGCCGAAAGTCGGCGCGCCTTCGCCCTGGAAGCGCTGAATCGGGATGCCCTGGATCCCGGTCTTGAGCTCGCGTAGGCTTTCCCGGAACATCGGCGTGATCTTCAGCACGTTCTCGAGGCGTCGCGCAGGCACGCGGGCCGCGGCGAGATCTCCCTCTTCGAGAGCGGTCGCCACCGGCTCCCAGGCTCGCGCCGCCTGCGGCGCCTGCCACAGCAGCTCACGAATGCGCAGGAAGGCCGCTGTCGCTAGCTGGCGATCGTCGGCCTCGAGAGCGTGCTGGCCGAGCTGCAGCAGAACCACGACGTTCTCGGGCCGCAGCGTCACGAGCCGACGCAGGACGTCGGTGGCGACCGTCTTGCCGTGCGGAGAGTCGAGCGTCGTTGCCAGCGAATACGCCGCGTAGAGCGTCTCGAGATCGGCAGGGCTCGTTCCCTGCGGACTCTCTTCGACCGCCTGCTCTAGCGCCTTGAGCGCCGCTTCGAGATCTCCCGTCCACTGAAGGATCTCACCGCGCAGCGCCAGAAGGCGCGGACTCTCGCCCTCGATCGCCACGGCTCGAGCGAGCGCCTCGAGAGCCTCAGCGTGCTGCTGGCGACGGAGCAGGGCAATGGCGAGATTGGCATGCGGCAGCGGATCGTCCGGAACCAGCTCCGCCAGCTCGCGGTAGATCGGCTCGGCCTTCTCAGGATGCTCGTTCTCGAGCTCGCCGAGACCGCGGTCGCGGAGCTCGAGCGCGCGGGTCGGAATCTCGGCCCGGGCCGCGTCGCCGATCGACGCGCAGCACCAGCCGACGATCAGGACGGGGAGGACGACGTGCAGCGAGCAAATGCGCATGCGGCAAGTCTAGTCGGCCCGTCCACCGCTGAGTGTCGGACGGCCCGCAGAGATCTGCCGGGCCGGGTCGAAGAGGCGCCGGCCGGCCCCCTGCAGGTCACCAGGTGACGAGAAACGTGCAGCTCGCGCCGCCGCGTCGACGGCTCTCGGCCGACGGGTCGAGGCGCACGTCGAAGATGGCGTCGGGCTCGAAGCGCTCGACCAGCGCCTGGATCACGCCTTCGTCGAAGCTGGGCGGATAAGGGGTCGACGCGACGATGGTGAGCGTGCGCCGGCCGGTCGAGATCGAGTGATAGTGCCCGACGTCGCCCTGATGCACGCTTCGGTATGCCTCGTCGAGGTGGGCGAACGCCGCCTCGAGCGTTTCTGCGTCGTGCGGTGGTGGTCCGGAGCTGCCGAGGTGGCGGCCGACGGCGACGACGGTATTCGGTCCGACCCGCTCGGCGACCGTCGTGAAGCAGGCCAACCAGCGATCGAGCGGCACCCAGTCGTCCGGAGCGACGCCGCCGAGGCCGTTCTCTTCGAGAATGCGCCGTGCGAGCGAGGGAAAGGCGCCCATCACCTCGACCAGCGAGAGCACAATTCGGCCGCGCACCATCGATTTCGGCTCTGTCGCTGTTTCGGCGCGTGATCGCATGAGAGTCTGTCCCCGCTTCGGGGGCTTTGACAAGAAGAAAGGCTACCATCGCGCGTCGCGCGTTCCGCAGCCCGGACCGATCCGATCGTCTCTTCGCGACGAAGCCAACATCGCCGTGAAGCTAAATCGGATGTGCCTGTCGGCCGGTCGACGCCAAGACCACTTGAGCTTTCGATCCCGTGCGTCCGCACGGCGTTCTCGCCACAACTCCAGGAGATCCCATGATCCCCTCTTCAGTCGTTCGATCTGCCGGGCGCTCGCGCCTCGTGCTCCTCTTCGTGACGCTTCTCTCGATCGCGCTTCCTGCGACTCTCTCTGCGGCCGACTCCGCCTGGACCAACGCCGCGGGTGAGGTGCCGCGTGGCGCTCTGCCAGACGATCTCGATCTTGTCGACGTCGCGTTTCTCAGCGGCACGGTCGCCATCCGCGATCCCGGCGACGGCACCGATCGCCTCTTTCTGGTCCAGCAGCCGGGCATCATCCGCGTGTTCGATTTGACGACGCTGACGATCCTGCCGACCCCCTTCCTCGACATCCAGAGTGACGTCGACGATGGCGGCAACGAGCAGGGGCTCCTCGGGCTGGCCTTCCACCCCGACTATGAAACCAACGGCGAGTTCTTCGTCAACTACACGCGCGATCCAGGACCGGGTCTCGACCGCACGCGCATCGAGCGTTACACCGTCTCGGGCGATCCGAACGTCGCGGACGAGTCGTCGGCGACCACGATCCTCGAAATCGAGCAGGATTTCGGCAATCACAACGGCGGCGACATCCACTTCGGACCCGACGGTTATCTCTACATCGGCATGGGCGACGGCGGCGACGGCGGCGACCCGGAAGAACGATCGCAGGATCCGATGCAGCTGCTCGGAAAGATGCTGCGCATCGATGTCGACAGCTCGACGACCACCGGCACGCTCTGTGGCCTGGCGCGCAACTACGGGATTCCGGCCGACAACCCCGAGGTCGGCGACGCCATGAGCTGCGACGAGATCTGGGCGCTCGGCGTGCGCAATCCGTGGCGCTTCAGCTTCGACCGCGTGACCGGCGACCTCTTCATTGGCGACGTCGGGCAGGGAGCGCGTGAGGAAGTGAGCTTCCAGGCGGCCGGGTCTCCTGGCGGTGAGAATTACGGCTGGGATTGCTACGAAGGGAACAACGAATTCGAGCTCGCGGGCTGCGTCGGCGCGCAGAATTACGTCTTCCCGATCCTCGAGTACGACCATGGTGGTGGCAGGTGCTCGATCACCGGCGGCTATCGCTATCGGGGGCCGATCACCGGTCTGGTCGGCGTCTACGTCTTCGCCGATTTCTGCAGTCGCGACATCTATTTCGGCACCGAAGACACGCCGGGGACCTGGTCGTGGACGACCTGGCGCCCGAACGTCGGCAACATCACGACCTTCGGCGAGGATCGCTTCGGCAATCTCTATGTCGCCAGTCGCGGCGGCACGATCTGGCGCTTCGAAGCGCCCGGCGAGATCTTCTCGAACGGCTTCGAGTCGGGCGACACCACGGCCTGGGACTGATCGCTCCCGCGGCCTCCTACCGGCCGTTCGGGATCCGGCGTCAACCGCCTCCGAGCTCGCTCGGAGCGGTCGCGCCGGTCGGTGGGGCGTGCTACCCTCGCGCCGCTTTTTCCTCTCCCACCGATTCCCAAGCTCTGGAGACTTTCTATGTTCGACATTGATTGGATCGCGCGTCTGCAGGAAGTGGTCGCCGGCTATGCGCCGCGCGCCGTCGGTGCCGCGCTCATTCTGGTTCTTGGCTTCTTCGCCGCTCGCCTGCTGTCGAAATTGGTGGCGCGCGTCACGCGCCGGACCGGGCTGGACGCCACCCTCGGGGCGTTTCTCGGCAACCTCACCTACTTCGCGGCGCTGGCGTTCGTCTTTCTGGCCGCGCTCGACCGGCTTGGGGTCAACACGACGTCCTTCGCCGCCGTCGTCGCTGCCGCCGGCTTGGCGATCGGCCTCGCGCTGCAGGACTCGTTGGGGAACTTCGCGGCCGGCTTCATGCTGATCATGCTGCGGCCATTCAGCTCCGGGGACTTCGTCGAGGTGGCAGGGATCGCCGGTGTCGTCGAGTCGATCTCGATTTTTTCCACCTCGCTGCGCACGCCTGACAACAAAGCGATCATCGTTCCCAACGGTTCGATCGTCTCCGACAACATCATCAACTATTCGCGCAAAGACACACGCCGCATCGATCTTGTCTTCGGCATTGGCTACGACGACAACCTGCTCGAAGCGCGTCAGATCTTCGAGCGCATCGTCTCCGAGAATCCGCGGGTCCTCGATGAGCCCGCGACGGTGATCGCGGTCGACGAGCTCGCCGATTCGAGCGTCAACTTCGTGGTCCGGCCTTGGGTGGCCACCGCGGACTACTTCGCCGTCCGGTGGGAGCTGATCGAGGCGACGAAGGTCGCTCTGGACGCCGCCGGCATCTCGATTCCGTACCCGCAGCAGGACGTTCATCTGCACGGCTCGGCGGTTGCCGCGCCGGCTGCCAGCGCCGAGGCCTGAACCCACGCCGGCACCGGCCGGCTTGCTTCGAGAGAGCGGAGCGCGTGGTATCTTCGCGCCTCCGCCGCTCGCTTTTCTGCGCCCGAGTGAGTTTCCGCCGACCGCTCGGCGGTGAAGCTCGGCAGCATTGGAGACCGCCCGCATGGCCACGCCTTCGTCGCGCCGCACGCCGCTTCACGATCGCCATGTCGCCGCTGGCGCGCGCATGGTCGACTTCGCCGGCTGGTCGATGCCGGTGCGCTACGGTTCCGAGATCGAGGAGCATCACGCGGTGCGACGCGCCGCCGGGCTTTTCGATGTCTCGCATATGGGCGAGTTCCGGGTCCAAGGGCCGGGCGCCCTAGGTCTTCTGCAGCGCCTGACCCCAAACAACGTCGCCAAGCTTGCTCCAGGCCGGGCCCACTACAGCGCTTTCCTGACGCCCGACGCGACGTACGTCGACGATCTGCTGATCTACCAGCTCGCAGTCGACGACTACCTCCTGGTGGTCAACGCCGCCAACATCGAGGGCGACTGGAGCTGGTTGGACGGTCATGCAGCCGAGCTCGCGGCCGATGTCGAGTTGACCAACGCCTCGGACGAGTGGGCGCTGCTGGCGCTCCAGGGACCCCAAGCCGAGTCGATCTTGGGCTCTCTGACCGACGTCGATCTCGCCGGATTGCGCTATTACCACTTCGTGCCCGAAGCCACGGTCGCCGGAGTGGGCTGTTTGCTGTCGCGCACCGGCTACACCGGCGAGGAGGGTTTTGAGCTCTACCTACCGCCCGGTGATGCTCCTGCGGTCTGGGACGCGCTCTTGGCTGCCGGCGACGGGCACGGCCTGCTGCCCGCGGGGCTCGGCGCGCGCGACACGCTGCGCCTGGAAGCGGGGATGGCCCTCTACGGACACGAGATCGATCGCACGACGACGCCGTACGAGGCGGCGCTCGGCTGGACGGTCAAGCTCAAGAAAGGCGACTTTCTCGGGCGTGAGGTGCTGGTGCGCCAGAAGGCTGAGGGCGTGGAGCGTCGACTGGTCGGTCTCGAGATGCTCGAGCGCGGGATCGCGCGTCAGGGCTACGGCCTTCTGGACGGCGACGAGCGGGTGGGCGAGGTGACGAGCGGCACCTGGAGCCCGACGCTCGAGAAAGCGATCGCGACCGGCTATCTGCCCGCTGCGTTGGCCGATGCCGGCACCGAGGTTGACGTCGAGGCGCGTCGGCGTCGCGTCCGAGCGCGCGTCGTGCCGCTGCCGTTCTATCGTCGGTCCGAGGACTGACCAGACTCGCGATTCCAAAAAGACGTTCCATCGGCAGGTCGGGCACGCGCCCACTGTTGACCAGGCAAGGAGCCGGACATGTATCCCGAGGATTATCTTTATACCGAGCAGCACGAGTGGCTGCATGTCGACGAGACGACGGTGACTCTCGGCATCACCAGCTTTGCCCAAGCGGAGCTGGGGGAGGTCGTTTTCGTCGATCCGCCGGACGTCGGTGATTCGTTCAGTGCCGGAGACGAGATCGGCAGCATCGAGTCGGTGAAGGCAGTGGCCGAGATCTACACGCCTGTAGCCGGTGAGGTGATCGAGACCAACGGTGCACTCGACGACCAGCCTGAGCTGGTCAACGATGATCCGCATCACGAAGGCTGGATCGCCAAGCTCCGCCTGGCCTCGAACGAAGGCCTCGACGGGTTGATGAACGCCGAAGCCTACGCAGCGTTCTGCGACGGCAAGGGAGCGTGACGCCAGGACGCCTTTCGCCGCCGAGAGCGCTCGACGACGGGCCGTGACCGAGCGCACGTCGTCCGACCTGCTGCTCCGTCACCTCGGGCTGCTGGCGGCCTGGTCGGTGGTTTGGGTGGTCGCCATCTTCGCCCTGGTCGGCTGGATTCCGCTCGCCGGCGCGCTACCGCTGTCCCTTTATCAGCTCTACGCAGCTGCCTCGGTCCTGGGCTGGATCGCGGGCAATCTCTATCTCCTGCGCAAGCGATCGATTCCCCTCGCCGCGCTACAGCGCCGGATGCTGTCGCTCTACTTGCTCGGCCCGCCGAGTGCGCTCTTCCTGGTCCGTGGCATGGCGCCGCGTCAGGACCAGCTCGAAGCTCCGCTGGTGCCTCTCTTCGCTTTCTTGGTCTACCTGGTCTTTTTCGCGGTGCCGTTGTCGTTCGGTCGCGTCCCACCTCGGCGTCCCGGAGCGAGACCTGACAGGATGGGCTGATCAGAGAAATTGAATCAGGCTTTCACTGTCTTTTCGCATGGCTGATCGATAGTCTTCCGGCAGAGCCGCATGAAGCGGCTGGCCTTGGAGGACTTTCATGACGCTCAATCGTTTTAGTTCAAGCTTTTCAGAAGATCCCACGCCACTCCCTGGCGCGCCGCCGTTTGTCCTGTCGTCGAACGATCCAGGCATCGTGCGCGTGCCGACCCATGTCGATCCGATCTTCGTCGGGGCGGATCGACTGCTTGGCGACGACGGCCGGGTCGATCGATCGCTCTATCCGTCCGGACGTGGTGCGCAGATCGATCTTCTCCTCGACCGGCTCGGCGAGCGCGGCACCCTCCGCCTCGACGTCGTCGACGATGCGCGCAGCGTGCCGAAAGATGGATGGACCGACCTCGCCAGCCTCGCCGCCGCGGTCGATGGTGTTCTGATCGCCTCGGTCGAGTCGGTGCACGTCGGCTTTCACCTTGGCGGCGTTGGCTCGTTGGCGACGTTCGGCGCCACCGAATGGTTGGAGGACGACGCCTGGCCGCCACCACGTTGCGTCGTCGTTCCTCAGGGCGAGCTGACGCTCGGCGAGCGGCGCCTGGTGGTGCGCGGTCGTCAGTGGGCAGACACGCCGCGAGCGGGCGATCGCCTGCTGATTTTTCTCGAGGACAACTGGTACAACCGCGTGAGCGACGTCGCGTCGGTGCGCGCGCCGCAGGTCGTAACGCTGCGCGCTGATGGCTCCACCTCGCTGCCGAAGCTCTTGCGCCGAGCCGAGCCGGGTCTCGCTGCCACCGACGCCGAGGCTCTGTTGTCGCGCGTGCGGGCCTACCGCCGCCGTTCGAGCAGCATCGCGTCGCCGTAAGAGTAGAAACGGTAGCCGCGCTCGACCGCCTCGCGGTACGCAGCGAGCACCCGCTCCCGACCAGCGAAGGCGCTGACCAGCATCAGCAGCGTCGAGCGCGGCAGGTGGAAGTTCGTCAGCAGAACGTCCACCGCGCGCAGGCGACTGCCCGGCATCAGAAAGAGATCGGTGCGCCCGCTGCCGGAAGGCACGCGTCCGTCGTCGCGCGCGGCGCTCTCGAGGGTACGGACGACGGTGGTACCGACCGCCACGATCCGGCCGCCGCGGGCGCGCGCCGCGTCGATCGCCGCCTCGGCTTCCGGCGGAACAATCCAGCGCTCGGTGTCCATGCGGTGATCCTGCACTCGCTCCGCTGTGACCGGTCGAAAGGTGCCGGGGCCGACATGCAGCGTCACCGCGGTGCGGTCGACGCCGCGCTCGATGAGCCGCTCGAGCAAGGCGTCGTCGAAGTGCAGGCCGGCAGTCGGCGCAGCGACGGCACCGTCGTGACGAGCGAAGACGGTTTGGTATCGAGTGCGATCCTCGGCGTCGTCTGGTCGCCGAATGTACGGCGGTAGAGGGACGTGACCGAGCGTATCGAGCCTGGGCTCGACGTCTTCCGAGAACCTCAGCACCCGCGTTTCTCGATCGATTGCCAGGACCTCGGCTTCGAGGTCCGGCGCCAGATCAAGGACCGTGCCCACGCGAAGTCTCTTGGCGGGTCGTGCGAGGCAAGACCACGTGCGCGCCTCGAGCTTCTCGAGAAGCAAGAGCTCGCAGCGGCCGCCGCCCGGGCGCCGATGCGCCTCGAGCCGCGCCGGCAGGACCCGAGTGTCGTTGACGACCAGCAGGTCGCCGGCGCGCAGGATCTCCGGCAGGTCTCTGACGCGTCGATGGCGAGCCGCGTCCTCGGCATCGAGGACGAGCAGACGGCTGCTGCCTCGCGGCGCCGGCCGCTGAGCGATGGACGCTTCGGGCAGCTCGAAGTTGAAGTCCTCGGTGCGCAGCGGAGACGGCGTCGGGCTTCCAGCAGAGAGGTCGGACATCGGGAGAGTTCTCAGCGGGCGGGCTGCGATTCGAGAGGCGGGCCTTGGTGGAGCGTCGATTCGGTGGGTGCCGCGGGGGCTACCCGACGCTGCGGGTCGAGCGCGTCGCGCAGGCCGTCGCCGAGCAACTGCAGGCCGAGCACGGTCGCAACGAGAGCGGCCGCCGGGAACAGAACGAGCCACCAGGCCTCGGGCAGGTGCGGCCGCCCGGCGGCGATCATGTTGCCCCAGCTCGCGGTGGGTGGCTGCACGCCGAGGCCGAGAAACGAAAGCGCCGCCTCAGCGAGGATCAGCGAGCCGGCGCGCAGGGTCGCGTCGACGACGAGCGGCGTCGCCGCGTTCGGCAGCACGTGGTGAAGAAAAATCGACGGTTCGGACCGACCGAGACCGCGTGCCGCCAGAACGAAGTCGCGATCGCGCCAGCGGCGGATCTCGGCGCGGGCCAGGCGACTCGGGGCCATCCAGCTCGAGGCGCCCAGCACCAGAACGAGCAGACCGGTGGTTGGCGAAAACATCGAGGCGACGGCAATCAGCACGAAGATCCACGGAAACGCGAGGAGCGCGTCGACCGAACGCATCAGGGTCGCGTCGAGCCAGCCGCCGCTGAGTGCCGCCGTGGCGCCCACGGCCAGGCCGAGCGACCAGGCGAGCAAGACAGCCAGCCCTCCGATCGCCAGGGACACCCGCCCGCCCCACACGCAACGTGACCATACGTCGCGGCCAAAGCGATCGCTGCCGAGCGCGAATCGAACCGGCTCGACGGAGGAGACACGGGTCTCGGGAACAACGTCGGTGCGCTCGAGACGCTCGAGGTGCAGATGACCGTCGACCGCCTGGACCCGCTCGGCCAGCCGCACAGCGCCGGTGTCGAGCGTCACCGCCACGCGCTCGCTGCCCGGCGGCAACAGCCGACCGGCGACCG
>JBCBCF010000008.1:0-33045 GCA_038530905.1 Acidobacteriota bacterium
AGCTTCGACCTCCGCGACCTTCGACGTGGTCATCGCCACGCCGCTGCCGGCGGGCGTCACGGAGGTGACGAACCTCGCCCAGGTCGACAGCGACGAGCTGCCGCCGAAAGATTCCAACGAGCCGATCGTGCCGGTGAGCGCGCAGCCAGACCTCGTGATCGCGAAGGAGGACGGCGGCATCACGCTGGTGCCGGGTGGCACGGTGGTCTACACGCTCACCTACGACAACGTCGGCAGCCAGACAGCGACCAATGTCGTCCTCACCGAAACGGTGCCGGCACGCACCGTCTCGGGCGTCAATCCCGGCTGGGAGGTCGCGCCGGTTGGCTCTGGCCTGCCTTGCGACGGGCGTCCAGCAGGCACCGTCTGCGTGTTCTCTCTCGGCACGGTGGCGGTCGGTGCCGGTGGCTCTGAGACCTTCTCGGTGGTGCTGAACGATCCCAAGCCGGCCGGCGTCTCCGACATCTCCAACACCGCGTCGATCGCCGACGACGGCGCCAACGGCGCCGACCCGACGCCCGACAACAACTCCGACAGCGAGCTGACGCCGATCGATGCCGCGCCGGATCTGGCGCTCGGCAAGGACGACGGCGGCCAGATCGCCGCCCCAGGCGACACCATCCTCTACACCTTGAGCTACGCCAACCTCGGCGACCAGGGGGCCACCGGCGTCGTCCTTGCCGAGACCGTGCCGATGCACACCACCTCAGCGGTCAATCCTGGCTGGGAGGTCAGCCCGGTCGGCTCGACCATCGCCTGCGACGGCCAGCTGGCGGGCACAGTCTGCGTCCTCTCCGTCGGCGCGCTGGCCGCCGGCGATGCAGGCACGGCGCTCTTCTCCGTCACTGTCGACACTCCGCTGCCGATCGGCGTCGAGCAGGTGCTGAACGCGGCGTCGATCGCCGACGACGGCACCAACGGCCCGGACGCGGATCCCGACAACAATGACGCCGACGAACCAACCGAGGTCGTCGCCGCGCCAGATCTGACGGTAACGAAGGATGACGGCGGCGTTGTCGCGACGCCGGGCGCCACCATCACTTACACGCTCGGCTACGCCAACGTCGGAGACCAGGACGCCGTCGGCGTCGTCCTCACCGAGACCGTGCCGGTGGCCACGACCTCCGCCACCAATCCCGGCTGGGAGGTCGCGCCGGTCGGCTCGAGCGTGCCCTGCGACGGGCAGCCTGCCGGAACCTCGTGCGTCTTTTCCATCGGCGCGCTGGCCGCTGGCGACGCCGGCACCGCCACCTTCGAGGTCTCCGTCGACGCGCCGAAGCCGGCGGGGGTCGAAGAGATCTTGAACACCGTCTCGATCGCGGATGACGGCAGCAACGGCCCCGACCCGACGCCCGACGACAACGAGGCGACCGAGCCGACGCCGGCCGACGCCGGCCCGGATCTGGCCGTCGACAAAGACGACGGCGACGTCGTGGCCATGCCCGGCGACACGGTGGTCTACACGCTCGACTACACGAACGTTGGCGACCAGAACGCCTCGGGCGTGGTTCTGACGGACACGGTGCCGGACAACACGAGCTCCGGCACGAATCCGGGTTGGGAGGTGGCCCCGGCCGGTTCGGGCGTGCCGTGCGACGGCCAGCCCGCCGGTACGGTGTGCATCCTGACGATCGGCGATCTGGCCGCGGGCGCGTCGGGCCAGGCCATGTTCGCGATCGTCATCGACAACCCTCTCGCGGCCGGCATCATGTCCTTGACCAACACGGTCTCGATCGCCGATGACGGCAGCAGCGGCCCGGATCAGAACCCCGACGACAACGACAGCAGCGACTCGACGGAGGTGGTCGGCACCCCGAGCCTCGAGGTCCTCAAGACCGCCGAGCAGCCGACCGGCGACGGCTATCAAACCGGCGACGTCTTTGCGTGGACGGTGACGCTCTTGAACACCGGCGACCAAGATCTGGCCGACCTCGATCTGATCGACGTCTTGCCGCCGGAGGTTCTCTACGTCCCCGAGTCGATGCTCCTCGCCGGCGTGCCGCTGACCGACGTGGCGGGCGACGACGCGGGCGAGTTCGACGGCGCGGCAACGTTGACCGCACGGATCGCTCTCGTCGCAGTCGGCGACCTCATCACCTTCACCTTCCTCACAGAGGTCAGCGGCGAGGATCCCGAAGAGGACGGCCTGGTCTTCAATCAGGCGGCCGTCACCGATCCGGACGGTGGCACGACGCTCTCCGACGATCCCGACACGTCCGACGTCGACGACCCGACCGACGTCCCGATCGTCCTCACGACGGTTCTCGACATCCCGACGGCCGACACGCAGGGGCTCCTGCTGCTCGGCGCGCTGCTCGCTTTGGCAGGTTCACTGCACCTCGCCTCGCGACGACGGCGGGGTTAGAGTGATGCGAGCCGCTCGCCGTTCCTTTCACCCAACCCGAGAGAGCCCGCGATGACGACCACCTCCGACGCCTCCGACGCCCGCGGCGCCGATCCCCGCACCTTCGTCTCCGTCGGCCCAAACGTGGCCTCGCTCGGCGTGGTGATGAACCAGAACACGCAGATGGCCGACGGTGCGTCGATTCGCACCTGGTATTTCCCGGACACTGCCGGTTCGAATCAGGGCTTCAACGCCGATCGCATCCTGCCGAGCCCGCTCATCGAGTGCGTGCAGGGCCAGACCGTGCAGGTGACGCTCGCGTCGCCGATGCCGCACACGATCCACTTCCATGGCCTCGACGTCGACCAGGCGAACGATGGCGTCGGCAACACGTCGGGCTTCGTGGCGCCGGCGGATTGGAACGGCAGCTTCGGCCGCGTCGATGGCTACACGAATCTCGGCTCGCCCTTCACCTACACGTTCGTGGCGCCGCACGCCGGCACCTACATGTATCACTGCCACGTCGACACCGTAATCCACCTCGAGCGCGGCATGTTCGGCACGGTGATCGTGCGGCCCTCGAACGGTCAGCAGGGCCTTGCCTGGGACGGCGGGCCGACCTTCGATCGCGAGTTCGTCTGGCAGCTCTCGACCTTCGACAGCTCGTGGCCGCAGGGCGGCGGCAGCACGATCAGCGGACCGTCGACCGTTCGCTATCGCCCTGACTACTTCCTCATCAATGGGGTCGACGGCGCCAATGCGCAGACCGATTCGACCGTGGCGATCACCGCCGCGCCGGGCGAGACGGTGCTTCTGCGGCTGGTGCAGTTCAGCTACGTGCCGGCGATCGTCGATCTCGGCGGTCTGACCTTCGACGTCATCGCCAGCGACGGTCGGCCACTTGCCGGCCCGATGACGAATCGAACCGAAGTGGCGATCGCTGCCGGCGAGCGCTACGACCTGCTCTTCACCATGCCGACAGGCTGGTCGAGCACCGCCACCGTCACCACCCGCGACATTCGCGACCGCGTTGATCTCGGCTCCGTCCAGACGCCGATCATGGCGACCTGACCGGGATCCTGGGCCTCGGGGCCGATTCGGCGCGTCGGCGCCAGGTGAGGGTCGCGAGGCCGAAGAGAAGCGGGATGATCGCCAGGCGCATCGAGACATGCGCCAGCGAAGCGAAGGTCCAGGCGCCCATCGCCGCTACCCATCCGCGCGACAGCGATTCCGGCGCGCGCAGGTAGGCAACGCCAAGGATGCCGAGCATCACCAAGAGCGCCGCGATGCCGAAGACGCCATGCTCGGCCAGCAGACGGGTGTATTCCGTGTGGCTGGCCACGCGCTTGAAAATCAGCTTCTGACGCTCGGCCGTCGACCGCCCGGCGCCGACGCCGAGGATCGGCTGCTCCTGGAACAGCTCGAGATCTGCCTGCGCCAGCGACTTTCGGCCTGTGGTGTCGAGCGACGAATACCGTTCGCGCAGCGAACCGCCGGTCCAGCGATCGAGCTGGGGCACGATCCACAGGCTGGCGAGCGCTAGCACCAGCGCGACCCCGAACGCAGCCCCGCGGACCTTCGGCGAGCGCAAATAGTGAGCGCCCCACGCCAGGCCGAAGATCGCGACGTTGAACAGGCCTCCGCGCGAGAAGGTCAGAACCGAGGTCAGGAGATAGGCGCCGGTCAGCGCCAGATACGACAGCTTGAGCAGTCGGCTGCGCTCGTGAATCGCCAGCAGCAGGAAGACGATCGCGCCGAGACTGAGCGTCGCCGACACCTGATTCGGCCCATAGCCGGCGCTGGTGGCAAAGTTCGAGTGCGTGCCGAACCGGATCGCGCCCGCCGACGCGATGCCATAGAAGACCAGAGTCAGCAGGCCGACGAGCGGCGCCGCGAGCCACAGCAGCACCCGCTCGAGGCGGATCTCGCGGCTCTCGAGGCTCGAGAAGAGCATCACGAGCACCGCGAGACAGAGCGGCCCAGACAACGACGTGCTCAGCGCCTCACGCGTCGCGCCGGTGATCCCCCAGGCCGCGACGGTCACGCCCGCCCCCGGCGACAGAAGCAGCAAGAAGGCAAACGCCGCCGTCGCCAGGCCGCGATGGATGGGCCGTCGCGCCAGCAGCAAGACCGCCACTAGAACGACAGCGTATTTCGAGAACTCCCAGAAAATCGACGCCCGGTTGATCCGCCACAGCAGCTCGGACGTCGCCAGATAGCAGACCGCCAGCACCGCCCCTTCCGACGTCCGACGAGTCGTCGCCAAGAACACGCCGACCGCCAGCGCCGCCAGCGCATGCACCGTCGCCAGGGGCCGCACAGCCTCCATCCCCAGCGCCAGCACCGCATGGCTGCCGAAGAGCAGAGCGATGCCCATCCCCCGCCCGATGGTCCGGGATCGAACGCCGGGGTGGTCGAGAGCGAGGGAAGACGCAGGTGCGGCCATCGGGAGGATTGTACGCCTCGCGTCGATACAGCAAAGGCTCTACCGCTGTGGATCGTCCTGGCTGGCGGACGACGAGGCAGGCCCTTTAGGAGGCTCAGCGAACCCCTTGGGTGCGCGAACCTAACAAGAAGGCTCATGTTGATCTTCGGCTGCTGGCGATCTGCACCCAGTTCACTTACGGCCTAGAGCGAAAGATCTCCTGCACGGTCGGGCTGCATTCACCATAGGCATTCAACAAATGACTCAATGCAAGGCTTTGACACACTCCAGCTAACCACATCCAGTGTCACCCAGCTCGCGAGAGAGCCAGACAACAGCCGAGTTATAGGCTTCGAAATCATTACGACCTACATTGTCTGATCGCAGGAATGCTAGCGGCAGATGCAGACTCAAACGAGCCTGCGGATGATCTAGCCGACAGCTGGAGAAATCCTGTTCGCGAACACAGTTGCCTGATACTGACAACCGCTGAGAAATACCGCAGAAAGCAACCAGCGCCCTTGACTCGTGAATAGGCTACTGCTAACTTCTGTGAGCGGCTTTAAGGCAGCCATGCGGCCTTAGTTACATAGATGCGAGCCCTTGCACGAAGTTGACTGGCTGGATGGGCCGCTTCGCTATGCGCCGCTGAATCTAGTTTCAGGTTTGCTGAAACTACGCAAAAGAGTTAAGGCCAAAGTGGAGAGACCAAGAAAGGCATTGGCATTAATAATGCTAATGCGTCTTTTAGCATCGCCAGCGGCGATTGAAAATACTATCGACGAGGAAAACCGTTGAAGAACAAGAAAAGCCCACAAGACTATCGAAAAGTGAGGAAGATACAATATTAAAATCTTGTTCTCTGCGCCAAGCGGCCAACAGATGGGGAAAAGCAGCAGGACGGTTCGCGAGCTTGATCACCGCGGGGCCGGCGCTGGCTGCTTAGTTGACTCTCAGCAATTTCATTATATCTAAGAAAATGACGGCGACGCAAGTGCGCTCCTAAATATTCTCTACACTTTAGGTGACGCTCGAAGCTATTCAAGAGGCCATAGAGGAACAGGGCGAGTAGAGTGTAGAATTCAAGGCGAAACCTAAGGAGTGGTGATCAAAACAGTTTTGAGCCATCACCTTCAATGCCAAGCGCCTAGCTCGGCGCAAAATTTCGATCGGTCTAGCAATGATCTTTGTCTGTGAGAGGTTTATCTGCTCCACAGACCTTGAGCTAGATGTTCCTGCGAGCCTTCCGCCCGATTCGGAGCACAGCAGGCAGCCTCTTCGAAACTTAGGCCTTGCTAACTTGCCATTGACATGAACTAGATCTTCAGCGATCGAAGAAGCTCTTTTCGGAAACGAAACTTCCGCTATGCACAGGCCCAAAAGATCTGAGTGGAAACTTGAAACCCGCGGGATGCAGCGCTAGCGTTCTGCATCTCAGTAACTGAGCCTAAGGAGAGATCTTGTCAGAACGACGCTTCCTTCAAGTCCATGTCTTTGCCGTTCTTATCTCGCTTGCTTCCCCAGCAATCGCGCAACACGATAGCTGCGCAGCCGTTCTAGTGGCGCGGCAGTTGGTTGCCGTGTCGGAAAGCGATCAGTTCCTAGAAGCTGTCGCAGCGATGACAGACGAAGAAACATTAAGACGCTCAGCAGAAGATCTAGATATCGAACTACCTGCGGTCATCAGAACGAATGGAGCAGGGTGGAGAGAGGCAAAAAAAAGAGTGAGCCAAGGTTCAAGTCGTTTCACGAGCGGAGCCCATGCTCGTTCTTATCTATATGAGGGGCCGGCGAATGGCGCTGTCGAGGCCTGGGCCGAATGTATGCAAGACAAAAAGGACGCCAATTTCTTTTTATATATTCCCTACTCCAAGTCTCGAGAGGAAGTAGCAGTGACGCTCTATTGGTCCCGAGGCTTCGGAGATCCGACCCCACTCAAACTGCAAGAACCACTTGACGGCCTAGAGACTCTTAATTCAGGTTATTATACGACGGTTCTTAGCAGACCGACCGTAGAAGAAGGACCAAGAGAAATTCCCATCAACGGGAGCTATCCCGTCGGAACAGGTGAAGAACGACTCAATATTTCAGATGTAGTAGTCCTTTGGCCTATGGCTAGAGAGCAGACACAGCGGCCACTAATAAAGCTCTACGCATGCAACGGTGTAGTAACCGCGTCGAGTGAGTACTGCGGAACCGATTACATGATTGGCTTCGCCTCCGCGGAGATCGCACCAGGCGCACCTGAGGTTCGAGAGGTCACCTCAGGAAATTTCAAATTTTATGGAACATCTGATCCCCAGCACCAAGGACCGACCAGATTGAGAGGCTCGCTCTCTCGATCACCCGGTACCTTGCCAGTCTACGAAGTGATTGGGGGAACAGGTGTCTGTCACGAATGGAATGGTGTGCTCGTGATTGACCAGAACAAGCTAAAGAAGCATAACTGCCCTAGTCCGAAGCTATTCGGATATACTCTAGATCCAGACCGACCCAGAGACTAGGCTCTATCTGGATCGAGCCGGCGGCATCCATATTTCTCTTTAGCATTACTTTGGAGCTACGATAGAGGCGATATCTATTGGTACTGCATCTGTCGACAAGAGGCTGTTGATTGAGCCAACTCGCCCCGCTGTAGATCTATTGCCGAAGGCATCTGCTCTTTCTCACATTTCTCCTAAAGAGCAGATGACGAAGCAACCGCACCGCATGAATGACTTAAGACCAGACACCACCGTACGTCCCAAGAAAGGAAAGAGTCCTCTGGAGCGAGTTGGAGTGTACCGCGGCGCGCTGGCGAAACGCTGAGGCAAAGTTCAGGCGACGATGGAGGCTCTACGCGGTCCTCGATCGCCGACCTGTGGCGTGAACAGTGCTAATGCAAGTAATCTCTCTGAAGCGAATCGACCCAGTCTAACGAGAGCCTGCCGTGGTCGGCATCCTCTATTGTTCACTTTCGTCCGTTGAACACCAAGGCCGGGACCGCAGTCAACTGACGCTGCAGCCCCGGCCCGATCAGGATGACTGTCCGAGCCGCCTAGCCGCAGTCGAGGGTGCCGGGGCAAAGGCCTGGCGTGCCGCAGCGGTCGCTGTGCAGCGTGCCGCTGCAGAGGGTCGACGGGTCGGGGCAGCGCGTTCCTGCGTAGCCCCAGCCGTTCGGATGGTCTCCCGAGGGCACGCAGGTCGAGCCGTCGGGTCGCACGCCGAGACACTGCCAGGCGGTGCCGAGGGCCGGATCTGCGCCGCCGTCGGGATCGAAGCAAAGCAGCGTTCCGACGTCGCGCGGGCTTCCCGAGGTGCATGGACCGCAGCCGAGGGGCGAGTGGACCTCGAGAGAGCGCGCCTGATGGTTGTTGTGTTCACTCGACTCGCTCACCTGCTCCTCTGAGTCGGCGAGCAACGCGATGCCGAGCAGGCCCTCGTCGCCGACCTCGATCAAGCGGGTGTCGGTCCAGCGCTGACCGGCGGCGAGCGCCGGCACGTCGCCCGTCCACCGGATCACTGCCGACGCCGGCGGACTGACCGTCAGCGCGTAGCGCGACGGCGGCGCCGCCACGGTCCCGACATTCTCGACGCCGATCGAGGCCCTCACCGTCTGGCCGGCAATCGGGTGGTCGAGGTCGAAAGCGAGCGGAATCGCTCGCAGGTCGACGCCGCCTGCCGACGGCTGCGCGACCGAGAACGAGGCCGCCGTCGTGTTGTTGCCCTCGTCGTTCTCGACCAGCTCGCCGAGACTGTCGAGGGCGACGCTGAAGCTGTAGGTCCCGACCTCAGCCGTGAACGGCGTGGCGCTGTTCTCGTCGGAACGGATGGCAAGCGCACGCGTGGCCCCCGCCTGCAGACTGCCAACCCAGCCCTCCTGGGTCCGGGTGCTGCCGTCCGGCCGCTGCCACGTGGCCCGGTAGCGGGTGTTCGGCGCCGTCGCCGTGCCGAGATTCTGGGTCGTGATCACCAGCTCGATGGCATCACCGGGCGCCGGTGGTCCGAGCACCGTGGTGCCGACGACCGCAAGATCTGCATTCGAACCCGAAGGCTGGCCGGTGCACGGCGTCACCTGCTGACCGTCGACTGCGTGACAGGGGCCGAACATCGCCGCGAGATCGAGGCTCGGCGGCGTGAATGGATCCTGCCAGTCGGGGTCCCCCGTATCGTGCCACCAGTGAAGCCCGTCGAAGACGAAGTGGCGCCGCTTCGGAACGCCCAGGCCACCCTGGCGATAGGTCACCTCGCGGCACTCGTAGTAGGTGGTCAGGCCGTCGTTGATCTGACGCTCCTCCCACTGACCCGGCGGGTCGACCCACACCCGGTAGGTGCCCGGATTGCTGACGCCACCCTCGTCGACTCGCTCGCACTCGGTCCAGGTGATGTGCCATTCGCGGTCGTTGAACCAGAGGTCCGCCATCGACAGGAAGATTTGCAGAGGGTCGTCGCCGAGAGGCGGTTCGATGGTCAAACACTCGACGCCGCTGCCGTCCGCCGAGATCCACGGCACGGTGCCGGCCGGACACTGACAGCCGCCGTTTCCGTCCGGCGTGGTGCCCTCGGGGCATTGCGCCTCGTCGGTGCACTGCGGCTGCTCGGTCTTCAGCGCAGCCAGAACGCCCCAGCTCTTCTCCCCCTGCTCCTCCTCGGGACAGACGCACTGCCGGCCGTCCGCCGAGAGCACCTTGGGCGGATCGCACTGCGGCTTCCGCTGGCAAGACCGGGTCGCGTCGTCCTGGTAGTGGGTCGACGGGCAAGAGAAGGTGGTCTGCAACGGAACGGACGGCACCTCGTAGCTGGCGCTTGTCATCCCGGACGGAAGCTCACCTGAGATCTGACCGCCGCCGATCTGCAGACCCATGATCGAAGCGTTGAAGTACATGGTGCTGGTCGCGCGGACGTGGCCGGGCGGCAGCGACGGAATCTCGACGCCGCGGCTCTCGGCCTCGCAGAACCACAGGTAGTACTGCTCGTAGGCGTCGATGAGTCCGGTCGCCAGGTCGAGCGCATTGACGAACTCGAGGAGAGCCGCGAATGAACTCGTGGCCCAGCTGTCGAGGAATTGGTCCGGGATCTCGACCAGCGTCTCTTCGAAGATCAGCTCGTCAGTCAGGTTGTCGCGACACTGGATCAGGTGCAGGTACTCGCCGCTTGTCGTGTCCGAAACCACGTCGAGCACCTCGCAGGTGAAGGGCATCTCGACGCCGAACATGTCGGCGATGACGTAGGCGTAGTTGTAGAAGAGCGGGCACTCCCCTTGCCGATCCCCGTTCGACCACCGAACGGCCGGCAGCGGAGCGTCGCCATAGCTGTCGGGCGCCAGAGCGTAGCCGTCGTTGGTCCAATTCATCACGGCGACCTCTTGTTGCAAAGACGCGAGGGTCATCGAGACGATGCCGTGGCCGCCCCACCGAATGGCCACCTGATGGTCGTAAGAGAAGGTGAACTGGCCGTTGGCATCGACAGTGCTGTCGGCATGACCGGTCGCTTGGTTGTAGTGGGTTTTGAAGACCACCGCGTGCGCGGGCGTGGCGAAGGCGCCAGCGAGGCCGACGAGAAGAATAGGAGCAACCAGAGCGATGGCGACCAGCCGCCGCCTCAGTCTCGAGCAAACGTTCATCGGTTCACTCCCTTGCCGGCACCGGAGGTCGCCAGAAGGGCAACGGCCTCGGCCGGCGCGAAGACCGCCAGCGTCGTCTGACCCTGGATCCGGCGCACCGCGCGTTCGAGCACACTGTCGCGGGTCTCGAGCGGCAGGGCGCTCAGGAAACGGTCGGTCTCCGCCTGCAGGACGCGGCTCTCCATCGCGTCGGAGCGCTCGGACAGCTCTTCGAAGTCGACAGCCGACAGCGCACCTCCAGAAGCGCGCGCCTCGACCTCTTCGCGCAGCAGCTCGCGATTCGCGCCGATGAGAAGACTCGAGGCGAGCAGATAAGCCTTCGCCTGCTGCTCGAGTTGCTCCGGGCTGAGGTCGTCGGCGAGCCGCACGTCGGCGAGACTGCCGGCGCCAGGGCCCTCACCCTGCTTCTTCACCCCCTCGAGAATCACGCTGTGCACAGCCTCGTGGATGGAATAGAGATCGGGCCGGGTGGCGCCCGACCAGGAGGCGTAGACCAGGCCGACGACCGACGCGTCCTTCTCCGACACGATGCCGTCGTCGACGTACGTCAGCTCGATGCCCAGCAGACCCGCCGGCTCGCTGCCGCGCGTGGCAGCGTAGGAGCGGGTTGAAAAGTAGTCGTCGAGCGACGCGATCTCGGCCTTGGCGGCGCTGGCACGCGTCGCGTCGAGCCACCATTTGAGGTCCCACGTGCGCCAAGAGACGATGCGGGCATGCTCCTGATCGGTGAGAGCGCGGCCGTAGAGCGCTTCACGCGTGCGTTTGAGATCTTCTGGACTCTGCGGATCAGCTGGGGAGCCGATGTCTGTCGGTCGGGAAACGCTTTGGCTGTCGTGGCCGCCGCCCGGCTCTTGGGCCAGGCCCGGGGCGGCGACGCAGAGGGTGGCGACGAGCGAGATCGCGGCCAGTCGATTCGAGAACGTCATCGTCTGTCTCCTCGAGACGGCAGTCGTCGCGCCGTCCCGTTTCGGTGTGGGTCCTCCGGCCATGCCGAGAGGCTCTCGGCGCATTGCCGGCCAGAAGCACCCAACCTAGACAGCGGTCGCCAAATCGACCTGTTCTCTCGCCAACGGTTCGCCAAACGGACCCCAACGGGCGCCAACGCGCCGTGTTCCCAGAGAGCTCCGGCGCGTTCAGCGACTCGGCGCTGCGGCGAGCGGCATCATGTGCAGGTCGCTCTCCATCGGCAGAAGGCGGGCAACGATGGCCGAGCGGCCGCTCGGATGAACGGCGAAGCCACCGTTCTCGAGGCGCGGCGGCAGCGTCGCGAGATCTTCCCAGGCGCCACCGTCGAGCGGCCAGCGACGCCAGACGAGCGAGCCGTCGCCGGTGTTCTGCAGAGCGTGAAGAGCACCTCCGCTGAGCGTCCAGGCCCAAGACTGCGCCGGCGCGAAGCCGTCGATCTCGGCTGATCGCCAGCTGCCGTCCGGCTCTTGGCGCAGCAGCTGCGCCGCATGCCCGGTGAGCACGTACGGCGCACCTTCCGTCAGCACCCACGGTGTGCCGTCGTCGTCGAACCGCATGGCGAGGGCGCCGAAGTCGGTCACCGCTTGAGGCTCCGCCGGGCCTTGCGCATCGAGCTCGACACGATAGACCTCGAAGCGTCCGGTCGCGTCGGTCGCCAGCCGCACGCTGCGGCCGTCCGGTCCGAACGCCGGTCCCAGCACCACCAAGCCGGGCGGCTGGCGCAGGCGACGGCACTCGCCGGAGCGCACTTCGAGCAGGCACACCGCGTCCTTGTTCCCGATCACGGCGTGCACGAGGAGCGAGGAGGCATCGGGGGAGAAGGCCATGCCGACGAGCAACGACGCCCCGAGCTCGCTGACCCGCCGCAGGCCTCCGCCATCGTCACGCAACCACACCTCGGCGCTCCCGGAGCGATTCGACGCAAAGGCAAGCAGCCGGCCGTCGGGGGAAAGGGCCGGAGCGGACTCGCGCGCCTTGGACGAGAGGGCGTCCAGGCGGCGGTGGGAACCGTCGTCGTGGACCTCGGACAGCTCGGCCCGGATCTCGAAAGCGTCGTAGACGAGCACGTCCTTGTGCACGTCAGGGAACCGAACCTGATCGCCCGCGAGGGGTAGCCAGGTCGGCTCGTCGGCGCCCAGCGCGAGGGTCCAGAGCTGAAACGGGCCCGCTCGATTCGACGAGAAGATGACGCCGCTCGAATCGGCCAGCCAATCGAGACCCCAGATCCGCGCCCCGTCGTGGGTCCAACGTCGCACCTCGAGGGTCTCGCGATCCAGCAACCAGAGGTCCATGCTGTGCAGGTCGTCGGCGCGATTGAACGCCAGATAGCGCCCGTCGGGCGAGTAGGTCGGCCGACCATCGCCCAGGCGGCCCGCAGGCGGGTCCGTCAGGTAGCGCGTTTCGGCGCTCGTCAGATCGATTTCCCGCAACACGTTGGTGTTCCGGTCAGCATCGTAGTCAGACCACGCCAAACGCCTGGCGTCCGGACTCCAGTCGATGCCGGAATGCGGCGAAGGCACCACCTCTGCCAGATCTTCGACCTCGCCGCCTGAGGAGCTGACGATGGAGAGCAACACGCGATCCTCAGCGTGCCGAATGAACGCGATGCGCTGATCAAGCGGCGACCAGGCCGGTGAAACCACCTCGCCACGGTAGACCTCTGCCTGACGCAGGCTCTGCAGATCGAGCACGAAGAGCCCCGACTCGGTCTCACTCCGCCGCAGGAAAGCGACGCGACGCGCCGTCGGATCGAGCGTCGCCTGCGATTCGAAACCAGCCAGGGCGGTGAGGCCTCTGGGGCGGGGCAGCGTCTCGCCGTTTCCTGTGACGCTGCCCGGCAGCTTCACGAGCGAGGACGTCTGCACGGAGGGCTGCTGGGTGAGCTCCAGGCCGGTGACGAGCACCAGCCCAGTGAGAAGCACCAGACCGGCGACCAGCACCAACCCAGTGGCGAGCGCCAACAGAGCGGGGCCGGCCACGAGCAGCCGTCTGAGGAAGGTCGGCGAGTGCGGAGTCGCAGACTCCTCGCCCGTCGGAGCCAGGGTCGGCCCTGCCTCCGCCTTCGCGTCTGGGCTCGCGTCCTTCGGCGCCGGATTCGGTTCGTTCTCGCGCGCCGTCGCCGATTGGGCGGCGACACGTAGCCGATAGCCGACCCGCGGGATGGTCTCGATGAAATCGCCGCCGTCGCCTCGTCGCCCGAGCGCGCGCCGCAGCTTCGAGACAGCCATGGTCAGGGCCTCGTCGCCGACGACGGCGTCCGGCCACGCCGTTTCGAGGAGGCGGGCACGCGAGAGCACCTCGCCGTCGGCCTCGGCCAGAGCTACCAAGAGCGTCATGACCCGCGGCTCGAGTCGTCGCTCGGCACCCGCCTGCACCAACACTAGGCGAGCGGGCTCGACCCTCCATCGCTCCAAGGCGAATGCAGGCTGATGCGTGAGCTCGCGAGACGGCGGCCGGCCGGCGGAGACCTGGGGCGACACGATCAATTCCTCTCTATACAACGCAGGATCCTCGACCGAGTTCCGCCGTGCTCAGGGGTCGGATCGATCAACGCGCATCGCAGGGCCGAATGGCGCCTGCAGCTGTCGCTCGACCGGCCTGGCGGCGGCCTCTTGCGAGGAGATGCTGGCGAGACGCAGCTGCTAAGCTGCCGAGCAGTCGCACCCCCGGACTCACCCTTGCGTTCTCGAGAGGAACCCGACGTTGACGACCCATCGAATCAGTCTCACGGACCCGCGGGTCCTTTGCGTACTCGTTGGCCTGGCGCTCGCCGCGTTCGCGAGCAACGTCTCCGCGCATTGCCAGGTGCCCTGCGGCATCTACACGGACCAGCTGCGATTCGAGCAGATGCTGGAGGACCAGACGACGATCGCGAAGGCGATCGCGCAGATCCATGAGCTGGCCGGCAAGACCGATGCGACGTCCGCCAACCAGCTCGCGCGCTGGATCGCGACGAAGGACGAGCACGCAACGCATACGCAGAACATCATCGCTCAGTACTTCATGACGCAGCAGATCAAGGCGTCCGACACGGAGGGCTACACAAAGAAGCTCTCCGCTGCGCACGCCGTGCTGGTCGCCGCGATGAAGACCAAGCAGGGTGCCGACGCCGACACCGCCGTCGCGCTGCGCGAAGCCATTTTGGACTTCTACCGCGCCTACGAAGGCAAGGATCCGAAGAAACACCTCCAGGGCTAGGCCGCAGCGCACCTGCTGAGGTTCGTGCTTTGCAGCCCGCCACCATGGCGGGCTTTTTCTTGCGCAGCCGCGCGGAGCGATGCCGGGGGTTCCGGGAGGCCTGCTGCGCGGGCACCGGGATCGATGTGGACGGACGACTAGGGCCGATGCAGAACGGCGAGCAGATGGCTGCGCAGAGGCGGGACTCCGCCGAGGAGCGTCGCCGCGCGCGGCAGCACGGGCGCGACAAGGCGGGCTAGCGGCGGTGCCAACGTGAGGCTGCGGATCCGGCCCTCGAGCGTCGAGAAGAGGGCACGCAGCTCGCGGCCGCCGAGACGTCGGACCGTTCGATTGCGCGGGCTCGGCCAGCGGAAGTCATAGACCAGGAGTGCGCCGTCGGGCGCCAAGACGCGCGTCGCTTCGTCGGCGATGCGCTGGCGATCGGTTGGCTGGCGGATCGATGTCAAGAGCGTTGAGGCGATGACGAGGCGGAACGTCCCGTCGGGCCAGGGCAAGGAGCGCGCGTCGCCGACCCGCAGATCCGCCGCCGGCAGCGCCGCGCGGGCCAGCGCCGCCCGCTCGGCGTCGAGCTCGATCCCGTGCAGATCGGCCACGCGCAAGCCCCAGCCGATCAGATCTCCGGCCCAGCCGAGGGCACCAAAGCCTAGCTCGAGGCAGGCGTCGCCGGCGCGCGGGAACCGCCCGAGGCGGTGCAGATCGCGGGCGGCCAAGCGCCGGCGTTCGTCCCGATGCAGACTTTCGGCCGCGCTCCACGGCGCATAGCGGTCGGCGCTCCACGGCGCCCCGTGCTCGCCACTCCGCGGTGTCGGGCGCGGACTCTTCATGTCGCCTCCGGCCGCGCGACGTCCGATGCCGCTTCGCCCGCCGACGCGCGCGCCACCACGTCGAGGCAAATCGCCTCGTAGCGGCCGACGCGATGCGCCCAGGTCGCCTCGGTCGTGGCGCGATGACGAGCCGCGGCGGCCAGCTCGTCGCGCCGCGCTCGGTCGGCCAACAACTCCTCGATCGCGCCACCGAGTGCCGCTGGATCTTCGGGCGGCACCACCCGGCCGGTCTGTCCATCCACCACCGCTTCCGCGAGACCTGAACCACCGCTGACAACGGCCGGCGTGCCGCAGAGAGCAGCCTCGATCACGACGATCCCATAGCCCTCGACGTCGCCGTCGTCGGTGGCGCGGCTGGCGAGAACGAAAAGATCGGCGGTCCCCATCGCCGTCGCCACGTCGGGACCCGGCAGAGCGCCTGGCAGCACCACGTGATCCGCCACGTCAAGCTCCCGCGCCAGCGCCTCGAGCGACGGCCGACCACTCGGCAGGCCGATGGCGACGTAGCGCAGCGTCGGCCACCGCGCAACCAGACGCGGCAACGCGCGGATCACCAGATCCTGTGCCTTGCGCGGGCTGAGGTGACCGACGGTCACCAGCAGCGGGCCCTCGCCGAGAGCAAGACGTTGGCGCAGCTCCCACTCGGCCTCCTCGGACGGCGGTGCGAAGCGCTCGGCGTCAGCGCCGTTCGGCACGATCTCGAGCGCGTCGGCCCGCCGCCGATCGGTCACCCCGGCACGGCGCGCGAGAGTCGCCGTATGCTCACTGACGCAGACGACGCGAGCGGCCGATCGCAACGCTCTGCGCGTCAGCCGCACCCGCCAGCCGCTCGCCTGCCCGACCTCGCTGCCGTGCAGCACGCCGATCCACGGCGTCGTGCCGGCGACGAGCTGCGACAGCCACAGCATGCGCTCGCCGGTGCCGATCCATAGGTCGGGCCGGATTCTCCTCCGCAGGCGCCGGAGGGCAGCGGCGCGCGACCACGGGTCGACCCACCGCGATCTGCGCGCCAGACGCACGACCTCGAATCGATCCGGCGCCCGCTGCGCGGCGGTCCATCCGGCGATCTCGCCATCGCTCGCGTAGTCCTGCACCACCGCGGCATGCACCGAGTGTCCGCGTCGGGCGAGATGACGGCAGAGTTCAAACGCGTGGGTGCCGAGGCCACCCGGACCGGGAGGGAATTCGCTGCTGGCGACGAGGACGCGCACGGGCGCAGCTTATAGCGCTCCGCGCTGGCCGACGCCGCAGCGTCCGCGGGGACAGCAGCCGCTGCGCGCCTGCGCTATGATCCGCCGCCGTGGCCGACGGTCGCTCCTCATCGGTCGCGCCGGCACGCATTCCCAACGCTGTGATCCTCCACGGTCCCGGGCGCTCCGGCACGACGCTGCTCAACCGCATCCTGTCGCTGCACCCCAGCCTCGGCTGGATCTCCGGCTGGATTGATCGCCTGCCCAGCCGCCCCGAGCTGGCGTTTGGCCATCGGCTGATGGACGTGCCGGCGATCGAGCGGTGGAGCCGGGAGCGTCGGCGATGGCCTCGATCGGCCGAAGCCTACGGCTTCTGGAATCACTACTTTCCGGGCTTTTCGGCGGCACCACGCGGTGGCGCGCGGGCCGACGACCGCCCTGAAGACTGTCGACGGGCGATCGCGGCGATTCTGCACTGGAGCGGCAAGGAGCGCTTTGTCACCAAGCTCACCGGCGCGCCGCGCGACGCCGAGCTGCAGGAGGTCTTCGAGCGGCCGTTCATCGTCTGGATCGATCGCGATCCGCGCGCCGTCGTCGCTTCGTACCTCAAGCAGCGCTGGGGCTACAAACACCGTCCCGAGCAGTTCGCGGCGACGCCACGACAGGCGGTCCTGGCCGAGGGCGCCGAGCGCTATCTCTCGAGCTGGCGTGGGCGCCAGCGACTGGCGGCGCTCGCTGGCGAGCGCTTCCTCGACGTGGACTACGAAGATCTCGTCGCCGATCCGGCGGCGTTCTTTCGCCGCCTGCTTGCCGGGCTGTCGCTGCCGGCATCGCAACGCTTCGACCGCCTGCTCCAAGGGTGGACGATTCACACCGGGACCAACGCGGCCTGGCGGCAGCAGCTCGAGGCCGACGACATCGACTTTCTCGACCAGGCGCTCGCCGAGCAGCTGAGCGAACGACGTCTCTGAACCTTCCTTGACTCGCGGGTGCCCATGCCCCGCATCGATCGATCCTCGCGCCGGCCCGACCGGCCCTCGCCCGTTCAGGAGTCCCATGGCCCGTCCATCCTTGATCTCTCCCCACGGCGGCCGCGCCGTCGACCTCGTCGCCGGCGCGGAGCGCGCCGACGCTCTCCGCGCCACGATCGCCTCGGCACCCGTCTGGTCGCTGACACCGCGCCAGGCCTGCGATTTCGAGCTGCTGACGAACGGTGGATTCGCGCCGCTGAGCGGCTACATGACCTCGGCGGCCGTCGACTCCGTGGCGCGCGATCTGCGCCTGCCCGACGGCACGCTGTGGCCGCTGCCTGTGCTGCTGGATGTGGACTCCGCGACGGCTGCACGGGCTGAAGCGGCGGGCGCGCTGGGCCTGATCGACGGCGAGGGGACGCCGCTCGGCCTGCTGCACGTGGAAGAGGTCTACGCACCCGATCGCGAAGGCCTCGCCGAGCAGCTGTTCGGCACGCTGGACCGCCGGCATCCCGGCGTCGTGCAGACTCTCGAGCGGCAACGCACCCACGCCGTCGGCGGGCGCGTCGAAGCGCTGCGCCTGCCGCGTCACTACGACTTCGTCGACCTGCGACTGACGCCGGCGCAGCTCCGCGCCCGCTTCGAGCAGCTCGGCTGGAGTCGGATCGTCGCGTTCCAGACGCGCAACCCGATGCATCGCGTGCATTTTGAGCTGAGCCTGCGGGCGGCGCGCGATCTCGAGGCGAATCTCCTCATCCATCCGGTCGTCGGACCGACCCGGCCGGGAGACGTCGATCCGTTCACCCGCGTCCGCTGCTACAAGGCGCTCCTGCCCCGCGCGCCGCGGCAGACGACACAGCTTGCGCTGCTGCCGCTGGCGATGCGCATGGCCGGCCCACGCGAGGCCGTGCTGCACGCTCTGATCCGGCAGAACTACGGCTGCAGCCACTTCATCGTCGGTCGCGACCACGCCGGCCCGGGCAACGATTCGCAGGGCGAGCCGTTCTACGGCCCCTTCGAGGCACAGCAGCTGCTGGCACGGCATGCCGACGAGATCGAGATCGAGATCTGGAAGGCGCGCGCGATGGTCTACGTGCGCGAGCTGGACGAATACGTGGCCGACGACGAAGTACCCGACGGTCTTGCACCGCTCCACATTTCGGGCTCGGAGCTGCGTCAGCGCCTCGACCGCGGAGGCGAGATCCCGGAGTGGTTGACCTGGCCGGAAGTGGCAACCGAGCTGCGCCGCAGCCGTCCGCCGCGGCCACGGGCCGGCTTCACGGTCTTCCTGACAGGCCTGTCGGGGGCCGGAAAATCGACCATCGCCAACGTCTTGCAGGTGCGCTTCCGAGAGCAGGATCGCCGCCCCGTGACGTTGCTCGACGGAGACATCGTGCGGCGCAACCTCTCCTCCGAGCTCGGATTCTCGAAAGAGCATCGCGATCTCAACATCCGCCGGATCGGCTTCGTGGCGAGCGAGATCACCAAGAACGGCGGCATCGCCATCTGCGCGCCGATCGCTCCGTATGATCACGTGCGCCGCGAGGTCCGCGAGGCAATCGAGGACGTCGGCGGCTTCGCGCTGGTGCACGTCGCGACGCCGCTTGCCACCTGCGAAGCGCGTGATCCGAAGGGCCTTTACGCCAAGGCGCGCGCCGGTGAGATTCGCGGCTTCACCGGCATCGACGACCCCTACGAAGTACCGACCGACGCCGAGCTGGTCCTCGACACGCGCGGGCTGAGTCCCGAGGCGGCAGCGCAGCGCATCTTGCTGCACCTCGAGGGCGAGGGGTACCTCGGCCCGGAGTCGCAGACCTGAACACCCGATGACCGAGCCGAAGGCCAGCTGGGACACCGCGCAGGAGACGACCGTCGGCCACGAGCAGCGGCTCTTGGCCTCAGCCGTCGACGGCGACCGCCAGGCGCTCGCCCGCCTGGCGGTGCATCCCGAAGGCGGCGCGCTGGCGCGTCGACATCGACTCGGCCCGGCCCTCGCCCTGCGCGCCGCGCACCTGCGGTGGTCCGACGCGCCGCCACCGGCCGTCGACACCTGGCGCGAAGAACTCCGGAAAGCTGCGGTCGTCCACCTGGCGCTCGATGACGCGCTGGGTCGGATCACCACGGCACTCGATCGGATCGCGGTGCTCTGGGCACCGATCAAGGGTCTCGATCTCGCCCATCGCGTCGACGCCGACGGGCGGCGCGTCTACGCCCGCGCCGAGGAGCGCAGGACCGCCGATCTCGATCTGCTCGTCGAGCGCTCGCACTTCGAGTCAGCCCGCGACGCCCTACGCGCCGACGGCTGGCGAGCGCTGTGGACCGGCCCGTTGGCCGAGCGCTACCTGCAAGACGAAGGCTACGCCTGGCAGGCGACGGGTCCCGGCGGCGTTCTCCTCGAGCTGCACTGGCGGCTGTGGGGCAGCGTGGGAGACGACGTGGCCGATCGCCTGCTTGCCCGCGCGGCGCCCGCCGCGGACGGTTCGACCGGCGGCGGCCAGCGCCTCGACCTCGCCGATGCCTGGCTGCTCGCCGCGACTCATCTGTGGCTCGAGCCGCCGCCGCGCGCGATCGGCCGCTTCTGGGATCTGTCGAAGATCGCCGACGCGGCGCGGGCGGCCGGCGACGAGGGCTTCATCGAGCGGGTAGTGGCGGCCGCGCGCGAGGCCGACCTGCAGGCGCCGGCCGTGCTCGGAGGCCGCGTCGCGTCCGCGCTGTGGCAGCGGCCCGAATGCCGTGCCATTGCCGCCCGCCTGATGCCGACCCTGCGAAGCGCCGAGCGCCGGCTGATCGCGCATCCGCGACCCGAGGAGCTGCCGACCCGCCGGCTGGCCTGGGCGCGGCTGCGCTCCGGCCGCCGGACTCGCCAGGGCTGGCGGGTCGTGTGGCGGCGCCTGTGGCCGCATCCGGGCCTAGTCGAGATCGGTACGTCGGAGCGTCTGCCGTGGACACTGCGGCGGATATATGCTCAATGGCGCGTGCTGCGACCGCCCTCACCAACCCGGCACGCCGTCGAAGGCGCCCCCGACTGAGCGCCTCCTTCCGTCGATGCAGGTTCCCTTCTTCCGCCCCGAGCTCGACGATGCGGAGATCGCCGAGGTCGTCGAGACGCTCCGCTCCGGCTGGTTGACCACCGGCCCCAAGACGCAGCGCTTCGAAACCGCCTTCGCCAACGCGGTCGGCGCGCGCCACGCTGTCGCCCTCGCTTCGTGCACCGCCGGCCTGCACCTGTCCACCCTCGGCCTGGGCCTGCGCGCCGGGCAGGCGGTTCTGGTGCCGACGATGACCTTCGCCGCGACGGCGGAGGTCATTCGGTACGCAGGCGCCGTGCCGATCCTGGTGGACTGCACGCCGACGACGCTGCAGATGGATCTGCGCGACGCCGAGCGCAAGATCGCCGACGCGCGCGCGGGCCGGCTGCCGATCGATCTGCCGCGCGACGCAGAGATCGTCGGCATGCTGCCCGTGCATGTCGGCGGGCGCGTACTGAGCTTCGACGCCGTTGCCGAGTTCGCGCGCCGCCATCGCCTGTGGCGGATCGAGGACGCCGCCCACGCTTTCCCCGCTGCCTGGCGCCCGCATGCCGAGGCGCCCTGGCGCCGGTGCGGCGAGGATTCGGCCGAGGCCACCTGTTTCTCGTTCTACGCCAACAAGACGATCACCACCGGCGAAGGCGGCATGGTGACGACCGCCGACGAGGAGCTGGCCGAGCGCATGCGCTCGCTGTCGCTCCACGGCCTGTCGAAGGACGCCTGGGGTCGCTATACGGCGAAGGGCGCGTGGGACTACCGGATCGTCGCTCCCGGCTACAAATACAACCTCACCGACATCGCCTCGGCGCTGGGCCTGCACCAGCTCGCCAAAGCCGAGGCGCTGCGACGCCGGCGTGAAGAGATCGCCGAGCGCTTCCGTCGCGAGCTGGCCGACGTCGAGGAGATCGAGCTGCCGCCGACGGCCGACGGCGCCGACGATCCTGCGCTCGCCGAGCCACTGCGCGACGATCCCGAGGCGGCCTCGCAGGACGCCGTGCCGCCGACTGCTGCCGAGCGGATCCATGCCTGGCACCTCTTCCAGATCCGCCTTCGCGCCGATTCCCTCGCCATTGATCGCGATCGCTTCCTCGAGGAACTCCGCGCGCACGGCGTCGGCTTTTCGGTGCATTGGCGACCGCTGCACCTGCATCCCTATTGGAGCGAGGCGTTCGGCTGGCGACCGCAAGACCTCCCGGTCGCCACCGACGTCTGGCGCCAGACGGTGACCCTGCCGCTCTTTCCCGCGATGCGCGAGGAAGAGATCGAGCACGTCATCGCGACCGTCCGCGAACTCTGCCGTCGGAACGCGCGACCGACGGCGGGCCGGGCGATCGCCTCCGCCCGCTCCGAGGCATGAGCCACCGGGTCGAGCATGGGAGCCCGGAGCGGCGGCGGCCGCGAGGGCTGCCGCGCGCCATCGACGCGACGCTCGCCGCGCTTGGTCTGTGGACAACGGCGCCGCTCCTCGGCCTGGCCGCTCTCGCCGTGCGCGCCACCTCGCCAGGCCCCATTCTCTTCCGGCAGACGCGGATCGGCCGTGGCGGCCGGCCGTTCACGCTGCTCAAGCTGCGCACCATGCGGCGCGACGGCGACGGCGACGGCGCGGCGGTCACGGCTGCCGGCGACCGACGGGTAACGACCATCGGCCGCGTGCTGCGCAAAACGAAGCTGGACGAGCTGCCGCAGCTCTGGAACGTGCTGCGGGGCGACCTGGCGCTCGTCGGGCCGCGCCCCGAAGTGCCCCGATTCGTCGATCGCGACGATGACGCCTGGCGCGACGTGCTCGCCGTCCGGCCGGGGCTCACTGATCCGGTGACCCTGCGCCTGCGCAACGAAGAGGCGGTGCTGCGCGCCCTCGGCGGTGAACCGGAGGAGGCCTATCGGCGGCTCCTGCCGTGGAAGCTCGCCGGCGCGCGCGAGGCGCAGGCGCGACGCTCCGCTCTCGGCGACCTCGGAGTTCTTGCCGCGACCATCCGCGCCATCCTGCGACCGCTGCCGACGCCCGACCTGCACGAGATCGAGTGCGCTGCGGATCTCCGGGACGACGGCCCCGAGCCCACGGCATGAGTCCATCGGGCCGAGGCGCGCGGGCTCGCCGATGGGCCGGCAATCTCCTGCTCCTCGGCGGCTCGACCCTCGTCGCCCTGCTGCTCGGCGAAGGCATCGCGCGCCTGGCGATCGACATCGAGCCGTTTCGCTACCTCGCCGACGCGGGCTCGCCTCATTGGAACCAGGACCATCCGACGCGCCGCTATGCGCTGACGCCCGGCTATCGCGGCCGCCTGATCGCCACCGAGTTCGACACGCGGGTCGAGATCAACCGTCTCGGACTGCGCGGCCCGGCGCCGCGGCGCGTCGGTGGGCCGCTCGTCTTCGCCGCCGGCGACTCCTTCACCTTCGGAGTCGGCGCGGAAGCAGACGCAGCGGTTCCGGCACGCCTCGCGGCACATCTGGCGGCCGCCGGCCGACCGATCGAGGTGTGGAACCTGGGTGTCCCGGGCTACGCTCTGCAGCCGTCGATCCTCCACGTCGAGGAGCTCCTCGAGCATCGGCCGGCCGCTGTCGCTCTCTTCGTTTATCTTGGCAGCCGCGCTTCCGGAGCCAACGACGTGTCAGGAGCCGTCGTTTTCGAGCGTTGGGCGCACGACGCTTCGAGCCCTCGGCCGGAGCTCGGCCCGACCGGCGACCGCGCCATCGCCGAGACCGCCGCGGCCGCTCAAACCGAGCCGGCCGCCCGGCGAGTGCGCCCGCGCGATGCCCGCCGTCTGCTCGAGCGCCGCTCCGCATTGTTCAACGCCGCCATGCTGTCGCTGGCGCCGCGCCTGCGCGCCTGGCGCCAGAGCCGACAGGCGACGGGCGAAGCTGAGCGGCGACAGATGGAGGACGGCTGGCGACTGATGGACGCCTGGCTGGCTCGCTTCAAGGAGCGAGCGGCGAGCGCTCGCTTCGAGCCGATTCTGATCGCCGTGCCCGAGCTGCCCGACCTGCTCCGCAGCGAGCGCGCGCCGATCGACCGGCTGGCCAAGCTGGCGGCGCGCCACAGGCTGCCCTTTGTCGACGGCTTTGCGGCCCTCGGGTTGGCGGACGGCGGACCGAGCGCGCTCTACTACCCGCTCGACGGCCATCTCAACGCCAATGGCTACGATCGCCTGGCCCTCGCGACGACCGACGCCGTCGCCAAGGCTCTCGTTCGCCACGCGGCGCGCGTGGGCTCGCGGGAGGAGGACGCTCAGCAGCCGAGCAGACGATCGATCGATGCGGCTGCGGCCGAGGCAGCGACCTCCGGCGTATAGCGATCGCGCCACAGGCGATGGCCAGCGGCCGCCACCGCCTTGGCGAGATCGGCCTCGGCCAGGACGCGCACTGTGGCCTCGGCGAATGCTTCGGGATCGTCGGCCAGCAGTGCAGGCGGGCCATCGGCCCCGCCATCGGAAGGCTCGATCAGACCCTCGGCGCCGACCGACGTCGAGACGACCGCCAGACGCTGCGACCATGCCTCGAGGATCTTGATGCGGGTGCCGCTGCCCACCCGCAGCGGGCAGACGAAGACGTCGGCGCCTCGCCATTCGGGCGCCAGCTCATCGACAAAGCCGGCAACCTCGAGGCCCGGCTGATCGAGGGTCGCCGGCGGCGGGCTCCACGCCGGCCAGCGCCCGACGATGCGGCAGCGGGCGGTCGGCAGGCGCTCGCGCACGCGCGGCCAGATCTCCTCGGCAAACCAGCGAATCCCCGATCGGTTGGCGTGGTACCCCATCGTGCCGACGAAGAGAGCGGTCGGCGGGCGCGCGCGCGTCGAGGGCACGGCCGTCGTCGCGGCCGGCGGCGGGGCGACGTTGGGAACGACGACAACGGACGGTCGACCGGTCACGACAGCCTGCCCGCTGAACCCTGCGCTCGCCAGCCGGCGGGCGTCGAGCGTGCTGCAGACCCAGACCAGCCGAGCGCGGGACAGCAGACGGAGCTCATAACGTCGCGCCAGACCTTCACGCAGCATGGCGCGCAGCCGCCCGGGCCATCGACGGCCGGCGCGACGGCGCACCTGCGTCCACAGGAGATCGTACGCGTCGACGACCAGCGGCGCGCGCCAGGCAACGCCCTCGAGGCGCGCAAGCGTGGAGGCGTGCGCGACGACCACGACGTCGGGGCTGTGACGGTCTTCAAGCGCCTGCGCCCGCTCCTGAAGGGGTCGGACGTGGCGCGGCGGCGAGGCCCACGAGGGGACGCCGAAGCGCCGCGCTGATGCGTGATCGAGCCGATCGCCGAACGCCTCGCGCAGCGTCGGGGCCGTGATGTCGAAGCTTCGGTCGAGCGCCTCGATCATGCCCTCGACACGGCGACCGGCGCCAGTGTGCGACGCGACGTCCGGCCGCAGCCAGAGCAGCCTTCGGCCTATGGTGTCGCCTCGCGATGCGCCACGGCGCCGTAGGGCGAGGGTGAACGAGGCTCGACGGACGCTCCACACGACAGGCACGCCATCGCATCACCCGTCGCGAAAGACGGGCGCAGGCTGGACGAAGCAATGGGCGTCAGCATTTCTGAATCACGAAGCGAAGGACGAGACGACCCCGCAGGAAGACGAAACCTCGGTCATGTGCGGCCCACGCGGCGATCGCTAGAACACCGGGAATCGAGAGCGTCGACATTGACAGCCGGCATCTTAGCGAAGCCGCTTCGAAGATCGGTCGCTCTCGGGCGGCTCGGCGGGTGTCATGTCCGGACGATCTTCCTGCAAGCACAAAGCGCCTTCCGTCCTGCCGACGGAAGGCGCTTCGGCTGTCGCACCGACCCGCAGGCCGGTGCGACACGTTGCCCGGGGCTCGAGCGCGCGACGCGCCGTCGACCCGGACGGGCGATCACATCATGCCGCCCATGCCGCCCATGCCGCCCATGCCGGCAGCAGCACCGGCGCCATGGTCGTCAGCCTTCTCTTCCTTGATCTCCGTCACCATCGCTTCGGTGGTGAGGAGAAGACCGGCGATCGAGGCCGCGTTCTGCAGCGCGCTCTTGGTCACCTTCGCCGGATCGATGACGCCGTGCGCCACCAGATCCTGGAACTCGCCGGTGGCCGCGTTGTAGCCCTCGGCACCCGAAGTCGCCAGGATGTCGCGCACGATGATCGACCCTTCTTCGCCAGCGTTGGCGGCGATCTGACGGGCCGGCTCCTCGAGCGCACGGCGCACGATGGCGACGCCGACCGCCTGGTCGCCGTCGGTGTCGACGCCGTCGATCGCCTCGATGGCGCGCAGCAGAGCGACGCCGCCACCCGGCACGATGCCGTCCTCGACGGCCGCCTTGGTCGCGTGCATGGCGTCCTCGACGCGCGCCTTCTTTTCCTTCATCTCGGTCTCGGTGGCGGCACCGACCTGGATGACGGCAACACCGCCGACCAGCTTCGCCAGGCGCTCCTGCAGCTTCTCGCGATCGTAGTCCGACGAGGTCTCGTCGATCTGATTGCGAATCTGCTTGACGCGGCCGGCGATCGCCTCACGGCGCTCAGCGGAGTCCGTGTCGGTGACGATCGTGGTGTCTTCCTTGGTGATGACGACCTTCTTCGCCTCGCCGAGGTCCTCCCAGCGGACGTTCTCGAGCTTGATGCCGAGATCCTCGGTGATCACGCGGCCACCGGTGAGGATCGCGATGTCCTCGAGCATCGCCTTGCGACGATCGCCGAAGCCCGGCGCCTTGACGGCGGCGATATTGAGCGTGCCGCGCAGCTTGTTGACGACGAGCGTGGCCAGCGCCTCGCCCTCGACGTCCTCGGCGATGATCAGGAGCGGCTTGCCCTGCTTGGCCACCTGCTCGAGCACCGGCAGAAGATCCTTCATCGAGGAGATCTTCTTCTCGTGCAGGAGGATCGACGGGTTCTCGAGCACCGTCTCCATGCGCTCGGAGTCGGTGACGAAGTACGGCGACAGGTAGCCGCGATCGAACTGCATGCCCTCGACCACTTCGAGGGTGGTCTCGAGGCCCTTGGCCTCCTCGACGGTGATCACGCCGTCTTTGCCGACCTTCTCCATCGCCTCGGCGATGATCTGGCCGATCTCGGAGTCGTTGTTGGCCGAGATGGTGCCGACGTGGGCGATGTCCTTGCCCTCGACCGGCTTCGACTGCTCGTCGATCTTCGCCACGGCAGCCTGGACCGCCAGGTCGATGCCGCGCTTGAGCGCCATCGGATTGGCACCGGCGGTGACGTTCTTGGAGCCTTCGCGGTAGATCGCCTGGGCGAGCACGGTGGCGGTGGTGGTGCCGTCGCCGGCCACGTCGGAGGTCTTCGAAGCGACCTCTTTCACCATCTGCGCGCCGAGGTTCTCGACGCCGTCGGCGAGCTCGATCTCTTTGGCGACGGTGACGCCGTCTTTGGTGATGGTGGGCGAGCCGAAGCTCTTCTCGATCACCACGTTGCGGCCCTTGGGACCGAGGGTGACCTTGACCGCGTCGGCCAGCTTGTTGACGCCGCGCAGAATCGCGCCGCGGGCGTCCTCGGAGTAAATGATCTGCTTAGCCATGGAGAGAAACTCCTCTCTGTTCTGCGAGCTTGAAGTTCAGCGAGTCAGTGCGCCAGGCAGGCGGCGCCGAAGTGCAGCAGCGACGGAGCGGCGATCACTCGATGATGCCGAGGATCTCGTCCTCGCGCAGGATCACGAGATCCTCACCATCGATCTTGATCTCGTTGCCGGCGTACTTTCCGATCAGCACGTGATCGCCGGCCTTGACGTCGATCGGCATGCGATTGCCGGAGTCGTCCAGCTTGCCGGGACCGACGGCGACGACTTCGGCTTCCTGCGGCTTTTCCTTGGCGGAGTCGGGAATGATGATGCCTCCACGCATCTCCTCTTCCTGCTCCTTGCGCTTGGCAACGACGCGATCGTGCAAGGGTCGAATGGACACTGGTCTTCCTCCTCGCGGCCTCGCGGCCTGTCGGATGAATCGGTTGCCTGGATACGGCGGGCAGTTGGCTACCGCGCCGGTGTTGGCTGAGTTCGGATCGGCCCACCGCGGCGGGCCAGGGAGGATCGGCGGGCTGCGCCGATTGTTAGCACTCATCGAGTGCGAGTGCTAGCGGAATCTAGACGACGGAATGCACCCTGTCAAGCGTTGTCTGAGCACATTCGAGATTGAGTGAGACGCACTCAGCTTTTGAGGCCGCGAATCGTTGCCGTGGCGATCGACCGAGCACCGACCGCAGACCATACCTCTGCATCCAGAAGAGACGAACGACAGATCTCAGGTCGCGCGCTCCAGTGTTGCGATCCGAAGGCGCGCTGCCGGCAGAACGAGGCGGCCCGCGTGGAAATTTCCGGATCGAGGCAAATCGCCGGGCCCAGGACTCAGATCTTGCGACCTGAGCAAAGGCAACTCCGGTCCTGGGGCCCTCGTTGAGGCAGAGCGGGAATCGTCGAAGGCAAGACGACTGGGTTCAGCGGCCGGCGCCGCCGTCACTCCAGCGCAGAATCTGACCGCTCGAAGCATCGCCATCCTCGAGCTCGAGCGCCAAGCGCTCCACGATCTCGAGCCCGTAGCCGTCGATGGCGACGTATTTGCCGACGTTGTCCGTGATGAGGCGCATCTTGCGGACGCCGAGATCGCGCAGGATCTGACTGCCGATGCCGTAGTTGCGCTCGTCGCGCCGCGCGGCCGAGGCGTCGGCGGAGAGCTCGGTGGCGGATTGTTCCAGCGCGCGCAGCTTGTGAAGGAAGCCGGGGCCGCCCGTTTCCTGCAGGAGATAGAGGAGGACACCGCGGCCTTCGTCCGCGATGCGCCGCAGCGCCCGGTGCACCGGCGAGCCACCGACCACGCCGGCGGGGCCGAAGAGGTCACCGAGCAGATCCTGGCTGTGCACCCGAACGAGAACCGGCACGTCGGGCTCGATGTCGCCAAGAGTGAACGCGACGTGCTCTTCTCCAGTCACCGCCGAGCGATAGCCGTGGGCAGTGAATTCACCATAGGGCGTCTTGAGGCGGGGCGACGCGATCCGCTCCACCAGGGTCTCGTGACGCATGCGATGACGGATGAGATCGCTCACCGTCAGAATCGCCAGGCCATGCCGGCGGGCGAAGACGGCGAGGTCCGGGACCCGCGCCATCGTGCCGTCATCATTCATGATCTCGCAGATGACACCGGCCGGATGGAAGCCGGCGAGCGCCGCCAGATCCGACGACGCCTCCGTATGGCCAGCTCGCTTGAGCACCCCGCCCGGCCGAGCGCGGACCGGGAAGATATGCCCGGGGCGGGCCAGGTCCCGCGGCTGAGTGGCCGGATCGATGGCGGTGCGCACGGTCGCCGCGCGATCGGACGCCGAGATACCGGTGGTGACCTTTCCGCGCGCCTCGATCGACACCGTGAACGCCGTGCCGAACGGCGTCATCGACGACTCGTCAACCATCAGCGGCAGCGCCAGCTCGCGGCAGCGCTCTTCAGTGAGCGACAGACAGATCAGCCCGCGACCGTGCTTGGCCATGAAGTTGATCGCGTCTGGCGTCACGCGCTCGGCGGCGATGACCAGATCGCCCTCGTTTTCGCGATCCTCGTCATCGACGATGATCACCATCTCGCCGGCTCGGAAGCGCTCGATAGCCTCAGGAATCGGCGTGAATGCGATGCCTTTCCGATCGCTGGTCGGCGCGTCGGGCGTAGACGGAACGTCGGTCATGGAGAACTCCGGAGTCGAGAGCGGACGGCAAGCGCGCCAACGGGATCGAGACGAGCTCCCGATGGGAGCCTAGCATCGCGGCGGTCGAACGGGCACAGAACCGACGACCGCCGACCTCGGCGGCGCTTGCCGAAGATCAGGGCCGCCAGATGTCGAAAGGGTTGAGCGGATCGCCGTCCCACCACCGCGCGTCGTCATCGAGAACGGCAACCGCGAAATGAAGATGCGGCGCGTCGGCAGAGGCATTGCCAGTCGAGCCGACGGTGCCGATCACCTGACCGCGCCGGACCCGGTCGCCCTCTTCGAGACCGCGTGCAATGCGGTCAAGATGAGCGTAGGAATAGCGGAACGTTCGGGTGAGATCGAGCTGAACGATCGTTCGGCCGCCGAGCCGGCTCTCGGCCAGGCTGACGATCGTTCCGTCCTCGACGGCGAGAACCTCGGTGCCGACCGGCGCCATGATGTCGATCGCCCGATGCACGCGCGAGCCGCCGCCCCGCGGCTCGTCGTAGCTATCCACCAGCTTCGCCGGTCCGACATCGCGCACCGGCACCATCAGCCGTCGAGCGCGCAACTGATCGACAAACACGACGCTTGCCCCATCGCCGGTGATGGCTCGAGGCCCGGGCCTCTGGGCGACGGGCAACCGGGCGACGGGCAACCGGGCGCCGGGCAACCGGGCGCCGGGCACGAGGGGGCCGGGCGACAGGCCATCGACCGACGCCGACGGCGGCGGCTCTCCGGTCGGCGTTGTCTCGACCAAAGCGTCCCATGCGCGAACGTTCGAGGGCGTCGCCGTCGGGTGCAGACGGTCCCGCGCCCGGCGATCAAGGTCGAGGGCACCCCACACTGCCAACGCCATCAGTAGGAGAAACGACAGACCCACCGCACCGCGCCACAGCGAGAGCGCCGCCTCGCGCACCTCGTCGCGAAGCGGCGGCCGCGGCTCGGTCTCGGAGCCGGCCGGATCGGCAGCGGCCTGTCGCTGCATCGGAGCCGGCTCCGTGTCCGCGGGCTGACCATCCAACGGCCGATCCTCAATCCCGATCGCCCGGTAGCGCAAGGCCGAGACTCTTGATGCGGCGATAGAGCGTCGGGCGACTGATCTCGAGCTGCTCAGCGGCCGCCGCAGTGTCTCCGCGGGCGGCGTCGAGCGCCGAAGCAATCTCGTCACGCTCGACCGACTCGAGGATCGACGCGAGCGAGGCGGTGCCAACCCGCTCCGTCTCGCCCCGAATCTCAGCCGACAGGCGACCGGTATCGAGCAGCTCGCGATCTTCCAGGAAAAGCACGGCACGGGCGATCTCGTTGCGGAGCTGCCGGATGTTGCCCGGCCACCGGTAGCGCCGGAGCGCGCGCAGCGCCGCCAAGGAGATGCCTCGCGGTCGCAGACCGTGGCGCTCCGCCTCGCGCGCCAGAAAGTGGGCCGCCAGATTCGGGATATCGCTTCGCCGGCGACGCAGCGGCGGCAGCTCAACTTCCCAAGTCGCGATGCGGTGGTACAGATCCGAGCGGAACTTGCCCTGCTGAATCATCTGCTGGACCGGCCGATTGGTCGCCGCGATCACCCGCGCCCGGGCCGGCCTCGGGGTGTGGCCACCCAGCCGGAACACCTCTTTCTCCTGCAGCACTCGAAGGATCTTGGCCTGCGTTTCCGGCGCCATGTCGCCGATCTCGTCGAGAAAGAGCGTGCCTCCGTCGGCCGCTTCGAATTTGCCTGGCCGCGCTTCGACGCCGGTCGCCACGCCGCGCTCCACGCCGAAGAGCTCGGCCTCAAGCAGATCCCGCGGCAGCGAGGCACAGTTGATCGCAACGATCGGCTGCGTCGAGCGCGGCGAGGCGGCATGGATAAAGCGCGCCAGGACCTCTTTGCCGGTCCCGGACTCGCCGTAGATCATCACGCCGACGTCGCCGCGCGAGATGCGCTCCGCCTGGTCGTAGATCCGCTGCACGTCGAGCTCGACGCTCGGCGGCTGCGGCCGTTCGACGCCCGAAGTCTCTTGGGCGCTTGAGGGAGGCCGACGGCCGGCGAGCTGATCGGCGAGGTCGAGCATCAGCATCGCCGCCACGGCGACCGGTCGATAGTGCTCGGCGGCCGCCCGCTGGATGAACCGAACGCGCAAGACCAGCGGCCCGCGTCGCTCTTCGATCGAACCGGGCTCGGTCTCCAGCGCCTGATCGGGGGCGACTTCAGTCGACGCCCTCGGCTCGTCCGCGGTGTCGTCGGGCTCGACGCCGCGTGCTGAGAACAAAATGCCCGGCTCGCCGCCTCCCACATCCGAGATCTCCACGGCCACCACCGGCATGGTCTCGAAGAGCGCGTGGCCGACCGCCTGAGCAACCTGCTGACGCGTCGGTTCGGCCGTCAGGTCGCGCAGCAGCTTCGGCAGCCGATCGAGCGTGAAGTGATCGAGCGGCGAAAACGAGGCGGTGCGCTCGTCGGGAGACTCGGCGACGCCGCTTGGATCGGCCAGACGACCGACCGGAATCCCGACTTCGAGGTCGTCCGCTGCGATCTCTTCCAGCCGCACGACCACCCGACCGATGACAAAAACATCGCCCGGCACGATGCGCTCGCGCTCGATCCGCTGAGACCGAAGCAGCGTGCCGTTGGTCGATTGGAGATCCTCGAGGATCACCTCGCCCCCCTTCACATCGACCGCGGCGTGGCGGCGCGACACGGTGGCGTTGGACAAGACGACCTCGCACGCGGGATCCGACCCGATGAAGTTGCGTCCTTCGTGGAGATCAGCGCGGATGCTCTGTTCGTCGAAGCGAGCCAATACGCGAAACGGCATAGAACTCTCGGCCAAGGTCATGCCTCGGCAGATCAGCGTCGGTCCCCTCTCGCGACGCCGCGGCGTCGAGGAAGGCAGATCGGGCGTGCGCCTGCCGGCCGCTCGAGGATCGGGCGGCAGCATGGGCGACGCAGGGCGGACGGACGGATGCCGCAGCGACCGACCGACCGAATGCTCGAACGACAAGGGGATCGACGTGCAGGCCGTCGATCTCGAGAGGATTGTGGCGGCAGTGTCTCATACCGCACCGACGGCGCGGCCGCCGAATCTGAATCGCCGGCCGCCGCGCTCCGAGAACCGATTCTCAACTGCGAGAATCACTGATTCTCAAAAACGACCACGCGATCCGAGAGATCGGCCGAAGAAACGGTCGATTGCCTCAGGAACGCGCGAGCCGATGGCTGGCACGCAACTTGATATTCGAACTCCTTGAACTCGCCGCCAGCAGAGAGCCGCGACGTTCGGCGGAAAAAGAGCTCACTGTCCCGATCCCTGCCTCGAACGAGGCAGGCTTTTTTTTGGCCGTTCGACGGCTGCTCAACGACCGGCCGCTGCCGAAGGCATCAGCCGACGAGTGCCGGTGAGCCAGAGCGCTCGGGCTTCTCGAACTGCAACGCATGCAGCTTGTGGTAAATCCCACCCAGCTCTAGAAGCTCACGGTGGGTCCCGACTTCGCGCACCTCGCCGCGATGGAGCACGACGATACGATCGGCGCGGCGGACGGTGGACAGTCGATGAGCGATGACCAAGCTGGTGCGATCTCTCAGCAGGCGGTCGAGGGCGGCCTGAATGTGGCGCTCGGTCTCGCTGTCGACCGACGCGGTCGCCTCGTCCAGGATGAGGATCTCTGGATTGAACGCCAGCGCGCGGGCAAACGCGACGAGCTGCTTCTGCCCGACCGACAGGCCGGCGCCGCGCTCTCGCACCTCGGTGGCGAATCCCTCCGGCAGACGGTCGATGAAGTCGAGGGCGCCGACCTCTTCGGCCGCCCGGCGCAAGCGCTGATCGTCGACCTCGTGGTGGCCCAGCCGGATGTTGGTGGCCAGGT